>NZ_CP037422.1:6518333-6778311 GCF_007748175.1 Gimesia aquarii
ACGTTGCACTCCTTCACTCAGCATCATTGTGCTTGATGTCCCATTAGTAATGTCGCGCATCTTGGTTTTGGTTTCATACCCAAACATCCCATTATCAGAACCTGTTGAACGATTTCTCGACCAACCAATACACCCCATATAATTTCCCCCCCAACGTACCCCAGAAGATTCTGCAAATGCAGGCCCCACGTCTGAAGGACACATGAAAGCCGGTAAGGCCGTACGAACAAATGTCTGACTGCTCAAAAAACAATACACATGAACACTATTGATCATAGAAACGTTTGCACAATCCACTTCATAAGCGTTATACATTGGTGCCTGATCTACATATTGTAGAATGCGGTAGGTAAAACCAGGTATCATGTTGATGGCACGCGTGTGGATACCATCCATTGGCCCCTCGATGTGCATATGAAAACACACGATGTGCGCTTTCATAAAATTACCATAAAACCCTCTATTCAATGGGTTTAGTCATTATATGGATACTATACTAAACCTTTCTATCAGCCGCTTTAAAATTACGATGCCTCACTGAGATTCAAAAATGATTCTTCATACGAACTCTACACCAAATAGTATATATTCAGTACAGTATTGCATTTTAAGTCTTTATGAAATTTCTTCACATAACCTGAAACCTCTATTAACGCGAACTGGTATATTTAATTAGATGGCCTGAGGTTTTGATTCAGATTTCTGTTGTTATGTGTATCGTTTCGAAATTTGTGGGCATAGGGAAGCCTGGAATTAACGTCCACAAAGTATAACTAAAAACGGGATTTCTCCGTGAATGAAGAAGATGCGGCGCAAGTCCGAAGTTGCCTGGAAGGTAATAAGGATGCGATGCGCGCATTTGTTGCGAGGTTTCAAAGTTCTATTTTTGGACTCTGTTACCGTATGCTGGGGCATCGGCATGATGCCGAAGACGTTGCACAGGAAGTGTTTGTTCGTGCATTTCGCAGCCTTCACCAATGGGATTCCGCACGAACTTTAAAGCCCTGGTTATTGACTATCGCCGCCAATCGATGCAGAACATTTCTGAGTAAAAGGTCGAAACGACCCATTCCAACAGAATTCGCCCCCGAATTGGCAGTCAGTCAATCACCGGAACCATTACAGGATCTTGGTGAGGAACTTCAGAACGCCATCAATCTGTTACGTGAAGATCATCGAACGTGTTTTATCTTATTTCATCAAGAACAAATGAGCTGTCAAGAAATCGGCGAAGTGCTGGATAGGCCGGAAGGTACCATCAAAACATGGCTCCACCGCTCCAGACAAGAATTATCATCAACCTTAAGACAGCGTGGAATCGTACCAGAGGTCAGACATGAATCTCGTTGAATACCAAACAAAACTGGAAAGCATGGTCGAAACGCATAATTTTGGCCAACGCTCTCAGCTCGAAAATCTGGCTGTATTGTCGCCAGAACACCGCAAAATCTGGGAAGACTTTTTGATCATGGAACATACATTGCCTGCCTGGAAGCAAGCAGTTCCTGAAGTTGATCTTGTCGAAGCAGTCCTGACACAACTCATCGAATCAGAACAAACTAAAGACGAATTGGTACAAGCTTTTGATTCATCATCTGTACTAGTCAATAAACCCCGACCTAATACTCGCTTGCTTTATACAGGTGTGATATCTGTCGCGATTTTGTTATTCGCTGTCTCTCTTAAGTTTTGGTCTGATCAATCCAAAGTAGTGCCACCTAATACTATTACTAAACGCACGAATATTGACTCGACACCAAAAGCAAATTCACCAAAACAAGCAACACCCAATAACCGTTTGAATCAATTACTGCATAATGCAAGAGCAGCCTCATGGGGACTTGCTCAAAGTACGGCCGGCGCAATGACTGAAGCAGTGAACCTGGTACCTGTTGCCCCTCAAAAGCCGGAATCAATAGACGCCAACACAGATAGATCAAACTGGGTGGACGATATCAATAATGAAATGCAACCACTTAAAGATCAAATCAGCCACGCCTGGAATTTCATTATTCATTCCGTTCCCGAAGAAACGACTAACATTTAATGGTTTTCTTTTTATAGATTTACAAACGTCATTTTATGTCTCAATGTTTAAGAATCGCTGACAATGCAACGGATAGAAAACACATGAAACAGCTGCATTCATTCCAACGAAATCTGGCGAGACACTTCCGAATACTAATTTCACTCGCTTTTGTATTTGCGATATATGTATCCATAAGTGCTTCGTCAGTAGTAGCATCAGCCCCATTAAGTCAGTTGGTAGACGACAAGGCGGGAATCTTTATCGAAGCTACTGATCTTAATTCTCATGTGAAACAATTTCTTGCTTCTCCTCTCGTCACACGTTTTCAGGAATCTCATGTCTTTCAATCATGGTTAAAAAGTCCGGATGTGAAAAACCTCAAACAGGGATTGAACGATATTGAATCCATAACACAACAACCTCTACTACCTTTGCTCAACAAAATATTTGGTCAATCGGTCGGCCTGGCAATCTTTAATAATGGTCCTCAACAGAATCCTTCATTTCTTTTTTTAACGAGTGTCAAAGACCCCGTTAACGTTCAAAGTCTTTTTGAAAACTGGTCTGATAAAATAGAAGTCAGCTTGACTTCAGATTCATACCAGAACATCCCCTATTACGTAGCCAGTCATCAGACATCTTCTGCTGAAAAATCTTCACCTCAGGCCTACTATGCCTTCCTTGAAGAGACACTTGTTATCTCAGAAAATGAGAAAGTCTTGCAATCAGCCATCGATCTGTACGTCAATCAGAACTCGAAAAAGCAGCCTCTTAAAAATCAAGCCAGCTTATTTAATTTAAAAATTTACCAACGCGCCCAATCTGTTTTGTCTAAAAATATCGCAGGCTCTGTTTTCTTGAACCCACGTATCTGGGATGAACATATCCAAACACCCAAAAATGATGTCGAGAGGGGTGTCTTTAACTGGTGGAAGAAAACGGGAGGATTCACTGTTGGACTTCATCTCCAAAACACAGTGGCTCTTGAAGCAGTTATTCTGTTTGACTCCGAAGCAATCAACCTACCCTTGCTTGATATCCTACGAATTCCTCCAGAAATATCCAACAACTTCTCTCAGATTCCGAAAAATGCATTGGCGGTGGTCTCAGGTCAGCTTAACGTACATTTACTGGCACAAAAAATCATCGATTTTTATGCTGACAAGCACCCCGAAAAATGGCAAAAAATTCATGCAGTCAGTATCGGTCTATTATCGGGTTTAGATCCTGTGACGGAGCTCTCCAAAACTCTAGGACCAAACTTCCTGTTTTATTCCATTCCTCGGGATGAGCTTTCCTTTGACGCGATCGCCTTTGATGGGCTCGTTGCCTTAGAGCTTTCATCTCCAGACCAAGAAACAAATAAGGCCAGCAAGCCCCAATATCAAATCGCTCTGGAAAATGTAGTTCACTATCTGATGAACAGCATGATTACAGATCATAACGCAAAACTAAAAAATGATACTCCACCTTCCATTCTCAGAATTGAAAATCATGATCTCTACGAAATGCGGTGGATTGAAGGACTTGGACTTTATCAACCGGCATACGGAATAAATGGACAACAGATTGTCTTTGCCAGTTCTCCTGAACTCATCAAAGAGTTCTTCACATTAAAATCGGAGGAAAGCTTGGCGGCACTTCCGCTCTTCCAAACATGGAAAGAAACTTTTTTTCAAGAAGAAAATCAGCTTTGTTTTCTCAATATTACATCAATTAGAACATTCATCGATGAAAATTCTGACTTTCTCGCAAAACAGCTTGCCAAGGGACAGGGGGGAGACCTCCAGAAAGGTCAGCAAAAACTTTCCGGACTGAAAAGCATACTCGAATCGTTCGATGGCATCTTCTTCGCAGCCGGTCTCCAAAAATCGCAAGTTCGGGTTATCATCGGCTTAGGCTCACTTGATACCACAAATTAAGATTTCTCACTTCTGTACACAATTCTGAACATACCGAATGAAATTCCGCCTGATAATTGGAATAATCGGGATAACTACTCAATCGGCAATGTCGATTTTCTTTATCAGTGTTAATTATTTTAAACAAATCACCCAAACCCGATTCTGACGGGAATAATAGAGTAAGTTAGCTCCACATTCTTAACTTGGCCAGAAAAAATTTGGCTTCGTGGATCGTTTTTCCACAAATGGACTGTGATATTAAAATCAGATATTCAGGGATGATGATTGCAAACGAATGCTTTGCTATCTGTTTTATCTTGTTTTTTCGTAGTTCATCCGAATACAAATTGATTCAGGTACAACCAGCCCCCTCGAATAAGGTTTCACGTAAATATGGTAAAACAACTTACTGCCCCAAAAGAATTGGTCGTTGATCGTCGTCTCGTCAGTAGAAGAGCTTCGAAATCCAAAGAAGAAATCCATGAGAAGCATGAAGACGTTGATGTGGTAGATCGACGTAAAACAGAGCGAAGACGCCAGATTGATCCCACAACCTGCGAACGCGACTATAGTGACCAAGAAATCGACTTTATGAAAGCAATGGACGACTACAAAAGACGCAGTGGTCGTCAATTCCCAACCTGGAGTGAAGTTCTGGAAGTACTACACAGCATGGGCTATCGTAGAGTCGCAGAACCTACTGATATTTCACTCTAAAATTAGCAAAATTCCGATTCTAAGATATTCAGTGAGGCACGGTTTAACCGTGCCTCACTTTTTTTATTATGCCGGATCGCGCCCAATAATGACTAATGAGAGATCGTCATATTGCTCACTTTTACCAACAAATTTTTTGACAGCGTTTAAGATCTGGGTCCCCAACTCACTTGCCCCTGCCTTTGATTCACAAATGGCTGACTTCAACCGCTCGATTCCAAATTGCTCACGTTCCTCATTCATGGCTTCGGTAATACCATCAGTAAATAGAATCAATCGTTCTCCGGGCTTTAACTGATGCTGTAGAGTCTTATATTCATAATCTTCCATCACTCCCAAAGGAACACTCGGACTCTCTGCCGTCAACTCTCTTAAAGAGCCATTCGCATCAAACAGTAAAGGATCCAGGTGGCCGGCGTTGACAAAGGAAATTTCGTTCTGTGTAAGTTGAATCTGTCCTAGAATAAATGTGATAAACCGACCATCGTGTGCTGCTTCGTCGATATGATGATTAATCCGATGAACCGCATCAGTCACATCAGTCACAAACTCAACTGTGCTGCGCACAGCACTACATACCCGAGACATCACAAGCGAAGCCGGAACTCCCTTACCGGCAACGTCTCCCAGAGCAAACCAGATCAGATCATCATCGGTCTGAATAAAATCGTAATAATCACCTCCCACTGCACGGGCTGCTTCATAGGATACAAAAAAATCATAACCTGCGACTTCAGGAATTTTGGCTGGCAACAAACCCTTCTGTACACGAGCAGCAATTTCCATTTCATTATCATAACGTTGTTTTTCAACATGCGAGATCATTAAACGGGCACTCTCATACGAAAGTGCCGTCTGACCGGCAATGACCATTAAGAGTTCTAAATCATCGTCCGAAAACATCTGACCGGCAACTTGAGTATCCAGGTTAATAATACCGATCACAGTTCCATCGCGGCCTAACATCGGTGCACATAAAATTGAACGAATGGTTAAAGTAGAGAGAGACTCACTATGTTCAAATCGTTCATCATTGGCAGCGTCTGCGGAAAGTACACCCGTTTTATTATCGGTTACCGCCTTGAGGACTGTCCGACTCAACTGCAATGCTTCCTGGTCATCATCCCGCCGATGGCGAATCGCTTTGGGCATAAAACGCTGATTTTCGGGATCCCTTAATAAAATACATCCACGATCAGCAGCGGGAAAAATTCGAAATAGACCTTCCAGAACCTTCTCCGCCATGGAATCCAAATCAGAAGCAGAAGCGATTGTGCGACTGATTTCCAAAATCGCCTTTAATTTAATTTCGGGTTTAATCTGGTACTGATTGATGTCTCCGTTTGTATCTGTTGCTCTTAGAATTGTGGATTTATCAATGTCAGGCGGCCTGAAAGAAACCGTTTTCAGCGAAGGAATCAAACCATAAGAGGTAAGCAGACCTTCATGCTGACCGTTTTCAAAATCAGCATCCCCTGAAAATTCTAATAGAAAGGGACCTATTGAAATTTGATCGCCTGATTGCAGAATAACCGGGCCTTTAACAAGCACATCATTTACAAAAGTCCCATTGCCACTGCCTAGATCTTCCAAGAGATACTGCTGGTTCAGATCAACTGTAATACGCGCATGATGACGTGAAACCGTGTTTGACTTAAGACAAACTTCACAATCAGGATGTCGTCCTAATGTAACCCGTCCTCCCTTGATTTCCAATCTGGAAGAGTTGCCATTATTTTGCAAAAACAGACTGGCAGACATGCGATCGCCATCAGGTTGTAAGTAACGAAAACGTCATTATTCAGGAAACACGCCCGAATGTCATTATGGTAATATCGTCATTCTGAGGACGCCCATTAGCATGACGCCTGACATCTGCCAACAAAGCTTGTCCTAATTCAGCAGCATTTTTATCACGATTGGCTTTAATAAAGTCACGCATGCGGTCCAACGTATACAATTCACCTTCCGGATTCATCGCTTCATCAACACCATCGGTAAACAGGATCACAATCTCACCTGGTGCCAAATCACGTTCTACAACTTTGTAAGGAAATCCTTCCATTACACCAATTGGCACACCAATGCTCTCTTCTGGAAATTCATCGATTATCCCATCAGGTTTTAAAATCATGGGAGACATATGCCCTGCATTCACAAGAGAAAGTCGATGATTTCTGGTATCCAGTATGACAAGTACATACGTCACAAAACGTCCTTCGACTGCACTATCACACATATGGTCGTTAATCGCTTCGACCGCAGGACCGACTTCATGTACAAATCGCATCGTATTTTGTACACAGCTTGAGATACGAGCCATGATCATCGCCCCTGGAACCCCCTTTCCTGCAACATCTCCGAACGAAAGCCCAATCTTGTCATCAGGCAGCTCAAAAATGTCATAGTAGTCTCCCCCGACAGCCTGTGCAGAATGATATGAAGCAAAAAACTCGTAACCTTCCACAGTAGGAACGGAACTTGGAAGAAGTCCCTGTTGAACGCCGCGCGCTATGTTCATCTCATTGTCTTGTTTCTGTTTTTCCATGAAAGAAGACATCAGTCGCGCACTTTCATACGAAAGCGCTGCCTGACCGGCAACCGACATCAAAAGATCCAAATCTTCTTCCTGGAATTGTTTCAGTGGATTTTGAGTATCGATATTAATAATGCCAATCGGCTCTTCTGCAAGCCCCATCATGGGGACACACATCATGGAACGGATCGATAAATTTGAAATGGATTCACTGGCATCGAACTGAGAGTCGCTTGCCGCATCGGCCGATAAAATACCGGACTTTTCCTCAAGAACCTTATTGATAATAGTTCGGCTTAATTTGACAGTCGCGTCTTCCCCCTCACGACGATGTTTAAATGCTCTAGGAACCATTTCACCATTTGATTCCTCTTTAAGTAGAATGCAACCACGGTCTGCAGCGGGAAAAATATTGAACAATGTCGTTAGAATTTGGGGTAACAGCTTCTCCAGATCAACTGTTCCCGCAAGGCTACGACTGATTTCAATCATCGCTTTTAATTTGGCTTCTGGACGTACATCGAGTCCACCAAAACCTCCAGCTCCAGAAATAGCCCCCATTATGGTTGCCGCACCACTGTCCTCGTCAGTAGAAAATCCGATATCAAAACCAGAGTCAAGCACAGATCCGATCGATGACTGCTTTGATTCATTTACTTGATCAGTCTCGAATCGAAATAGAATCGGACCGACCTTCAAACGATCTTCATGCTCTAATTGGGTTCGACCTTCAATTTTTTTGCCGTTGACAAAGGTCCCGTTTCCACTTCCCAGGTCTTCGACGAAAAACTGATCTCCCTCCCCTATGACTTGTGCATGACGGCGAGAAACCATATTCGAATCGAGTTGGATCTGGCATTCTGGGTGCCTGCCTAGTACTGTTTGCTCTCCGGAAAGCGAATAAGACACTGCTTGACCGGCTTGCAGCATGACCAGGGTAGCCATATAGAAAACCCTTATTAGAATTTGTTTAAAGATATGATTAAAACTGGATATGAAAAATATTTTATAGTGCTCAAGTTCCAGATGCAATCGCTTCAGAAACTCGAATCGCCTACTTTAACAGCTGAAAATTGTTTCAACATTTCCCCGCAAAACCAGTTTACCGAGTTCAATAGCGCGCTGTTCAGACCAATTTCGGTTAATTACAAAGTCCGTGGCTAAAACATTTGCTAATACACGACGATACATGCGAAATTTAGGTAAAGCAAATTCCAATTTGTACATATCACTGTAATAACCAATCAGTTTTGTTTTCGGTACTGCTTCCAAACGACTTTTACAATCAAACGTAATAAATGCAGGCGTATTCGAATACCACCAATGACCATTGATGACAACATTTGGAAAGATCCAGCTATAACTAACCAGTTCCTGATTGCTGGTACTTGTTAACACAGAAACAGGGAATGTAACTTTCGGAAACGCGTTGAACAGCTCCTTATATTGTATCAGCGATGTGCGTTTGTCATATAAATCCTGTCCCTGGTAAACTCCTGCTTCATAAACCCGTCTATTGACCCCAATCATCAAATCAAATGGTAATCTATATACTCCGCAATATTCTGCCAGTGTCCAGAATACAAATTGACTAACCAGTTTAGACTCTTCAGAATTTAAGTCATCACCTGCAAAAAGTGAGCGCACGGTAGAGTCAACTTGATCGGCAGTTACTGAAACAGGAGAAAAATCTGGTGGTAACGAAATCGCACAAGCCCGCGCACCGTTTGAGGTGAAATGTTCAAATAATTCGCCAATGGCTTCTCGCAGCGTGCTAGCACACCCAACATCCACCTGAGTCGCTTTCCCAAGACGTTCCCGCGTTTCATTTTTTGTAAGGTGAAAGACAAGATCATCCGTTCTCAGACAAGGGATGTAAAGCTTGGTATCGAAACCTTCCAGAGGGTCGTCGAAATCATTTGTTAAAAAGACCCGTTCGAGACCACTCTGTTTTAAAACTTGTTGCTCCCAGTCTGGTTGTGCCATTTTCTCGGCAGCTGTGTCATAGAGATACTCCCAATTGGATTCTGTAATTGTCTCGTCTTGGAAATCAAAAAATTCGCTACAGATATCCATCAACCAGCTGAGTTGTATCGTATTATCCAGATCACCCAACTGAGTGACCAACCGCCCTACTTTTTCTTTGGGATCAATACCAGGCTCTTCGATTGATTCTTTGGCGAGTCCCGCAGAGTGTGCTAACTCCGTGTAGTAATGGTACCCCATTATATCTGCTAATGTTGTTGAAGCGGCAGAGTGGGGATTGATATGTGTATGAGGGTCAATCAGAACGAGACTCTCTAATTCATCAAAAATACGTTTATTTAACTGTTCAGACATAATGAGATGGTTCCTGCTAATTTCAGACAATAATCAAGTATTCAGCGAATATAATCAGTCAGCCGTAACAGTGCAATCAGGTGGTGAATTCCCATAAATTTCAGTAACCAAAATGCATAAAAAAGCGACTCTGCGTCAAATGCCACAGAGTCGCTAAATATTGCTTGATTAACTAAATGTATGAAAGAATTATTTTCCCACTTTGGCCTGTTGATTTTGTGAAGGAACTGGGGGTGGATTAAAGCTGTTACGTAGCTTACCTGTTTTTGCATCCCAGACTCTTAAAACCCCATCTTCTCCTCCAGCAATCACGGTCGCTTCATCTCGACTGGCAGCAACACTATAAACATAATCTGTTGAACCACCCAAGTTACGATAATTGGAGCCGTTGGTAGTCAAATGCAGACGAACAGTTTTGTCGCCTCCCCCACTGACAACATTAGCGCCCAGCCCAATGAAGGAAATGGATGTTACCTGCTTAGAATAACCTTTAATAGTACGTTTTTGTTCGCCAGTTTCGATATTCCAGACTTTGATCACATTATCTGCACCTGAACTGACAATCGTCGATTCATCTGCTTTCCAGGCTACATCTAGAACATGGTGTGTATGGCCTTCAAATGACTTAACAAACTTACCTGTTGCGACATCGAAGATTTTAACAAATTTGTCAGCCGCACCACTCAGCAATGATTTTCCTGTAGGAGAAAAACGTATTCCCAAAACGGTATCACTATGAGCGTTTTCAAATGTTCGTACAACTTTTCCAGTAGCCACATCCCACAAGATGATTTCTCCACTCCGAGAAGGGTCTCCCCCACCTACAGCAAGTAGCTTTCCATCTGGACTGAAACTCAAACAAAGTGCCCGATTGGAAATCGGTGAGTTCCCAACTTTGGTTGGATCTTTAGGGTCGGTCCCTAATTGAGCCATCAGAGACCATACAGGTTGGATACTTTGAACTAATACTGTTTTATCAGTACTACCTGAAACGACTGTCGTTTTTGATGTATACGCTACGGCAGATACTGCAGCGGTATGGCCAGACAGTGTGTCCAGTTCCTTACCAGTGGTGACATCCCAGATGCGTACTTTCTGGCTGTCATCACCAGTCACGATTTGCTTACCATCTTCTGAAAAGGCGACTGACTTTATTGGATATAAAACGGTCGCTTGCTTTTTTACTTCTGCTAATGCAGCATCCATTTGTTTGGCCGTTGCATCCAAAGCAGTTTTCTCTTTGGTACGCTCTGCAAATTGGCCTTTGATTTTTGTCAACGTTGTACCAGCAACCTTCACGGACCGCTCAGCAGACGTAATCTTTTTTGCGGCAGCTGCGGCAGCATCAGCCAGTTTTTTTGCTTCCGCTTCCGTATCTGTAACCTTCTTATCGACGGCTTTGGTATTTGGCTTACTGGCAGCAAGCTTAGTCGCAGCCGTCACAGCAGCAATTGCTTTTGTGACTGCTTGTTTTGCAGAATTAACAGCCTTTGCCGCCTGCTTTTCGTCATTTGTTTTTTTCAGTTTGGCTGCTGCTAATTTTTTCTGAGTGGCATCAAATGTCGCCTTAGCTTTTGCGACAGCGTCTTTTTTCTTTTGTACGGCAGCTTTATCAGCAGGATCAGGCTTGACCGCATTAGCAACATCCAATGCTTTTTTAGCAACAGCGACTTCTTTTTCTACAGTGGTTATAGCAGTCTGATTTGCCTGGTTCACCTGCTTTAGTTTTGCATCAGCATCTGCTACTGCTTTATCGGCCGCCACTTTTTGTGCATTTGCTGCTTTGACAGCATCTTCGCCTTTCTTCTTATGATCTGCTAACAGTTTTAACTGTTCATCCTTAGCTGCTTTCACTTTAGGGGCATAATCCGTAACCTTCTTCTGTGCTTCTGGTAACGCCTTTTTCGCTGCCGCTAATTCTTCATTTCGTTTTTTCAATTCCGCTTCACGGTCTTTCACATTCTTGTCAGCGGCTTTCACTGCTGCATCACCCAAAGCAACCTTTTGCTTCGCGACTGTCTGAGCTTCTGTTGCTAGAATCATTTGACGCTCTTTACTCAAATCACCTCGGAACTCTTTGAGCATTTTACCGTTACTTAACTGCCAGATTTTCCCGGTTCCATTTACAGAAACCGATACTAAATTCTTAGCATCCGGGCTGACATCAAGATCACTCACGGGAGCTCCATGATTAATCGATCTGATTTGCTTTTTGCCTTTCAAATCCCAAATACGAACGGTGTTATCTTCACTACCTGAAACCAATTGTACGCCGGCTGGCATGACTAGCTTTAATGAAGTGACTGGTTTAGCGTGTCCTTTGAGTTCAAATAAAGCAGCAGGAATTTCTGGTGCTTTTTCTCCTGCTTTCGGTACAGGAATCACCAGCGACCAGACATAAATAATATTGTTGACTCCACCAGCAATCACCTGTATACCATCTTTACTGACTGTCAATGTGTTGATGATCGCAGGAGTTTTCATTGTAGAAATTTGCTTGCCATCTGCGGCATTCCAAACACGCAGACTTTGATCAGCAGATGATGTGACTATTTTCGTACGATCTGGCGTAAAAGCCAAACCTTTGATTTCACCGCCATGTCCTTTCAACTCAACGAGTTTCTGTCCTTCAGGCAATTTCCAGAGAGAGGCGCTGTTATCGGCGGTTGCCACAGCCAACACACTCCGATCTGCGTTTAATGCCAAACCGGTAATCGCCGCAGGCAGGTCCATTTTTTTTACAACCGCTCCTAATGATTTTTTCCAAAGTTTCACAACTCGATAACCGCCAGAGGCCAGCATGTTACCATCGGAATTAAACGCCAGCGAATGAACAAAATCACGATGTGCGGCTCCTTGTGGGTAAAATGGTTTGCTTCCCTTTTTTAATTTCACTAAAGCAGGATCATTTAAATTCGCTGCTTCTATTCCTGTAGCAAGGTCATAGATGGCAATCCGATTCGCGCGTCCGACCGCAGCATAACGTGCCCAGGGAGAAAGTGCTGTACTATAAATTGAATTCAAACCAGGTGGTAATGACTGCCAGACAATACCCGCATCAGTTGACTTTCCACTGGATTTGGCTCCTTCAAGAATCCACTGACGCAGGATACCAACCTGCTGAGGAGTAAGAGCTTTTGCACCTACCTTATTTGGCAGAGGAGGCATGAAGCTTTCTTCTGTGCGGGACGCTACTTGATAGAGATAACTTTCATCCGGCTTACCGGGTACAACAGAAGCCCCGCTGTCTCCTCCTTTGAGCAAATCCTTTACGTTTTCCAGAACAAGCGCGCCTTCCTTTTTGGCAACGTTATGACAGGCAATACAGTTGGCATCGAGGATCGGAAATACATCCTTCTCGAAGCTGACAGGGCGCCCCAACTCCACTTTCGCAGGTTGAATCGGTTTCTCTTCAGCCACTGAAAAGCGCCCCACCACGAGGACGATAGCTAACATGACACATAAATTTGTAAACCGGTTCCACATAACTTGTCCCTCTTTTATCACTGTTTGGACAGTTGAGATAAACGATCAACTGTTTTTTATTTGAAATAATTTAATCTGATTGATTTAAAACTACTTTGTGACTTTTAACTTAATAGGTGCATCAACTAATGCTTTTCCTTGAAAGTCAGCTTTTGCCTGGACAACCAAGTTGGCAAGGTCACCTTCAGTGGCTTCAGCACTCGCTTTAATTGGAAACGTTACTTCTGTCTTGTCCGCAGGGATTTGAGCAGTGCCCGCAGTGACTCCCTTTACTCCGGGAGGAAGTGGCAATGTCAATTCGACTGGTCCTTTGAATCCGTTAATGCGTTTAACAGTCGCTTTTACATCGATGGTCGCTCCTTTTTTCAATGCTCCACCACCGGGAACACTGAGAGCCAAAGTAACCGGTGCCGGATTGACACGAATAACTAAAGGAGTCGAAGGGGCATATACCTTGATTTTCTTAGGAGCGGCTGCCTTTTCCGCGGCGGTGACTCGTTTATCAGCTGCTTTTTTAGCAGCATCAGCTGCTTTCACACGATCTGTGGCTGCTTTCACTTCCTGCGCGGCTTTAGCCTGTTCTGCTTTCATTTGCTCAGGAGTTTTACCTTTCGCTTTGGTAAGTGCATCGCGTGTTTTTGTTGCAGCGGCAAGAACTGCCTGGGCTTCAGTCAATCGCTTAGTAAATTCAGCCTGTTCTTTCTTCGCCTCATCTACTTGACCTGGATTGCGGCGGTATGAGACATCAACTGTTGATTGTAAATAAGTGGTATACACACCAGGCTTCGCATTATTTTTGACGAAGATCTGAAACAATTCGTCCTGCTTCCCTTTAGCAATTGTTTTATTCTGGATCGTGATATTGCTGTTTTTGGGAATACCATTCCAGGCCAAGGCAACAGCGTTATCGAAGCCAGTCCGCTTCACGACTTTGACGGGAACCAGAATTTGTCTGCCCTGATTCACATTTACCTCTTTCACATCGGCTACGACTTGATAGGGAGCCACCTCATCAATTACTGAAAGTCCCAGGGAACGTGCAATACGCGACTCTGCACGAACATTATTTGCAACAGGACGCAATACAGTGGCAGCACGTGCAACTCGTTCCAGCTTCTTAGCATCTGCTCCTGCAGCATGACCTACGATTTCAATCTGACCTGACCATTTTTTTGCGGTTTCATCCGCCTGGATAATCATTTCTGTATTATTCTTGCCAGCACCGATGCTGGCCGCTTTGCAAGATACACCTGGTGGTAAACCTTTCACTGATAGATCTATTGTTTCATTAAACCCATCCTGTCTAAGGGCCATGACAGAAATCTTGAAACAATCTCCCTTACGCAGAGCAATTGCAGCAGGTCCTCCTCCTGTATTCACGGCCTGAGGATACAAGGGTAATGCAACAAGTCGATAATCGGGCTTTGGTTGTCGAACAATAGCGCGGTAAACCATTTGTGGATTGCCTCGCGTTTCAAACTGCAGGTCACGAATAGTAACACGGTATTCACCATCAGCGGGAGCAGTCAAAATGTAATACGGGTCATCACTTCGTGTATCAAATAATTTGCCACCAAGGTCAGGAAAGACACTCGTTGCCCCCACAGAAGCTAATCGTTTGAACGTTTCTTTTCCTTCTTTGTCTTTAATAACCTGATCGACAACAATCACAGGGTCCATGACCATTCCGTTTCTCTGCCCATAGACTTCAATCGAGTATTTTTCTTTCGCTTTTCCTGTAAAGCGAAACATGTCAACGTCATTCTTTGCTTCAAATTGACCGACAAATTCTCCTGGTAAGGCCAATTTTTCTTCGATGTTCTGTTCATCTTGAACAATTTTGCCTTCCGCATAGAAAATAGTTACAGGATTCGAACTTCCTGCGGGTGTTTCCCAAACGTAAGGAAAGCCATCAGAACTGACTTCATAAGAAAAACCCTGCTCCCCCATTTGTAATGTTTTTGGTTTAGCAGGTAGTGCAATTTGAACCTGCACTTCCTGAAGTGACTCTTTGCCAATGCTTAAATTCGAGACTTTACCTCCCGGCAGATTATAACCGTACAAAGTATAGTTCGAAGTAGTCCCCGGAGTTCCGGAGGGTGGAATGATGAATTCAATATGAGGTTTTTTGTGGACACTCAAGCGATAAATATGTTGCGCGCCGCCAGAGTAAGTCAGATCATAAACTTTAACCTGATATGTTCCGTCCAGAGGAAGTGTAAGATTGACATACGGGTCACTACGAAACGTGTCGCGTTCACTGGCAAGACGTCTTTGATCAGGACCATAGACCTCGACAATCGCAACCATGGGTGAATCAATTCGCGCTGCACGACAGTCGATAGAAACCTTCTCGCCCTTCTTACCAGTAAAAGAAAAGTAATCAATATCAGTTGCTCCCTGCAAAGCTGCATTCACAACCGAATTTAATTCCATTGGGGTTGCCTGATTTAATTGGTTATTCGGCTCAACCTCTGCTTGTTCCTTTATATCGCTGACAACAAACGAACGAGGATTGCTGAGTCCATATAAACCATGTGCTCTGATATCATAAACTCCGGCAGGGACATCTTTACCAATGGTTACCAGGAATGTATTCAGCACTGGAGTCTTTTTGCCATTACTCTCTTGCATTTTAGGTACGGCGGTAATTCCGGCGTGACTGAACCACAGTGAATCGAGTTTTTCCAGATCTTTTCCATTGGTAACCTTTAATTCAAAGGTTTGTCCTTTTTGGCCTCCCGATGGAGAGACTGCATACACAATTGTCTGCGGTAACTGTGCCCAAAGCATCTGAGAATTCGACAGGAAGAGGGAACTCACTCCTGCAACGAAAAAGCAGACAACCTTCGCAAAAAAACGACGTCGGTCAAAAAATTGCGTTTGCGTCATAGTAATGCTACCAATTTTCTGGATGGAAGTTTCTGGGAGGAATCATGGGAGGAGATCGCCAACAATCTCTTTTTCTCTTATAAAAGAAACGAAAATCGCAGGCTATCTTTAGTTTATTGTAAAAAAGCCGACAGCCATTGTCTAAACCTAAAATAGCTGTCAGCTTGAATTTCAAAGAGTTTATCAAATATCGAAATTAGTGATTAAACAAGAATTCTTTAGTATTAATCAGAGCCCATATAATATCCTCATAAGCAATTTGTGGTTTCGCTTTATGCTTTTCGATGTACGAAAGCGCGAACTTCATTTCCTGCTCTTGAGGAGCACGGGAATACACCCAACGATAAAGCTCCTGAATTTTCTCTTCATTTGACCGCTTGGTATCTTTAGCGAGAGTTGCAGCGCGGCTGGATCCATTCGTGATCTTATCCTGTACTTCCTTACTGTTCAGCAAATGTAAACTCTGAGCAAGGTTGGCACTTTGTGAACGCTCGCACTCACAAGCCGTATCCGCCTGAGGTTGTCCAAAGACTTTCAAAAAATAAGGTGCTGAAGTCGCATCTGTAATTTGAATCGCTTTCGCTTCCGCAGGCAGTCCGGAAAAACGTTGTGTCGAATTCGTGACTTGATGAAAGACATCATACAAAACTTCTGCAGTGAGTCGCTTGGGATAATAGCGTGAGAAATTTTGTTTATCTTTCAAGTTGTGCTCATTGGGCAATGAACTCAGTTGATAGGCATTGGAACGACAAATCGCACGCACGAGTTCCTTTAAGTCGAATCCACTTTCGACAAAATGTTTTGATAGACCGTCCAGAAGTTCCGGATTAGCGGGAGGATTAGTCGCCCGCATATCGTCTTCGGGTTCAACAATTCCTCGACCAAAGAAATGTTTCCAGTAACGATTAACCAGCGCTTTGGCAAAGAACGGGTTATCCGTTCGAGACAACCACTGCACAAGTGCCACACGAGGATCACGTTCTGGGCTTAATTCAAAAGGTTCCATTCCCAGAGCCGTTGGTTTTAGATTTTCTCCCGAACGAATATTCTTTGCAGTTGCAGTACCTTCTTTATGGAAAATTCGCTTATCACGAAAACCTCTTGTACCAATGGGTCCAGAGCTGGGATCTTTCGTCCCCACACGACTGAAGAAAGCAGCGAGTCCGTAATAATCATTCTGGCTCCACTTCTCAAAGGGATGATGGTGACAACGAGCACATTGAATACGAAGCCCTAGGAATAGTTGGGCTGTGTCTTCCACTTGTTCTTCGACGGTATTGACTTCACGATACCAGACCACCGCAGGATTCTGTCGATATTCTCCCGATGCAGAAAGAATTTCGCCTACGAATTCATTGTATGGCTTATTCTCATAGAGACTATTCCAAATCCATTTATAAAAAGCATTCGTACCTGCGATATCAATCGGTTGAAGTTTTTTGTTACGTAAAACCATATTCCATTTATTGGCAAAATAGTCCGCGTAAGCGGGACTGTCGATCAAACGATCAATCAGTTTGTCCCGTTTCACAGGATCTTTATCTGCCAGGAACACTTTTACTTCGTCTTCAGTGGGTGTCGAACCTGTAATATCGATATAGACTCTCCGCATGAACGTAGCATCATCGGATACAGGTGAAGGAGGAATTCCTAAAACCTTCAACTTATTGAAAACAGCTTCATCAATCAGATTACGCGATTTAGGGAGATTCGCAATCGTGACCCCCAGAGGAATCGTCGCCCGGAAGGTAGACACCTGCCCTTGATAACGGGCCATTATGGCAACCTCACCAGATAAGTTTAAAGTTTTAACCAAACCGGTTTTATTGACTTCCGCCATCTCAGTGTCGTTGGCTTCGAAAAGAGCCATCCGAGTGACGTCTTCCGTAGAACCATCTGAATAAGTGGCAATGACTGAGATCTGCTGTTCGGCTTCCTGCCCCATTGTTCTTGACTGAGGAAAACATTCAATTGAGGCAACTGTGCGATCCTGATCACTCCCATAAGGCATCCCCTGCTCTATCCAACGATAAAGCAAACGATACTCATAGGAATCGGATTTGATCAATTTTCCACCACCGTGTGGAGTAACGCCGGTCCCTTTCATCAAAAGGAGACTTTCTGCGGGCGACGTAGGAAACAACCGACGCCCCCGGCCTTCTTTGACAAGAAACTCATAATCATCTTCAGGATAAAATCCAAGCAGTGATAATTTAAAACCGTTCTGTCCGCTGGCTTTTCCGTGACACCCACCGCTATTACAAGTCAGCTTGGTAAATATAGGAACTACTTGATTCTTGAAATTGATCGCCTCGGGTGATGCGATTCCCTGGACTGAGATAGGAATCGATGCCTTCTTACCATTTTTTGCAGTGACAGTGAGTTGAGTCTGGCCATCATTATGTGGTGTGATATAACCATCGCTTGAAATCGTAGCAATATTCTGATTCGTAATTGCATAAGTCACATTGCGAGTCAAGTCCTGCAATTTACCGCTCGCCAAAACTCCAGTCACAAAAACTTGCTGGCGTGAATCGGGGCCTCTTAACAAAAGCAATTCTTTCTCACCCGGATGAGGTCCAATCTGGATTTCCTTAAAGTCCGCAGGCACATTGGCAGCCGGCGCCCCCAACACATTCGTTGCACCGAAACCAGAGATAAGAAACATCACTCCACATAGCATAAGGATCTGTGGCATCCGAGAGCCCTTGAATCGGAAATCCATACTTAATCACTCCTGTGCAACTGGTTTTATTTTTAGCTTCAGGCCTGTCAACAAACTATTTTGTGCGACTACGAGCAGACCTTTTCAAAATATGGGTTTAAATCTGAAAACGTTAGTAATCTGGTTGGTTTATAAGGAAAGTTTTTTTAGGTAAGCTTACCAACCAGTTCAGACCAGTTGGTTAAGTTTTGCGGACTTGGCCAAGCCCATTACTGAATGGACTTTTCCTATTTATTCAATGTATCAAAGTTTATTGAATTGTCAATCTTTTAACCAAGCACTTGCGAAAGAAACTGTTATTTTGAACACATTCAATTGCCACACTCATGATTCGCTACACATTGCCATTTGATTCAATTGTGATTAGTACAACTGTCAAAAGCCGATTCACTCGCAAAACTCGTACAATAATTAAAATGTATTAACCACCTTAAAACAGTGTTCTTTGCCAATAAATCTCACTGGAATCAGTCAGTTCTTTCAAAAACAGGATTTCTTTGATTGCCAGTAAATATCTCTTCTATAGAATAAAAGTTAGCACAGATTCTGCCTCAGGGCTTTCTCGTTGAGTAAATTTTGAGAATCAACTTTCTTACTAACTTTCCAGGTGGCTCCAAAACAATCACATGTCTGACTCAGAAAATTCCAGTCCTCAAATTCCCAATATTCAACTTGTCTTTGAACAACTACGAGCAGGCAAACCGGTTATTGTGACCGATTCCACTGAGCGAGAAAATGAAGGTGATTTTATCGTCGCCGCTGAATCGATCACACCACAGATTGTGCAATTCCTCTTACGTTATGGTAGTGGAGAATTGTGTGTCTCTCTTCCCGAGGAAGTCGCCGAACGCCTGCAACTAAATCCCATAGTAGGACCTGATGAAAATACGGCTCCTAACCAGACACAGTTTCTCATCCCCGTCGATCATAAAGATAGTGGAAGCGGCGTGAGTGCAGAGTTTAGAGCTCTCACAATTCGCGCTTTGAGTGACGAACATTCCCAAGCATCCGATTTTGTCCGCCCCGGTCATATTCACCCGTTACTTGCCAAGCAGGGTGGTATACTTCGTCGCGCTGGTCATACAGAAGCCACAGGTGACTTACTACAAATGGCCGGGCTAAAGCCTGTAGGTGTGCTCATCGAAATTCTCAGTCAGAAAGGATTCGGAATGGCTGACGCCGACGAACTCCGAGAAATTTCTGATCAGTTTGATATTCCCATTATTTCGACAGCCGAGGTTATTCGGCATCGATACATTAGTGAAAAACTGGTGCACCGTGAAGTAGAAGTCCCTATCAAAACAAAAAAGTATGGCACAGTTCAAGTAATTGGTTATTCGGTGGAACATGAGAGTCAACAACCTGTGGCATTAGTCTGGGGTAATCTTTCAGCAACTGAAGCTCCTCTGGTCCGAATGCATTCTTCATGTTTTACAGGTGACTTGCTCGATTCTTTGCGCTGTGATTGTGGAGATCAATTGCATATGGCAATGGAGGCAATCTGCCAAGAGAAAGCGGGAGCCGTTGTTTATCTCCCGCAGGAGGGACGCGGTATTGGATTGATTCCCAAACTCAAAGCATACGTACTGCAAGATGAGGGTCTCGATACAGTAGAAGCAAATCTTCAGTTAGGATTCAAAGCGGATAGCCGAGACTTCACCGTGGGAGTCCAGATCTTAAAAGATCTGGGACTTACCAAAGTACGTTTGCTGACCAATAACCCCAAAAAAACAGACTCAGACGTTTACACAGGCTTCGATTTGGAAGTTGTAGAACAAGTACCGATCGTAGCGCCACCTCATAAAGACCGTGAGTTCTATCTGCAGACCAAACGCGATAAGATGGGACACATTCTGCCGACCACTCCCGCTGATTGAATTCACGCAGAAGAGAAACGGCTCGCTGAGAGAAAATTGATCGGGTGCTTGGTCGTACCTTGCGTTACTAAATCGGCCAGTATTTCTCCGATCACTGAAGCAAACTTGAATCCGTGTCCTGAAAAACCGGCTCCATACACAACCCGGTGATTAAGTGCGTGACGATCAATGATGAAGTGACCATCGGGAGTCCTCGTATACATACACGTTCCATGCCTTGTTGGCATTGATTCTAACTCAGACATAACTTCGCTGATAAAACGCGAAATGGAATGCATGTCCGTCTCCAGTAAGTCTCGATTCAAGTTCCCTGGATCAACAACCGTTTCTCCTCCAGTGTGTTCAGCCAGCTTGAGAGTCTCCCCATCAAGGGAAGGAAAGCCATAGAACTCGCCATAAGGCATATCAAAAAAGAAACCTCCCCTTCCCGCATCTAAATCATAAACTGGTTGTTTAACCGGATTCCAAAACAGAAGCTTTCGCACTACTTCGAGTGGCAAATTCAGATCCTGCAGATAGGTACTACTCCACGCTCCTGCCGTCACGATCACAGCGGAAGCAGAATATTCTTGAACGTCAGTCGTCACTTCAATCGAGTCATCATGAATTGAAACGGAGTGTATTTTCTCATCGAGACAAACCTGAGCGCCCTGCTCTATCGCACACTCAATATGAGTACGCACACATTCTTCCACATACAGTAGTCCAGCTTCGGATTCATAGGTGACTTCAAAATCATGGGGGATTTGAAATCCTGGAAAACGCTCGACAGCATCTTCTGAAGAAACTTTCTCAACGGCGACATCATATAATCGGGCAGCCTCGTACACACCTCGAATCACTTGACCATCGGGTGGGCCCGCTACCATTAAGCCGCAGGGATTGAAAAGCAATTTTCCCGAGGCCTGCTCCAGTTCACGCCACAATTCGTATGCACGCTCAAGCAAAGGAATATAATTGGGATGCTCGAAATAAGCCTTGCGAATGATGCGCGTCTCACCATGAGAGCTTCCACGATCATGGGCCACTCCGAACTGCTCAATACCCAGCACATTCAAGCCGCGTCGTGCGAGATGATATAACGCACTACTGCCCATACCACCTAAGCCCAGAACCAGATAGTCAACATGAATCGTCATGAAACAAGCTTACTCTTTCCTAATTGTATCAACACGCACAAAGATGATTTGGCTCAAACAAATTCGAATCTTAATTTGACGTTTGAGATTGTTGATTTCGTTTTTTTGCATCTTCGATGATTTTTTTCTGGGCTGCTTTCAAACGTTCTGGCCATTTAAAATGCTTGGCCTTCACAGGATCATACCCTTGTAAGTGATTCTTGAGTCTTAGCAGAGGTTTACTGTAAACCAACTTTGTCTCGCCAAAAACCTCTTTGCATAAAGCAGCCAAATCTGGATCATAGGCAACTAATTCTTCTCGCGTATTGACATGATTATGGTCCAAATCATTTTCGCGATTATTATTGAACCAGGATTGTACGCCTTCCGCAAAATATTCCATCCGGTTCACCGAAGGATATTTTCCTTTCCATAAACCTGCTTTCATCGCTTGTTGATATACTTTTTCTAGTCGCTCATCAAACGTCGGATCAATCTGATTCAGACCTCTTAAATGAATGTTATGTGCAAACTCATGAATTAAGATGCATTCCGCTGCATACGGGTCACCGGGAAATGCAAGCAAATTTTCTTCTCCACATGAACAAACGGGATCTGTAGCTGACCCTCCCAAGCCCCGCGCACGTACGTCCCAATAATCCTTAGGTTTAAGGTGTGCATACTCCGGAATGTCGGTTGTAAAAGCATTACAGGGAATCACAATAAATCGTGAGCCGCTTTCAATCATTGCTTTACGGATATCTGGCCGATGGGCAAGCATGATATCAATAAGCCAGGCTGCTTCTTTCAAGGCATAATCGTTCACTTGGTCAAAAGCAACAACCGGATAACCACTCGCACTTACATATTTGGTATATGCCTTGGGTAGCTTCAATGCATCAGGTGGAATAGTAACACGATATTCTTTTGCATGTATGAAAGCCGGAATAAGTAACGACACGAGCAAAAAAAGAACACGCTTCACCTTGAATCTCCTCGAAATGATTGACCAACACGAATCTCTATCTTGACCAGATTACTCTGTATGATCAAGGTTTTATTCGAATTACTATCACAGCTGGATTTAATCCAAGGGTATATGATAAAAAATTACCGGGTGTTCGGAAAAAGACAGTCAACCTACCCCACATACACACTGACCATCAAATTTGAACACCCGGTAATTAATGACATGACAGAAAACCATCAAAGGATGATCATTTTCTGTTAAAAGATCTGGAACAGCATCGCACGGCTTGCCACTTCACGATTACAACCCATACAAGCCGCGCTTGTTGTTACAGTATCTGTTTCCGTCAAACTCCTTTCTTTACTCGCTGCCGGGAAGGCAAATCGCGCTTCCCAGCTTTAATCTGTCCATTTCCAAACCGAAATGATTTGGAAATCCCCCCTGGGCAGATAGATCGTCAGCAGCGGTTATCTACTCTTCGTGTATTTAACAAACTAACCGGGCTGCTTCTGCAACGGAAAGTACTCCGATCGACGTTGAGCCGGGAAGAGAATCGCCGTCCCGATTATCCTCCCGGCTCTTATGCACTGGTTTACTTTCTGCCTCTAGTTCTTCCTCGAATAATTCACCTCTAACAACGCGGAGGTGATCTGGAGCATCAACGCCAATTTTGATGGAGCCTTTTCCTGTACGAATCACTTTCACCAGAATTTCATCTCCAATTCGGATTTCCTCAGTCAACTTCCGTGTCAAAACCAGCATGATCACTACTCCTTTATCATTCGATCCTAGCCCAGATGCATAATTAGTTTACTTTTGTCCAAAATTGCCTGTCCACAAGCAATCTGTTGGTCATCTGCAAATACTTAATGCGATTAGTGTGCCAATCCAATTTCTGCACAGACATATTTCCCTTAAGATATTTATCAGAAATCACTTAAGACTTTTTCATTAGTTTTGTATTTCGTTCAAACCACAGTCCTTTTTTCAATAATCTGTTCCCAATAGTACAATTTTCAATTGGGTAATATTCTCAGGACATGATTTTTATCTTTTCCAAGGGTAGGAAACGATAAGGGTGCGGCTTCGGTTGCATTATGGGACTGGGCAAATATACTATTGGGTTCCTTTAAAGGATCGAGCTTCAAAACTGCGATCATCTTACGTCAAGTAGTCTCAGCAAGCGCTGAGTTTTTTAGAACCCACTAGATAGTCAAAGAGTTTACAAATGGGTCAAAAGTGTGATTCCTGTGGCAAGACTCCTGTAGTCGGTAATCGAGTTCGTCAACGTGGTAAATACAAATACCTAGGCGGTAACGGTCGTCAGACAACGGGTATTTCCAAACGAGTTTTCAAGCCGAACTTGCAAAAAATCCGTGTTCAAGTTGGAGGCAGCGTTCAAACACTACGTGTTTGTACCCAATGCATTCGATCTGGTAGAGTTACCAAAGCCGTCGCTAGAAAACCGTTTACGCTACCAACTAAATAGTATTAGTCTCGCTCTAAAATAGAACAAACGATGAGCACTCAACTCTCAGAGGATGATGTACTTAAAGTTGCTTCACTTTCCCGACTAAAACTCTCCGAGACGGAAGTTCATACTCTGGGGAAACAGATGGAGTCCGTGTTGAAGTATATCGACATGCTAAACGAGTTGGATACCAAATCCATCGAACCCATGGCTCACGCGATTGAGATTTCCAATATCTTTCGCAATGATCAACTGCAGGAAAGCCTGCCACGAGACAAAGCGCTCTCTAATGCGCCTCAAACGGATGGAAATTACTTCCTCGTTCCCGCAATTCTCTAGTTGTCCGGCGTTTAAACAATTGCTTACCTGAAAGCAAAAAATTCCAAGGCCCGGCTTGATCACAAGTCGGGCCTTTAAAACTAAAAGGGAGACTCGACATTCCATGTCCAACATGTCAATGACCGCAAGTAAATTGCTTGCGAAAATGAGTTCAGGTGAAATCAGCAGTGAAGAAATCACTTCTGCCTGTTTGAATGAAATCGCCCACCGAGACAACAACATCAACGCCTTTCTCTCTGTCCAGCAGGAATCTGCATTAGAGAAAGCGCGAGAAGTCGATCAAAAACGAACAGCGGGAAAGCCGCTGGGAAAGCTGGCAGGCATCCCCGTTGCACTCAAAGACAATATCTGTACCGAAGGCGTGAACACTACTTGCGCCAGTAGAATGCTGGAGAATTTCGTTCCGCCTTATGATGCCCATATTGTTGAAAGGCTGAAAGCGGCTGACGCGGTCTTGATTGGCAAAACCAATCAGGATGAATTTGCCATGGGTTCGTCAACCGAAAATTCAGCGTTCAAGACCACAACCAACCCCTGGAATACTGCCCACGCCGCCGGTGGTTCAAGTGGAGGCTCAGCAGCAGCGGTAGCCGCTGGTTTTGCGCCGCTGGCATTAGGCAGTGATACAGGTGGATCTATTCGTCAACCAGCCAGCTTTTGTGGCGTTGTTGGTTTGAAGCCTACTTATGGCCGCGTTTCTCGTTATGGATTAATTGCTTTTGCCAGTTCTCTCGATCAAATCGGCCCTTTTGCCAGAGATGTCACCGATGCCGCACTAGTGATGGAAATTATCGCAGGTAAAGACCACCGTGATACTACAAGTCTTGATGCAGCAGTTCCTGAATTTACATCGGAGTTAGAACAACCACTCGAAAATCTCAAAGTCGGATATGTCGAACACCTACAAGAAGAAGGGCTTCACGACGAAGTCAGAGAAGCGACTCTTCGTGCACTGGATGTTTATAAATCTTTGGGAGCAGAACTGGTCCCAATTAAGTTGCCGCACGCTAAATATTGTGTTGCCACTTATTACATTATCGCTCCTTCCGAAGCCTCCAGTAATCTTGCCCGTTACGATGGCGTGCATTACGGTTATCGTGCTGATCATTTTGAAAATATGATTGATATGTATGCTGCAAGCCGCGGGGAAGCATTTGGTGATGAAGTCAAACGCCGTATTATGCTGGGGACTTATTCACTCTCATCCGGTTACTACGATGCCTATTACCTCAAAGCATTGAAGGTCAGGCGATTGATTCGAAATGATTTTGAGCAGGCGTTTCAATCAGTTGATATCATCGCTTCGCCGGTAACACCCACTCCCGCTTTTGCTATCGGTGAACATGTAGATGATCCGCTGGCAATGTATCTGGCTGACATCTTTACAACCAGCGCTAATCTTTCTGGTATCCCAGGAATCTCAATTCCTGCCGGCTTCAGTGAAAATAAATTGCCGATCGGCTTACAATTATTGGCACCTCCACTGGAAGAAGAAAGACTCTTACGTGCCGCCCGCATGTTTGAGCGGGAAACAGAATGGCACTTGAAGCATCCAGAATAAAATAAATGGACGATATTTCTCATTACGAAATTACTTTTAACTGAATCTAGAACATTGAAATAAAGGTTAGCGTGACATAATGGACTATACGGTCATCATCGGTCTTGAAGTTCACGTGCAGTTACAGACCAACACCAAACTCTTCTGTGGCTGTTCTACAAAATTCAACCCGGATGAGCCTAATACACAGACCTGTCCCGTCTGTCTGGGTTTACCTGGTGCACTGCCGGTATTAAATCGAGAAGCATTTGAATTAGGCATGAAGACAGGATTGGCCATTAATTGTGAGATTCCTTCTTTTACAAAATGGGACCGTAAACAATACTACTATCCTGATCTTCCCAAGGCATACCAAATCAGCCAATATGATCTCCCTATGAGTCAAAACGGCTGGCTGGAAATCGAAATTAATTCTGAAACTCGTGAGAAGAAAAAAATCGGGATCATCCGGGCTCATCTCGAAGAAGATGCCGGCAAAAACAGCCATGATGAATCTGGGAGGGGACAAGATAGCAAGGTTGATCTGAACCGTTGTGGAACGCCTTTAGTAGAGATTGTTTCCGAACCAGATTTACGATCAGCTCAGGAAGCTCGTACCTATCTGGAAGAATTGAAACTGTTACTAACATATATCGACGTTTCCGACTGCAATATGCAGGAAGGGAGCCTTCGCTGTGACGCCAATGTAAATCTCCATGTCCATCAAGAGACTGGTGAATCCATACCAACTCCGATTGTGGAAATCAAAAATCTGAATAGCTTTCGAGGCGTAGAGCAAGCAATAGAATACGAAATACAAAGACAATGGAAAGCATGGCAGGAAACGGGGCTCAGCCTGAAAGAAGTACCTAAAGAGACTCGTGGCTGGGATGCAGATCGCGGTATCACTTTGGAACAACGGGGAAAAGAAGATGCAGCAGACTACCGCTATTTTCCCGATCCGGACCTGGCACCTGTCAAAGTCACTGACGCAGATCGCGAACGTATCTTAGAAAAACTATGCGAACGCCCGGCCGAGCGCAGAGCCCGCCTTGAAGAACGCTATCAACTCTCTTCCTATGATGCAGCAGTCATTATTGATCAGGGAATTGATTTTGCTGACTATTTTGAAGCCGTTGCCGAAAGTTCTCAAAATGGTAAACAAGCCTCCAACTGGATCACACAGGATGTGCTACGTGAGTTAAAAGAACGGGAACTAGAAATCGCAGAGTTTCCAATTAAACCAGATGTTCTCTCTGCAATCCTGCAAAAAGTCAAAGCCAATGAAATTACGAATAATAGTGCCCGCATCGTATTCCAGGAGCTACTTAACAATTCAAAAGATGCTCCCCGAGCTGAACAAATACAGCATATTGTTGAAGAAAAAGGTTTGGGACTTGTCTCTGATACGGGCGAACTTGATGCGATCATCCAAGCGGTCGTTGATAAAAATGCAAAAGCGGTAGCTGATTTTCAGAGCGGAAAACAAGCTGCGGTGGGCGCACTGATTGGCCAGGTCATGCGTGAAATCAAAGGAGCAGATCCGAAAATGGTTCGTCAACTCTTAATTGAAAAAATGAGTTAAAACGAACTCCCATTTTCGGCATGGCCCACGATCAGCCAGGATCAGGGGATATTAAAAAATCCCCAATTCATCGCGCGCATCATCTGTCATTAAATCTGGTGACCAAGGAGGTGTCATGGTTAGTTGAATGCTCACCTCGTCTACATCATCGAGACGCTCTAACGCCATTTTCGCCTGTTGAATAATTTGAGGACCAGCTGGACAGGCAGGGCTCGTTAATGTCATACAAACAGAGACCTTCGAACTGTTTTCTTCTGCTCTCTGAATTTCATAAACCAACCCCAAATCAACGATATTGATGTTGAGTTCGGGATCAATTACCTGCTTCAGGGCATCAACTAATGCATCTTCCCCTCCGACTCCCTTCACCGCAGAAAATACTGGTAGTTGTCCTTCTTCACTATTTTCCTCAGAGACATTGTTTATTTCATCTGACATAGTTTACCCCTTACGACACATAGACACAGTATAAATTAATAATAGCTAAATAATGAACTTCCACAAGAAGTGAATAAATTCGTATGAATATCTATAAAAATCTCAGATTTAACAATTAATCTCTAGGACGTGCAAAGATTTTTGAATCTTTTACTTTGATCTCAAAAGTCTGAATCGGCTTGGTGGCAGGCATACAGAGAGCATTCCCTGTAAGTAAATCAAAGCGAGCACCATGACGGGGACAAATAATTTCCCCATTCTCAATACAACCAGCAGTCAAAGGTTGACCGTCATGGGTACACACATCTTCTATTGCTAAGTACTGATCATTTAAGCGAATAAGCAGTACAGGTATATCATCTACAAATACCTCCAACCGATCAAGAGAACCGAATTCATCGGTGGATGCAATTTCTTCAAAATCAGGCATATCTCTTACTACTATTGTCTAATGGCGGCAGAATATTACCGTCCAAATCCTAATTTTTTAATAATTGCCTGATTTAGCGTCTCACGTACCACCTCAACCGGAATCCGATCAAATACAGTTTGGAAGAATCCCTCTACAATCATGTGCATGGCTTCATACTCGGACATGCCACGTGTCATGCAATAGAAGATTTGTTCTTCATCAACACGGCCTGCGGTTGCACCATGAGTACAACGCACATCATCGGCTTCAATCTCTAAGCCCGGAATGGCATCAGTACGACAGGTGGGAGATAACATTAAGGAATCATTCCGCTGATATCCGTTTGTCTGCTGACCTTCTGGTTCAACACGAATCATTCCCCGCCAAATCGCACGGGAATGGTCACGTAAAACCTGCTTGTACAATAAATCTGAACGCGTTTCTGGGGCATTGTGAGCTTGTTGCGTGTAGAATGAGTGAATTTGCTTATCTGTAGCAAAGGTCACACCATTCACCTCAGCTTCTGAGCCACGACCATCTAGTACTACATCCTGATGAATATGGGCCAATTTGGCACCAATCCCTCCGACTGTCCATTGAAGAAAACCATTATTCTCCACTCGGCCTGCCTGATGTGCAATATGCCAAACTTTATCATTCCAATTCTGTAATTGAACATACCGCAATCGTGCTTCTTTGGCCAGGATCAATTCGACGGCACCAACATGGAGCCCCAGATTTTCTTCCGTGGCAGAAGCAGTCTCTTCTAGTAATGTAGCTGAAGCCCCCTCCTCCAGAATAATGAGTGTATGACTAAAATCAGCGGTTTTCTCTGCCTGAAGAGAAATCAAACTGTGTAAGGGAGTCTCGATGACAACATTGCGCGGCACATACAAGACAGTACCACCAGTCCAGAATGCGGCATGCCATGCTGAAAAACGATCTGTCTCACTACAAACAGCTTTCGTCATAAAGTGTTTTTGAATCAGCTCGCTATGCTCTTTGGCAACCATACTCAGATCACCAAAGATGACTCCTTTCTCTGCCAATTCCGGCGCCAATTCAGTGGAAGCCAGTTGACCATCAATGTGAGTGACGTGTCCTGCAAATTCAGCTTGACCTTTTAGCAAAGTTTCTGCTGAATATTTAGCGACCTCTGATCCAGCACTTAGCTGAAAACGATCCGGACGCAGCGCTCGTAAATCGACTCGACGCCATTCTTCAGGATCCAATTCTGATTCCAAAAGCTCACAATATCGCTTGAAAGCCTGTCGCCGTAATTGAGTCACCCAGTCAGGTTCATCACGAGTCGTCAGAAAGGCTTCAAAGGCTGCTTCACCAAATCCGACTGGGATCTCAGCAGATGTATTAATCGAAGAAGTACTCATAACTATTTCTATTATGCCTTCAATATCTTGCAGTTAGATTAACAATTTGAAAGTATTCTACTTTCACTTGTAAGATCTGTTTAAAGTTAGCTTTTGTAGTAAGTCAGCAACTTAACTTGTCGCTATTAACCAATCGAGCCTTCCA
Source organism: Gimesia aquarii (assembly GCF_007748175.1). Taxonomy (NCBI): domain Bacteria; kingdom Pseudomonadati; phylum Planctomycetota; class Planctomycetia; order Planctomycetales; family Planctomycetaceae; genus Gimesia; species Gimesia aquarii. The sequence continues at coordinate 6,548,246 of NZ_CP037422.1, forward strand.
TTTGTAATTCGATCAGCCGATTCATCTCAACCGCGTATTCCATCGGCAATTCTTTCACCAATGGCTCGATAAAGCCTGTGACGATCATTGAAGAAGCCTCTGCTTCTGTGAGACCACGGCTCATGAGATAAAACAACTGTTCCTCTCCAATTTTGGAAACACTGGCTTCGTGTTCGATCGCAACATCATTATCTTCAATTTCAATATAGGGATAAGTATCGCTACGGCTTGCCGGATCCAATAAGAGTGCATCACAGACAACGTTCGATTTGCATCCATGAGCTTCAGGATCGACTTTAACCAACCCACGATAACTGGATCTTCCACCATCTTTTGAAATACTCTTGGAAATAATACGGCTCGAGGTGTTAGGAGCACAGTGAACCATTTTAGCACCTGCATCCTGATGCTGCCCATCACCGGCAAAGGCAATCGACAGAGTCTCTCCTCGTGCCCCTTCTCCCATCAAGAAGATTCCAGGATACTTCATCGTTAACTGGGAACCCAAATTACCATCAACCCACTCCATGAGTGCATCTTCATAGGCAAAGGCCCGCTTCGTCACAAGATTATAGACATTATTCGACCAGTTCTGAATTGTGGTATAACGGAACCGTCCGCCTTTCTTCACCATGATCTCGACAACGGCTGAATGCAGACTATTAGAACTGTAAGTGGGTGCCGTACAGCCTTCAACATAATGGCAGGAAGCCCCTTCATCTACAATCACCAGGGTACGTTCAAACTGTCCCATATTTTCCGAATTGATTCGGAAATATGCCTGAAGAGGAAATTCAATATTCACTCCGGGAGGGACATACACAAATGAGCCACCCGACCAGACAGCCGAATTCAAGGCAGCATATTTATTATCATCTGGAGGAATGATTGTCCCAAAATATTCTTTAAAGAGATCTGGATGATCCTTTAAAGCGGAATCAGTGTCAGTAAAAATGACTCCCTGCTTCGCCAGATCTTCCTGTAAGCTACCGTAGACAACCTCAGATTCATACTGAGCTTTGACTCCAGCAAGAAACTTCTTCTCTGCTTCAGGGATCCCCAAACGATCATAAGTTTTTCGAATGTCATCAGGCACATCGTCCCAACTTCGTTCCTGCCCTTCTGACGCTCGAACAAAGTAGTGGATATCCTGATAATTGATATCGTTCAGATTCCCACCCCATTGCGGAGTTGGTTTTTGCTCGAAGATTTCGTATGACCTCAAACGAAAATCCCGCATCCAAGTTGGTTCATTTTTCATCTCGGAGATTTGAGCGACAATGTTAGCATTTAAACCTTTTTCACCAGTAAACACATATTTGTCAGTAGGATCGTGAAATCCATATTGATACTCACCGATATCGGGGTTTTCATTTTCAGAATTCGTATCCAGCTTCGTTGCCATTTGAATTTCTCCAGAAATTTATTAAAACTACCCCTAATTGCGGGATTGTCTTTTTTTAAATTGAATAGGTTTATTCGTTTAATATCACTGAGCTCTGTTCAGAATCAGTATTTCAAAAATATAAGTTATACCGCTTCTACAACTTCTTCTGCAGCTGCTTCGGGGTGACGTTCGCGAACGCTGGAATAACCATGCTCATGCAGCTCTGCTGCCAACTGAGCATCTCCCGTCTCGACGACTCTGCCTGCTAACATCACATGTGTGAATTGCGGCTGATTGAACTCTAGTAATCGCTCATGGTGGGTAATGATTAAGACTCCCATTTCAGGTCCGGATAACCGGTTAAGGCCTTCGCTGACCACTTTGACGGCATCACTATCCAATCCACTGTCTGTTTCATCAAGTACAGCAAATTTTGGTTTTAACATTGCAAGCTGTAGGATTTCCATACGTTTCTTTTCACCACCAGAAAAGCCATCATTCAAATAACGACGTGCCATTTCAGGGTCCATACCCAATTCGCTCATCCTGTCTCGTAACTCTTTACGAAATTCACGCATAGGAATGAGCTTTTCCCCCTCTTTACGATCTGGATTCCGAACATTAGAAATAGCATGCCGCAGAAAATCAGCAACCTTGACACCGGGGATCACAACAGGATATTGGAATGCCAAAAATAGCCCCAATCGAGCACGTTCGTTAGGGTCAAGTTCTGAGATATCAGTTCCCTCAATCTCGATTTTTCCTTGTGTAATCTCGTAACGCGGATGCCCCGCCATGGCGTACGCCAGTGTGCTTTTTCCGGAACCATTGGGGCCCATCAAAGCATGGATTTCCCCCTGATTAATTTCAAGGTCGACTCCTTTTAAGATCGGGGTGTCACCAACTGATACATGCAGATCGGAAATTTTCAACAAACTCATTTTTAATACTTGTCCTATTTATTCAGAATTTTAAATAAATCCAGAAACATAAATTTAGTTCAATTTTATCCAACTTAGCTGATTTGTGCTTCAAATTCACAACAATGATGACCATCCAAACAACATTCTGCCAGATTCATTTTTGTTCCCAAAACCCGCTCAAAAACTCGTTGCTCCAGTTCACAAATAGATGAGTCGCCACTGGCAATATCGTGATAGGGACAATTATGCTCTCTTAAAATAGGAAGTGGGCCAGTTTGATCTATCTCAACAACAAAACCACGTTCCTGCAAAGCTTGCTTCAACTGCTCCATACGTCCTTGCAGCGAAGTAGCATCAACACTTCTACTATACTGTTGCACTAAAGCAGTTTGGATTCGCGTCGCTAATCGACATCGCAGGTCTTCGTCATCAATGGCTTTAAGCTCTTCCCAGAGAATATTAGCTAGTTCTGCATAATTGTCACCCAGAAGTCGCATCCCCAGACTCGTCACTGAATAAACGTAATGAGGCCGTCCACGCCCTTCTTTTACCTGAGTACGCGCAATTAAATCCAAACCTTGCAAACGTACCAAACGTTGACGAACAGCAGTAGCCGTCACACCTTCTTGCTCACAAATTTCTTGAATTGTCGCGGACTTAAGCTGATTGAGACTCAGCAAAAAACTACGATCATTTTCATCAATGGAAACTCGCATGAATTGTTTTCTACCGTTTAAGAGAAGTAACGATGTATTTCAAAAATGGTACTTTAGACGCTGCAAACCCGAGTCAATACGTCCAGCTTCCACTTCATACTCTTTATAGCAGAATCCTAGGCATATTTATTATTTTTGACAACCAATATTGTCAAAAATAAATAATTGAGATTCAGTTTCAGAAGCCAAGTGTATTTGCAGGACTTTTTCTAAAATCACCTTGGAACGTAAACCGTTATTTGATAGCCTCATACAACAATTAGATCAGTTTGTTTTCAAAGTACAAATCCTGAGGGACTGGCGCTCAACTCAAATTCAAGATAAAAAATTACCGACTCAATTCACAATTTTGAAGAAATCCTGTAACAAATCATTTTTTTTACGCTTTGGTCTATATCAAACGATCTAAATCTGATTTGATTTTTATCTCTGACAATTCTTATCTGCAAATAGGGACTCACTTTTATGAATTTTGACCGGCAACACAGCCCCACCAATTTGCTACTTTGTTTGGGATTGGCAGCAGTTCTCGTGTTTCTGGTCCTAAACCCAGCTAATACTCGCTTGGAAGCCGCGCAGAATTCTCCTGAGGCAAATAAAAGTATCCCAAAAGCAGCAAACGAAATCGAAAAATCGGAACCGAAAGGATTTGCACGCATTGAGAAAAAGATTGATGATGTATTTGGACAGTTCAATGGAATTGTTGCAGGTGTTTTCTTTTATCCTGTTCCATTTACATTAGAACAATTTCAAAAGAAGGAGGGATTCCCTCTGGCCGTATTATGGCTCATCATCGGTGCGACCTATTTCACGTTCCGCATGAATTTTATTAATATACGCGCCTTCAAACATGCCATTTTATTAGTTCTCGGAAAGTATGATAATCCAGAAGATGAAGGGGAAGTCACACACTTTCAAGCATTAACTGCAGCCCTTTCTGCAACTGTCGGATTAGGTAACATTGCTGGCGTAGCGATCGCCATCGGCACTGGTGGTCCCGGAGCAATGTTCTGGATGATGCTGGCAGGCTTATTAGGCATGACGTCCAAATTTGCGGAATGTACTTTGGCACAAATTTATCGCCGCATCAGTCCAGATGGACGTGTGATGGGCGGCCCGATGTGCTATCTCTCAGAGGGGTTAAGAGAACAGTTTCCTTCTAATCCAGCAGCGAATGGATTGGGAAAGTTCTTAGCTGTTTTCTTTGCCATCCTATGTATCGGAGGTTCCCTGGCGGGTGGCAATTCGTTTCAAGTCAAACAATCATTGGGCGCAGTCACTGAAACGATTCCCATTCTAAAAGATTACAGCTGGGTCTATGGTCTGCTTATGGCATTTTTTGTAGGCATTGTCATCATCGGTGGAATCCGCAGCATTGCACGCACCACGGAAAAGATCGTTCCCATCATGTGTGGTATTTATGTTCTTGCTTGCCTGGCAATTCTGGTAATCAATGTTGGAAAAATCCCCGAATCTTTTACAGCGATCATTGATGGCGCATTTGACAAGGATGCCCTCTACGGTGGCTTCTTAGGCGTGTTGATTCTTGGGTTTAAACGAGCTGCCTTTTCGAATGAAGCCGGTGTTGGCTCTGCAGCAATCGCTCACTCGGCAGCAAAAACAAATTACCCCGTGCGAGAGGGAATCGTTGCTTCACTAGGGCCATTTGTCGACACGATTGTAATCTGTACCATGACGGCTCTCGTGATGATCATTACAGGTGCCTATAATGATCCCCAATACGCTGACCTGATTAAAAGCGATAACGGCGCAGCGTTGACTTCAGAAGCAATGAACTCGCAGATCCCCGGTTTTCAGTATGTGCTATCGGTATCTGTCATCTTATTCGCTTATTCAACGATGATTTCCTGGTCTTACTACGGGGAGCGCTGCTGGGCGTTTCTGTTTGGTGACAGTAGATCGGCTTCGCTATCCTATCGCATTCTCTTCCTGGTATTTGTTGTACTTGGTTCAATTGTTTCTGCAACGAATGTTTTAGACTTTGGTGATTTAATGATTCTGGGAATGGCCTTTCCGAATATCCTGGGAGTACTCTTACTTTCTAACCAAGTCAAAAGAGAACTGGATGATTATTGGAAACGCTACAAATCTGGCGAATTCGATAATCAGAAAAGCTGATTGAAATACAAAAGAGATTACCATTGTTGCCTCCTGTTGAAATTTCATACAATTGAGCTTACTTGATATCTTCTGCATTATGAAAGCACTATACCATGGGCTACTTTACTGGGAAAAAAATTCTCGTTCCTGTCGATTTTTCTGAAAGCTCTCTGCAAGCGGTTACAAAGGCAATTCAAATTTCAGAAGACCCTGCTAATGTGACAGTAGTGCATGTAATGGTCCCCTTGGATATGGTCTCTCCAGGGGTACTCTTTGGAGGCCTGACAGATGAAAAACGTACAGAGCACGTCGAAAAACATGCAAAAGAAGAATTCGCAAAACATCAAATTGCAGGAGTTGCGTTCCAGACACTGGTTGGTGACCCAGGCATCAAATTGGCAGACTTTGCCAAAGAAAACGGAATAGAACTGATTGTCATTCCTTCACATGGCTATACGGGTATCGCCAGACTGGCATTAGGATCAGTCGCCGAGCGTGTACTTAGACATGCCCCTTGCCCCACCTTAGTACTACGACAGTCTAAAAAATAAGAATGCAGAATTCAATTTGATTTCGGTGTCGTCTCTGGCTTTGAGACTGTTGATTTCGGAGGGACAACTGGTTCTGGATTGAGTATTTCGACGATTAAATTTCGAAAATGGATTTCAGACCCTTCACTCTGGAGGGCAATTGCACCTTTACTTGGATCACAACCGGTTACTTCGCCCAGTTTCACCCCATTGATCATGACGGAAATCGTACCTTTCCGACACGTCAAGACACATTTATGCCATTTTCCGACAGGTAAATCCAAAGGAGTTGCCGGTGAAAGTCCATTCGCAGATTTGGCGCCACTGCCTGGAGTAGGGAAAACATTGCCAGCCTCTGGTCGATGTAACTGTACTTGAAATGCCTTAGGCCAGACTTTATCTGGTCCAGAAGTAAATAATAAAATTCCACTGTTTGCATTGGGGTCATTGGGATACATCCACTCCATACTGAATCGAAAATTTTCGTATGACTTTTGCGTACGGATATAACCGTAAGGCTTACCAGAGCAAATCAATATACTTGGTTGGTCCTTGCCACCACTGACAACTTTCCAGGTGACGTTTCGGTTGGCCTCTTTCTCTTCTTCGCTGATATATTTCCAGTGATCCCAGAAATTTCCACCATTTAATAACTTCTCAGGCCCAGGAATTTTTTTCGTTGCTGCAGTTGTTTTCTCTAAATTTTGAGGAGGACTCAACTTTGTTGGAGTGGCTGGTTCCTGGGCATTAGCATACGACATGCCCAATACAAAATGCGCCAATCCACCTACCAAGAGTAACAAAGAATATCGTTTCTTTATTTTAATTTGATTCGTAGAGACAGATCTCTGTCGTAACTTATCCCAAATTCGACGATGAAAATTCAGCACGCTTTTTTTTGCCCGACTAGACTGTTAAAAGAAAACGATTGTGGAAATGTAGATAAGAGAGCCAAGTATTCTAAACTGATACTCATCAACATTCAATTATGTCCGTATCTGGTTCCACGAGATTTCATAAATGTCCAACCTACAAAAGTATACACAAGAACACACCCCTGTCTATCGAAAACTCAGGCGGGCCACCAAGTACAAATCCTTATGATTCCCAGGAAATTAGCCAGGTCTGACGGCCAGGGAACCTCATCAATCGTGAGACCAAAGCCATATCAATCATCGTGATTTTATTTGACGACTAAGTCAAATGGTTGATAAACTAAATTTATCTGCCAGACGGCGCCCCTATTAACACACTATAAAAAAGATTGGTGTTCTCATGGAATTTAACTCTCTCTCTTCGCTACAAGCCTTCAGTTCTGACTCTCAGCAGATCTCACGACGTCATTTTATGAGAACAATGGGCGCTGCCCTGGCTGGCACACACTTTCTCGGTGCTGACAGACTACTAACAGCAGGACAGCCTGAGGAGTCTTCTCAGCCAACTCCTGAACCTCTCGTCAAAAAACTTTATGAAAGCATGAAACCAGAACAAAAAACGAAAGTCTGTTTTGATTGGGATCATAAAGACAAACATGGACTACTGCGCCAACACATACAAGCAAACTGGAATATTACAGATCCCACTGTGAACAGTGATTTCTTTACCAAAGATCAACAAGAAATGATTGAAGCTATTTTCTTCGGTCACTTTGATCCCAGTTGGCATAAGAAGATTCGCAAACAACTTCAGGATGACCAGGGGGGGTATGGTGAAGAACAATCAATTGCCATTTTTGGAACTCCTGGCACTGATCGATTTCAATTTGTGATGACCGGTCGTCATACGACAGTGCGCTGTGATGGGGACAGCGCAGAACATCTTGCCTTTGGTGGCCCCATTTTCTATGGTCATGCAGCAAGTGGTTTTAATGAAACAGCCAACCATCCCGGAAACGTTTTCTGGGAACAAGCATTAAAAGCGAATCACGTCTATAAAATTCTCGATGGCAAACAACGTAAGGTCGCCTTAATTCCCCAGGCACCACGTGAAACCAAAGTTCATTTCAAAAAATCAGCCGATAAGATCACCGGATTAAAGATTGCTGATATGACCCGCGATCAAAAACAGGAGATGCAAAAAGTTCTCAGTTCGTTAATCGAACCTTTCAGAACTTCTGATCAAAGTGAAGTTCGAAAATGTATCAAAAAACAGGGTGGCCTGGATCAATGCCGAATTTCTTTTTATCAATCCGGTGATATCGGTAATGACCAAGTTTGGGACAATTGGCGACTTGAAGGACCTGCCTTTGTCTGGCATTACCGAGGCGCTCCTCATGTGCATGTCTGGGTCAATGTCTCCGATGATCCAAAAACACAAATTATTGCCAGTTAATTTATGTGACGAAGCATTTTATAAATTGAAAGAAATGTATCTGAAAGTGCTATTTCGATCTGTCTGTTGAAATCGATGTCGGTTCTTATGAATTGCAATGCTATTGAGGCGTTTCCCGCTTTGACCCGTGAGCATTCGAACGAGCAGGAAAAAATTTTCCTGCTCGTTATTGCATGTTTCACAAAGTAAAAACTCCATTTTCATAGCTGCGTCTGTGATCCGATAAATTCACCTCTAATTATTTTCAATTCATACCAACTCTTTTAATCCATCCTGCATAGAAATTTTCCCTGTATATCAATTCATCAAATTCACTACTTTTATTTTAGAAAATGCTTAACCATACAGAACATAAAAAGAAAGTTTTTTTGAACTCTTTAAAACGCTTATCAATGTCGGTTGACTTTCTCGCTTGATAAGCAATATTGGTCTGTAGTAAAAAACTTTCTTTGATTTTTTACTATGGAAAATTTTTTAGAGTCTCCTATGATATCCTGGCAAGGCCTATCAGCAAAGTAGATAGTAAAAGCTCATAGATTATTTTCCTGACTACCAACTTATTGTTATTGACAATCAGATCCATAAAATCTGATTGAATATATATACCTGATCTACTCTCAAGACCACAGGTGACCGAGTGACTAAAGAGCTTCTCTCACAGCGTAAAGTCAATTCGTTCTCTTCTCCTCTATCCTCTATTGAATGTCAAAATAGCAAACGTTCAATTTCCCTTATTGATCGTATTTCAGTTCATCAAATCACGACCTATCAATGGTCACTCAAAGAAAGTCTACTAGGTTTATGTTCTGCCGGTATTCCTGCGATTGGTCTATGGAATCGAAAAATACTTGATATTGAACTGGCTCAAGCCGCTGAGCTAGTCATTGACTCAAAATTGAAAGTCTCGACCATTTCTCTTGGCGGTGGATTTACGGGTGGTAATGAATATTCTTTTAAAGAAGCAATTTCAGATGCCCTCGAGATAATCAAATTTGGTGGCCAAGTAAATGCTGCAGCGATCCAAGTTGTAAGTGGTCCGCGTGCGGGACACACTAGAAATCATGCGAAGCAATTGACCATTGACGCGCTTAAACAGTTAGGCGATGCGGCTGCTTTGCATGGTACCAAGCTAGCTTTAAAAGTGATGCAATTGCCCCTTGGAAAAAATTGGACATTCCTTAATTCTTTAGATTCAGCTCTAGAGATTATCGAAGCTTGCAATCACCCCGCTGTTGGAATTGCAATTGACTCCACTCAAATTTGTTATGAAATCAATGCGCAAGGTCTATTTTCAGAAATTATATCCATGATTGCAGCAGTGCAGATTTCTGACTTTAAGCTTGGCACGTCACCTCAACAATCTTTTTCTCATCTTGATATCATCGAAGCCATTGACCATGCCGGTTACGATGGTTTTTTTGATCTGGAAATCTGGTCTGAACAGGTTTGGTATTCAGATTATCAGAACCTCTTATCTCAACTACGTTTAGCATGTCAAACGGAACTACCCTCAGAGTTCTGATACAATCCACTTGATATTACACCTGAATTCAGGGATCAACTGTAATAACAAAGCCTGTTATGTTGATTACTCACTCACTTTTGCGTTACCATTGTGTAGATGAAATCCACTAATATGGCACAATCGTGAGATTCTTCCAACCCTTGCTGCATTCCTATGATTTTTGCTAATTACTGTTTCCGACGACATTAAGTATTGCGAATCGTAATTCATTTGAATCAGAAACTGATTCTTGGCAAAGATTATAGCTGACTTTTCATTCCTAAATTTCTTCCAAAATATGGTAATCTGAAATGGCTCACAGACCTTTTAGCCTGAATGATTTATCAAAGCAACTCGGTAGAGACAGACGCGAGCTTGAGAAACTGGCGAACAGAGGAAGAATTCCAGGCCGGAAAGTAAATGGCGAATGGCAATTCCATCCCACGGAAATTACACATTGGCTGGAAAAAGAGATGCGTGGCTATACGATCTCTGAACTTGAGCAAGTGGAACAAAACAATTCGCACCCTCAACTTGACTCAGATTATCTGATTAGTAGTTTAATGCCTGAGAAATTAATTGAGGTTCCACTAAATGCTCGCACAAAAAGATCCGTACTGGAAACTTTAATTGAAACTGCTGGTAGAACTTGGCAAATCTGGGAGCCGGCAACCGTTTTGACAGCAGTCCAACAACGTGAAGAAGCGTATTCTACCGCTTTTGAAAATGGTGTTGCCATTCCTCACCCCAGAAATTCAATTCCCGATGCAGTAGGTGATCTATTAATAGCCTATGGGCGTACACTTTCCGGAATTCCTTTTGGCGCCCCCAATGGCAAACTCACAGATATTTTTTTTCTTGTAATCTGTAGTGATACATCGACACACCTTTCAGTACTTGCCAGATTAGGGAGGATGATACAACTTCCAGACTTTTTAGACCAATTACGTGAGGCACCTACTCCACAGCAAACGAGACACGTGATAATCGAAGCAGAAAAAAAAATAGCCGAAATTTAGTATCAACTAAAGCAAGCTTTGTCCCTCGACAATTTTCAAACTGAAGAGCATTGTTTCAAGCACAATCTGAACTGGGTTTTGTATCGTTTTACTGATTTCTCATTTACTAATTGAAACGCGATATCCTCTCATCTTACTCAATTCTTAGATCGAACTTCATCATCTCTTCAAACGAAATTAATTACGAATTGTGAATCAAAGTGTAACATTACTGACTTCGATTATTACGATTCTCAAGATATTCAAGTTTCTATCGTTGACGAATACTTATTAAAGACAAAGAATAGTTCCCAATGCTTTTATATAGGTGTTATTTCTAAACTGAAAGACATCAAATTTTTATCAAAACTAAAAAACATCTCAATTTTCAAATTGCATGAGAACCAAGCTTATGAACGCAGAGCCACTGGAACCGCTTGACGTAATCGCCGTTGGTGCACACCCTGATGACGTTGAGATCGCCTGCGGCGGAACATTGGCAAAACTAGTCCTGCAAGGTTATCGTGTTGGAATTGTTGATCTTACTGACGGTGAACCAACTCCTTTAAGTCCAGGGCCTGAAGCAAGACTGAAAGAAGCAGAAAAAGCAGCAGAAATTCTGGGAGTTCATGTCCGAGAAACATTGGAACTGACAAATCGACGGCTTTTCGATAACTTTGAAAACCGCGTCGCTTTGGCTACTCTTTTTCGAAAATATCGTCCACAAGTTGTCCTGGGATTAGCAGGAAAAACACCAATGGCTTCTCCGGACCATTGGCAAGCCATGCAGATTACAGATGCAGCGGTTTTTTATTCTCGTTTGACAAAGTGGAACGAACATTTTAACAACACAGAACCTCATACAATTAAAAAACAAGTGTGGTACCCCCTGGGATTTGGTTCATTAAATTATCCAGAAGGAAGTGGGCACTTTGTTGTCGATATTTCAGAAACACTGCAACAAAAGCTGGATTCCATACGTGCCTATCAATCCCAGTTTCCTCCTGAAAAAGAACGCATATTTCGTCTCGTTGAAAGCCAGAACACTCTGTTGGGAACCAGTGCCGGATTTGATGCGGGAGAACTCTTTATCTGTTCAACAACACTGGGAGTACGAGACCTGGTGCAGACTGTTTGCCCCTAACTTTTTTCTAAGACAATAAAAAACCACTAGATACAGCCTTTTTAAAATTTCCATCTCCTATAAAAGATGTTATCATGCCACGGAGATATTAGACATTTGGAAAATGAGATCTCAACCTCTACTTGATAGATCATCGCGAGTAAAACAGGCTTATAAATGGTTGGAATTCGTTACGGCACTGTCAGCATTACCGGAAATTTCCGCGAAAATAATGAAGACAATTATTACATTGATTCTCTCAATAAATACTTTCTGGTTGCAGATGGTATGGGAGGACAGAGTGCAGGTGAAAAGGCCAGCCAATTAGCGATCGAATTGATTCCAGAAAAATTGAATGAACTTATCGACTTTGAGAATGATAATGCAGAAAACGTGATCCAATCCATTGATAATGCAGTCTCTCATGCAAACACAGAAATTATGGCACTTGGAGAAGTGGACCCTAATTGCCGGAGTATGGGAACAACAATCGTCTTTGCCATTCAGGTTAATGGAAAATTTTTTATTGGAGGCGTTGGCGATAGTCGTGTTTATTTATTGAGAAATAATACACTGCATCAGTTAACCACAGATCATTCTCTCACACAAGCATTAGTCGATGCTGGTACCATTACAGAAGAAGAAGCACAAACTCATCGATACAAAAATGTACTCTATCGATATCTAGGCACAAAAGATGGAAGTGCTGGCACGCAAGCGCGACAGTTAGATCCTTTACCGCAGGATCGCATTATCCTCTGCTCAGATGGAGTTACCGATGGGCTTCCGGACGAAAATCTACAAGAGCTGCTGGGAAAGTCAGAAGATCCACAGGCTACAGCTGAAGCAATTGTAAAAGCGGCACAAGAAGGAGGATCAAAAGATAATATAACCTGCATCGTTTTATTTACTGATTAACGATTTATGCTACTCCACAATAGAAGCCTCAATATCTCACGCTCCTTTGCAAACTGTTTGCTTCAATTTTCAATCTGGCTCAGTTCATGCAATTACGAACATTACTCCCTTTTCTGATCACAGTAGTTATTACAATCTGCCTTTTTTGGTTTTCGAAAATACCATTGGGAATTACCGATGAATGGGCTTGGCAGCGACTGACAGATGTGGGACCAGAAATGATCCTTGGGTGGATAGTTTCCGGAATTATTTTCGGAGTCTATTTACTGGTAACTCTGTTCGTTCTTTCCCGAATCAAATTTTGTTCACGTTGGGAATTATCAATCTGGCTAGTTTACTTAGCGACTTCGGGAATAATTTGGTCGCTAATGTTACAGGACAGCCCACCAGCTGAGTACCGACTTTCAAAAGCACCATTTGTTCTCTATTACAAAGGTTCCTCAGGTTATTTTACTGAAGCACGCGATGAGATAACTGATGCCAGTGATTTTATGACGCATTATGAAGAAAAAATGAAAAAGGGAGATGTGTTGCACGAAGGAACTCACCCTCCTGGGCTCCCCCTTTTTTATCTCAGCCTGATTCAGCTTTGTGAAAACGTTCCTGAATTACAATCCTTGCTTCTTAATTCACAACCGACCTCTTTTCAGGAAGCCACGGAAACGATTACTCAAATTACTGCTGCATCTGAAAACCCATTCACAAATCTTGATAGCGCTGTACTCTGGCTAGCAACCATCATCACCCTCATAATGTCTTCACTTACAGTGATTCCCCTTTTTTGGCTGTCGCGAGAATTCACATCACGTGAAGTTAGCTGGCAAGTATCCGCATTCTGGCCGTTGATACCATCCACATTGATTTTTCAACCGAAATCAGACGCACTCTATTCCGTCATCGCGGTTCTGTTTTTATACTTCTGGGTCATTGCCTGGAGACACAACTCTAAGTCGCTGTTTGTACTGGCTGGTTTATTCCTCTGGATCGGCTTTTTCTTGTCACTGGCCTTTCTGCCTGTAGCGCTTTGTGCGATATTCTATTGCATATTAGAAGTTTGGTATCTTCACTTCGATAAAAGCCAACACAAACCTCTCTGGAAGCCGTTTTTTTTCGCTGTATTTTATGGTCTTCTCGGTTTCTTGATCCCCACACTCTTAATGGCAGTTTTATTTGATCTCAACCTGTTAAATGTCTGGATTTTAAATTTACAAAATCACGCCGGCTTTTATTTGCAATATCCACGTACTTACTGGAAATGGTTACTGGTGAATCCAATTGAAATTAGCCTGGCACTCGGGTTACCTTTGTCCTGGCTTGTTGTGAAATCTTTCTATCGCCAGAAACTTTTTCTGTGTAATCAAGAATATGAGTACTTTGACCCAAGTTTAAAAAATCTAGTATTTTCTTGTGTCATCGTATTGGGACTGTTATGGCTCTCTGGAAAAAATATGGGGGAGGCTGCTCGCCTCTGGTTAATATTTCTTCCATGGTTCCTGCTAATGACAATCCCGTACTGGCACATGATTCAGATCGAATCAACTTTAAATTATTCTGCACCATCCGCTTTTCTAAAATCACAATCGGTTTGGATTGTTGCTTTGATCGCTCAAGCTGTTGTCTGCGTGGCGACTGTCAGCAGAATCACAGGCTTTCACTTTCCTCCCGGATAGAGGTTTGTGTGCAAGTCAAAATTTTCCGATTGTGCCATCGTTGATGGCCCGCACATATTCCATATAATCCCGATATTCGTAATTCTTATGAGCGGAACTGCTTCACCACTAAAACATGTCGATAATTGTAGAGAGGTATCTTATCAAATGTTATGTCCTTGATACTCAATCAAAGCATGATCGTCAATCTGTGTCTTAAGATTTTGGATTCTATCCATGGTTAATATGAACAGAATCTTGTCACATTTCAGAGATTCTATGATCTTCTATAGTCTGAGTCTGATAAGCTTTTGCTTTAACGTTTCTTGTTCTGATAATTCTCTCGACTATACTGAACTCAAACAAATCAACGAAAAAGTCACTGAAAGCGAACTGAAAAAATACCTCAAAGTTATCAGGCTGTTACCACAAAAAAAAGTCCCACCTTTTCCTTCCGTTTACGCTCCTGCTCCCAATTGGAGTCATATTCGCTCTTTACCCATTGAAGATCTTGTTAACAGCGAACAAATCAATTTATCGCAGTTGTGGGAAATAGAACGGATTAGTGATCACTTTGGAAATCGAAACCGAACGTTGAAAAAAGCGTTGCACCGCAGGGAAATGTCCAAAGACCAGTTCATCAGTATTACATTGGCCATTGGTCTGGCAGCGAGCCGTCACCAACTACGCGAAGATCAAAATCTGGAAGCGATCATGCAGAAGGGTAATAAAGTTATTCATCAACTTCAGTTAGATAAGCGACCTTTCTCATCACTCTCACTAGAAGAGCGACACCGCACACTAAATGAAGCAATGTGGATCGCACGTGTGAATCGTGCAGAACATCTCATTCAAATCCCTCCAGAAAATGTCAATCTGGTCAGAACTCATTGGGATGAATTGAAAGAGGTCTTACCTCCTGAATTTCTAAAAAACCCTCTTGAAGATCTTTTAGATCCACTTGAAGAACACGGAATTCCCTTCACAATAGATGAAATAGATTCTAACGATCGCCTGCAATGGACTTCTACAGAAGCAATTATTGGAACTGATCCGCCTGATCCTAGGCTGGACAAAATAAAATAGGCGATATTATTTTGCCTCAATCAATTCGGCATTTCTCAAAGTCATTGTGCGGATGCCACATCCGGACGAAGCTTTTGTGCTTCGTTTAAATAGACGTGAACAACCTCTGATTGTTTCTGACTAGTATTTACATGAAGCATGACACGGATACAACGAGGCATTGCCCCTTTTACAGCGATTTCAGAAGCACAAATTAAAGGCACTGATTTCATACCCAATTCGCGTGCTGCTTCAGCTGGAAATACTGAGGTTAGATCTGGCGTTGTCGTAAAAAAGACAGATACGATATCTTCATAGTTATCGATTTGATTTGCTGTAAGAAGCTGCTCAAGTAACCCACGTGTTGCGGACAATACCTCCACAGAGTTATCCTGAGTTACCGTTGTTGCACCACGAATTCCACGCACCGACATCGCAAATACCATGTATCTATAAAAAAATCTGTTGCAATCCCGATCCAGTATTCAAAAGCTGATAAACACGACTTTGTTAACCGGGAATAACTAAAACAGCCATAATCACATCCTAACTAATTCATCGGCTGTTCGCTACTAGTTGCATTCTCAAATTATGGACAACCTATGACCATGTAATGAAGTTTAACTATAATGATCAGTAATACTTAACAAAATAGCAACTAGAAGTCGATCAGGCTGCATTTTTAAAAATGCTCTTGCGTTACTTTCGCTTTATCAGGTAAAAACCGCTCTCTTTACTTGATCAGAGGAGAATAGAACCATAAGGATCACCATGATGGTGTCACTCATTCTCCTGAAATAAGTCTGGATATTAAATTTAATAACGTGCATCTTTTGGAAAGGACTCCTTGATGTCGACGACTGTCGAGTGGATCGCTCAAGCACTGGACTGCCCAGCGAGGGGTAATCAGAGGCTGGAAATACATGGCGCAGAATCTGTTCTGAAAGCAGGACCGCATGACATTACATTCGTCGGCGACGAACTCAATCTAAAGCGACTACAATCAAGCAACGCAGGTGCGGTAATCGTTGAGCAACGGTTGGAAGAGTCGTTTCAAAAGACATATGAGGGTGCAACCTTCGCATCCCTAACAGTAGTCGATGCACAGGCAGCATTTATTCAAATTATCCAGAAGCTGCGTCCCCCACGTTCATTACCCGAAATAGGAATTTCATCCGAAGCAGAAATTAGCAATGAAGTGACAATAGGCAATAACTGCCATATATATCCTCAGGTTACGATTCGTCCTGGAGTTCAAATCGGTAATAATTGTAGAATTTATCCCGGTGTTTACATAGGTGATGATTGTGTCATTGGAGACGATGTCACCATTCATGCAAACGCCGTTTTGTATCCCGATGTAAAGATAGCAAATCGTGTACTCATACATGCAACTGCAGTTCTGGGATGCGATGGTTTTGGCTATCGATTTGAGAATGGCAGTTATCTCAAAATTCCTCACTTGGGAAGTGTGCAAATTGAAGAAGACGTCGAAATTGGAGCAGGCACTACGATTGACCGAGGGATGATCGGAGCCACCGTCATTGGAGAAGGATCAAAAATTGATAATCAGGTCATGATTGCCCACAACTGCGAGATTGGAAAACACAACGCTTTCGCTTCACAAGTTGGATTTGCAGGTTCTATTACAACTGGAGACTATGTTCGCTGTGCCGGCCAAGTTGGGATTGCAGATCACGTTCATGTTGGAGATAAAGCGACATTGGGGGCACGCGCTGGCGTTCATCGTGATATTCCTTCTGGAGAAATTCATATTGGGACTCCAGCGGCTCCTGAAAAAGAACAGCGTAAGATCGTAATGTCCATTCGAAAAGTTCCGGAAATGAGAAAACAAATTCGTGATCTGGAAAAACACATTCAAGAACTGAATCAACGCTTTGAAGAATTAAAAAATGAATCCCCTGCAGCATAAATCTGCACTAAACTGAGATGATAGCTGTTTAAAGAAATCAGAATAAAACCCTCTCATATTGATGAATAAACTTCAATCCAAGAACACAACACCGCTAAAGCAAATTGGGCTTCTGGCAGGAGCAGGTCGATTCCCTATCGTGTTTGCAAAGCAAGCACGTAAGCAAGGATATTCCGTTTGTTGCCTTGGAATCTTTGGAATGGCCAGTGAAGAGTTAATAGATGTCTGCGACACGTTCCACTGGATTCCTTTGGCACGCATCGGCCGAGCAATCAAGCTATTTCATCACGAAAAAGTAAAGCGTATTGTGATGGCTGGGAAAATTGAAAAAACAGTATTATTCAGTCCGTTTCGAATTTTTAAATTACTACCGGATCTGCGCACATTGCATATGTGGTATCGATATGCCAAAAAAGATCGAAAAGACGATACCTTGTTACTGGCCGTCATCAAAGAGTTTGAACGCGATAATTTATATTTTGAATCTGCCTTGGATTATTGTCCGGAGTTACTTGTGAAACATGGATTTCTTACAAAAAGACACCCCAATCCATCTCAATGGGAAGATATTAAAATGGGATGGGATATCGCCAAACAAATGGGTCAATTAGATATTGGACAAAGTGTTGTAATCAATGATAAAGCAGTCATAGCAGTCGAAGCGATTGAAGGTACAGACAGGGCCATCCAACGTGCGGGAGAGTTATGTAAACGAGGTGGCTTCTGTGTCGTGAAAGTAGCCAAACCACAGCAGGATCGACGATTTGATGTTCCCACAGTCGGTATTAAAACTCTACAAACCATGCACGAAGCTGGGGGACGCGTTCTAGCAATCGAAAGCAATCAGACCATCATGATTGATCAGCAGGAAGTTGCCGATCTGGCAGACAAATTAGGGATTGCAATCGTTTCACTCAATGAAGAAGAACTAACTTTGCAATTAGCCAGTTAAAGACATGTCTCAACTAATTCAATCCCATAATTCAATCCCAAGAGATTTCATTCAGAAATCAATTTGATTTCGTTCCCGCTGTCCGAATCGAGGCGATCGTTTTCGATTTCCAGATTGAATGCCGTCAGCATCTCTGTCCTCTGATGAATTGCGGTAGGTGGATCGTCTTCTTTATGCTCCCCAGATAGTTCCACTTCGTATTTTGTAGAAGCGATCGATAATTCATCTCCCGGTAACAATGCACCACGAATTATCTTTTGGCCATTCACACGTGTACCATTTGTGCTACAGAGATCTCGGACAAATAGAAGTCCATCTGTTTTGATAATCACGCAATGAATCTTTGAAACACTATTCGTATCAATCTGAATGTCACACAAATCAGATTTGCGACCGACAACAGTCACATCATTTTTCAAAACAATGGGCTGGCCTCCATTTACAGGAATCAATCGCGCTATCATGTGTGCAGCCCAGAGTAAGACCTAAAATACATAAGTAACTGTTTTTATATAATTTATTGTTATTGAGAGAGATGCAAAGTCAATAGAAATTGAAGGCCATTTCATGCATGTTATCAAACCTAAAAGCAATTTCCATGCGAATTTACCCAGATCAGTATAAAGTGAAAATTGTCTATTCGATGAGATGCTTCCGGCTGAATCAGAAGAATTCGAATGGCATTTAACCTGAATAGGGCCAGTCGCTTGACGGTGAGACTGAGCAATGGTAGTGTCCCTAGTAAATATGCTGCAAACTGATGGCTTAGCGTATAGTGATTCAATCACAATCAACGAGAAAAATCAGCCTGAAAATGATTCTGCAGTATTCGGATCAACGGGACATCAGGTGTCATATACGAGTCTATCTTAAGACAATCGCTGCCGCGATTTCCGGAATTGAATATGAGAGGGTGCTGAATCTCAGCCCCTCATCTTAAAAGGAAGCATTAAGCTTCTTAACAATAGATATGTACTGGTTAGCAACCAGTTTCTTCACGTGAAGGAACCGCAAGCCTAATCGATTAACATTAAGAGGATTTAAGTATGTCAGGTCAAAAGTATGTGTACTTCTTCGGCGATGGAAAAGCAGATGGCGACGCCACAATGCGGAATACCCTGGGGGGTAAAGGAGCGAACCTGGCAGAAATGATTAATATCGGCCTTCCTGTACCAGCCGGATTCACTTTGAATACAGATGTGTGTATTCACTACAGCAAAACAAAAGGAGAATACCCGGAAGGCATTGAAGAACAAGTCGAAAAAGCACTGGCACAAGTGGAAGAAGCCATGGGTGCAAAATTTGGTTGTGCTACCAACCCGCTTCTGGTCTCCTGCCGCTCTGGGGCACGCGAATCAATGCCAGGTATGATGGACACGGTCTTGAATATTGGGCTCAATGATACGACTGTCGAAGCCTTGGCTAAGCAGTCTGGCAACGAAGCATTCGCATGGGACAGCTATCGCCGCTTCGTGCAAATGTATGGTGATGTCGTACTAGGCATGAAAGGAGCAGACGAAGACCCATTTGAACACGCTCTAGAAGCCAAACGTGAAGCTGCCGGGGTTCAATACGATTCGGAGCTGAATGCAGAACAACTAAAAGAACTGGTCGCTGAATTCAAACAGTTGATCAAAGAAGGAACCGGTTTGGACTTCCCTACTGATCCTAAACAACAGATCTGGGGTGCCATTGGAGCGGTATTCAGCAGCTGGGACAATGACCGTGCTGTCGTTTACCGACGTGACTATGGCATACCTCACAATTGGGGTACTGCCTGTAACGTACAAGCAATGGTCTACGGAAACTTGGGGGATGACTGTGCCACTGGCGTTGGACTAACTCGAAATTGCTCGACCGGAGAACCCGGTTTCTGTGGTGACTACCTTATCAACGCTCAGGGTGAAGACGTGGTTGCCGGAATTCGCACTCCCAAACAGATTGAGTTGACTTTGAGCACGGACATGCCCGATGGCTACAAACAGCTCGACGACATCGGGCGAAAGCTGGAACAGCATTACAAAGATGTTCAGGATATCGAGTTTACGATTCAACGTGGTAGAGTCTGGATGCTGCAAACTCGAAATGCAAAACGTACCGGTTTTGCTGCTGTTCGTATTGCCGTCGATATGGTCAACGAAGGCCTGGTCAGCAAAGAGCAGGCAATTACAAAAAAACGGATTCCCGCCGATGACTTGAACCAATTACTTCAACCAATTTTCGATCCTGCAGAAAAGGAAAAAGCGACGAAAGAAGGAAATCTTCTTACCAAAGGGATCAATGCCGGCCCCGGTGCTGCTTGTGGTCACATCTGCTTCAGTGCTGAAGATGCAGAGGCAATTTATAACAACGATAACTCAGCAGAGCTTGTTTTAGTTCGAAGAGAAACCAGCCCAGAAGACTTGCGAGGCATGCGTGTCTCCAAGGGAATTTTGACAGCCTTGGGTGGTGCCAGTTCTCACGCAGCCCTTGTGAGCCGTCAAATGGGAAAAGCCTGTATTGTGGGAGCTTCAGAACTAAAAATAGATAATGAAGCGGGAACTATCACAGCAGGTGACAAAGTACTCAAAAAGGGTGACTGGATCAGCATCGACGGTTTCACAGGCGAGGTCTTTGCTGGAAAAGTGGAAACAAAACCAAGTGAAATTGTCGAAGTGCTGATTTCAAAAACAATGAAACCGGAAGATTCAGAAACATTCCAACGCTATCAACAACTGATGAGTTGGGTTGATGAAATTCGAAAACTAAAAGTACGCACTAACGCCGATCAGCCAGATCAATCTGCTGAAGCGATTGCATTTGGTGCTGAAGGAATTGGACTTTGCCGTACCGAGCATATGTTCTTCCACCATCTGGCTGAAATTCGCGAGATGATTGCAGCTGGCGATGTTGAGTCCCGAACCAAAGCAGTCAACAAACTGCTTCCGTTCCAACGTGAGGACTTTACTGGAATCTTCAAGGCAATGAATGGGTTACCGGTTACGATTCGACTCTTAGATCCACCGTTGCACGAATTCCTTTCTGATCGCCACCTCGAAGAAAACCCGACATTGGCTGAGGAACTTGCAAATGAGTTGGGTGTTACAGTTGAATTCATCCGTCGTCGTGTAGAAGAACTCCATGAACTGAACCCGATGCTTGGTCACCGTGGTTGCCGCCTGGGAATTGTTTATCCAGAAATTACAGCAATGCAGGCACGAGCCATAATGGAAGCTGCCTGTGATGTCCAGAGTTCTGGAATTGATGTCTATCCTGAAATCATGGTCCCTCTGGCCGGATTCAAAACAGAATTTGATAACCAGGCAGCCATTATTCGCAATGAAGCGGAAAAAGTACTGCAGGAGAAAGGCGTCAAAGTCAACTATCTAGTTGGTACAATGGTTGAACTTCCTCGTGCTGCGATTTGTGCTGATCAGATCGCGGAAACAGCTGAATTTTTCAGCTTTGGAACCAATGACTTAACACAAACGACTCTCGGAATGAGCCGTGATGATTATGGTACATTCATCGGTCATTACCGTGAAAACGACATTGTTCCCGCAGATCCCTTCCAAACCATCGATCAGGATGGAGTGGGACGTCTTATGAAAACAGGTGTCGAACGAGGTCGTGGAGCTCGCTCGGATCTGAAAATCGGTATTTGTGGTGAACATGGCGGTGATCCTGCCAGTGTCATCTTCTGCCATAAACTAGGTCTTGACTATGTGAGTTGCTCTCCCTTCCGAGTGCCTATTGCCCGGTTGGCAGCAGCCCAGGCCGTCCTGGAAGAAAATGCCTAAGACTATTTAAAGAAAGTACTTAACAACAGGGAGAGATTCATGTAAATCTCTCCCTGTTTCTTTTGCCTTGAATTTCAAAATGATCCGAATATGTGAATTAAGTAATAAATCAGTGAGTTTTCTGAATTTAACCAAAAATCCTCTTCCCCCAAAGACGATACAACGATAAGATTCTACGCTCACACCTTACGCTCAGATTGCCTACTTGCGAATGTCCCGATGACAGTGATCCCATGTTTACAAAACCTGCCGGATCAACCATCACACCAGTAGAGTGATGCGATTTTGCAGGGCCATCCCCTGTGAAAACTTGAGTGTTTCTTCTCACTAAACGTTCCTGTAAGAATTGAGCTCTTTAACTAGGTCGGTATGTTGCCGTCCGTTTTGTATCCATAACCTGTTACCTTAATTAAACGTTCATCAAAGCCATGAAAAATCTGGACAAGTATCGAAACATTGGAATTTCGGCTCACATTGACTCTGGTAAAACGACACTTACCGAACGAGTTCTGTACTATTCAGGACGAATTCATAAAGTACGTGAAGTACGTGGCGGCGATGGTGGCGCTACCATGGACAGCATGGACCTTGAACGTGAGCGAGGTATCACAATCGCTTCCGCAGCGACGCAGGTCCAGTGGAAAGATACAACGATTAATATCATTGACACCCCGGGTCACGTTGACTTCACTGTGGAAGTAGAACGTAGCCTGCGTGTGCTGGATGGTGCTGTGCTGGTACTTTGCTCTGTAGGTGGTGTGCAAAGTCAATCATTAACGGTTGACCGTCAGATGAAACGTTATGGTGTCCCCCGTATCGCGTTTATCAACAAGATGGACCGTACTGGTGCAGACTCTGCCAGCGTGATTCAGCAAATCGAAGAAAAGCTGCACGTCGTACCTCTGCCATTACAGATTCCAATGGGTGAAGGAGCGCAATTCGAAGGTGTCATTGATCTGGTTACCATGCAAGCTGTCACCTATGAAGGTGAGCAAGGCGAAAATGAGATCTTTGGCGAGATTCCTGAACAATTTAAAGAAGCTGCTGAAGAAGCGCGCTCTGCGATGCTTGAAACGCTCTCCATGTTCAGTGACGACTTGATGGTTGCATTGCTCGAGGAAGCAGAAGTTCCTGTGGAAGATATCTATACGGTTATCCGTGATGCTACGCTTTCACACGAAATCACCCCAGTCATGATGGGTACTGCATTCAAAAACAAAGGAGTTCAAACTCTGCTTGATGCAGTCGTACGCTTCTTGCCTAGCCCACTTGACCGTGAAATCTCTGCAATTGATCTGGACGCACAACAGAAAGCAATTAAAGAAGGTCAGGAAAAGACAGACAGCGAATCTTTCCGAACCAAACTGTCACATTCTTCTGATAAACCTTTGGTAGCCATGGCGTTCAAGATTGTCGATGAGACATTCGGCCAATTGACATACATGCGTATTTATCAAGGTAAAATTGAAAAAGGTCAAAGTTACATTAATACCAGAACAGGGAACTCTACCCGGTTTGGTCGCTTGGTACGTATGCATGCTGACAGCCGTGAAGATGTAGATTGCGGTGAAGCCGGTGATATTATTGCCGCTGTTGGTATGGAATGTGCCTCTGGGGATACCTTCTGTAGTGATGATGTTAACTTTGCACTCGAGAGTATCTTTGTTCCCGAGCCTGTCATTCGGCTTTCCATTGAACCACTCGACCGGGATGGAGCAGACCGTCTGGCTAAAGCCATTCAACGCTTTAACCGAGAAGATCCTACTTTCCACGTGATGACTGATGAAGAAACCAATCAGACCATCATCGCAGGAATGGGCCAGTTACACCTGGATGTTT
The DNA here is from genome assembly GCF_007748175.1 of Gimesia aquarii. NCBI lineage: Bacteria > Pseudomonadati > Planctomycetota > Planctomycetia > Planctomycetales > Planctomycetaceae > Gimesia > Gimesia aquarii. Next base: position 6,572,014 of record NZ_CP037422.1, read on the forward strand.
ATATCGAGCGTATCAAACGTGAATATAAAGTGGAATGTATTGTTGGTGAGCCACGTGTCGCTTATCGCGAGACTCCTACTATTCCTGTGGAATACAATCACAAGCACAAAAAGCAAACTGGTGGTTCTGGTCAATACGCTCACGTCGTTGGGCAAATTGAGCCGATCGCTGTTGAGAACGATAGTGAAACTTATGAGTTTATCAATGATATTAGCCAGGGTCGTATTCCTCGAGAATACATTCCTGCTGTAGATAAAGGTTTTCAGCGAGCTTTGGTCAAAGGTCCTCTTTGCGAGTGCGAAGTCGTGGGAGTTAAAGCCACACTTTCTGATGGTAGCTATCATGACGTCGACTCATCAGAAATGGCTTTCAATGTTGCTGGTTTCAATTGTATGCGAGATGCATTGAAGAAAGCGAACATGGCTCTGCTTGAACCCATTATGAAACTGGAAGTGGAAGTTCCTGAAGAATATCAGGGGGCTGTTTCCGGTCATGTCGCACAGAAACGAGGCGTGATCAATACTTCTGAAACGAAAATGGGAACCAGTATTTTCATCGCGGAAGTACCACTGGCAAACATGTTCGACTATGCCAATGAACTACGTTCGATGACACAGGGTAAAGGTGGATTCAGCATGGAATTCTCTCGTTACTCTCAGGTCCCCAGAAATATTCAAGAAGAGGTCGTGGCACGACGTCTGAAAGAAAAAGAAGAACGCATGGCAACAGCCTAAGTTCTAAACCAGATAAAAGCCCCGTTTTGTTAAACGGGGCTTTTTTGTTGCGCGAATTCCTCTTCCGCCTCGAGAATCGGTTCCATTAATTGCCGAATCTCCTTTTCTTGTTCAGCAGTGAGTGTTCGCTGTGGCGGGCGTGGTGGACCGAAATCTACACCTGTCAAAGTAATCGCATATTTCAGCATACTAATATTGAAACTATCCCCTGCTCTAGCCCGATAGTCCTCAATGGGCAGAATCAGTTGTTGAATTTGCATCCCTCGCTCAAATTCCCCCGAAGCAAAGGCAGCGTGCATAGCCAATGATAAATGTGGACAAAGATTTCCAGCACCACTCGTAAACCCACCTGAACCAGCCAGCATATAATACGGAGCAAATCGCTCGGCTGAACCACAAATCCATTCTAAACCATCTTGATCTGCGTTAACCGTCGTGCGGAACTGATGCATCTGATTCACCGAGTACTTTACTCCAATCGATCGCTTATCGGCGGCTAATTTAAGCAGCAATGAATCGCTGGGAATGTCTGACTTTTTGTAGTACAAAGTCGGGCAATCCGCGGCATCCATCACACTCAGATAATACTCTTCCGCACCACGATCACTCATGTAAGGGTGGGCAAACGGCATGAACATGATTCCTGTAGCACCAGCTTTCATGGAATCAATCGCAGTCTGACAAGCGACACCAACCTGATACCCAATCGGAGCAAAGATAAGGGCATCCGGCCCGGCTACTTCGCGCGTAATTTTCACCAACTCAATAATTTCCTCTGGAAGCAAGCTATGAAATTCACTGGTACCCGCTCCGGGCAGAAAAACGCGCATCCCTGCTTCATATAATTTTGCAGTATGAGCAGATTGTACTTCTGCATTAATCTGATCGTTTTGATCAAAAGCCGTCAGAGGTACAATGTGAACAGTTTGCAGTTGTTGGTTCTCTATTTGGAGGCTCATAAAACAATTCCTGTTACCTGGGGAGATCGATACGCCAGAGACTTCATTTCCGGGGTTTCATCCTGCAAAATTGAAACGATAAACTGAAATCCAGCAAGATAAATTAATTTTCTTTACATACTGTTGTACGCGGAATCCCTCTCGCCATCAATCTCACCGAGGCTTATGAGCAAAAATAATCTACAACTCGAAAACTGGCTTTATCTAGCTTGTTTAATGGAAGCAACCGCCAGAAAACCGGGAAACGTACATCCTGAAGCTTCATTCCCTGATTTAACCTATCGTGATTTTTTGAAATCTGCCAACGTGATTGCCCCCATCCTGGTTAATTCATGTTCACAAAATATAGGTTCTGTGATTAAGGAATGCATCAAAGAGACGCAGAAAGCCATTCCAAGTAACTCAAACCTCGGAATCGTATTATTACTGGCACCGTTGTCAGCTGTTTCGTTAGAAGAAACTGTGGCTGAAGGAATTCAAACTATTTTGAATCATCTTTCCATTGAGGATGCCAGAGAAGTTTACGAAGCAATTCGCATTGCCAAACCAGGAGGGCTGGGAAAAACAGAAGCAGAAGACGTGACTACTGAACCGACGGGAACACTTCGAGAAGTGATGGGGCTGGCCGCTGATCGAGATTCTGTTGCCAGTGAATACGCAAATAATTTTCAAATTACCCTGGGCACAGCAGCGCCGGTGTTGAAAGAACTATGGAATACATGCCTTAATTGGGAAGAGGTCATCATTCGGCTGCAGCTTCAACTAATGGCTGAGTTCCCAGACACTTTGATCGCGAGAAAATGTGGTCGTGAAGAGGCATGGCAAGCTGGACAGTTTGCACGCGAAGTCCAGAACTCTAACCAATTCTTCAAAAGTTTAACTCGATTCGATGCGTGGCTACGCGATAACGGAAACCAACGCAATCCGGGAACTACAGCTGATTTGATTGTTGCCGGCCTTTTTGTTGCAATGCGGGATGGTTTTATTCCCACTCCTGATCTTAGTACAATCACAAAACAGATTCCCCCAAAATATGTAACCGACTTGAGAATGATCCCAAATCATGAATAATTCAGCACAATACAAAGTACGCGTCACCAAAGATCATCTTGTATTTAGTGCCGCTCATTTCATTACTTTTAATGGAAATATTTGTGAAAGGCTCCACGGACATAATTGGCGAGTCGCCGCTGAATTATCTGGGCCATTGGATGAAAATTGTTATGTGTTTGACTTTATTGCGTTACGAGATCGATTACAAAAAACAGTTGACTCCCTCGATCACCGCGTCTTGCTCCCGATGAAGCATCACATGATTGAAGTATCAGAAATCGATGAAGAAGTCCAAGCAACTTTTGAAAAGCGGCGTTGGGTATTTCCAAAAGAAGATTGCATTTTGCTGCCTATTGAAAATACAACTGCAGAATTAATTGCTCATTGGATTGGCCTGCAATTAATGCCTGTGATAGGATCTAATGCGTCGAGTCAGCTCGAACTATTACAAATTGAAGTGGAAGAAAACTTTGGGCAATGGGCTATCTGTCAACTTGCCATACCTCAAAACTGATGTTCTACCAAATTTCAAGATAAGAATATGAACCAACCAAGGAATCAAAAATGTCAGCCAATACTACATGGATTACCGATATCACTGAAGAAAACTTTGAATCAGGTGTCGTAAAACAATCTGAACAAACACCAGTTCTAATTGATTTCTGGGCTCCCTGGTGTGGCCCTTGCCAGCAGTTAACTCCGATCCTGGAGAAACTGCTTGAGGAGTATCAGGGAAAATTTCACCTCGCTAAAATCAATATCGATGAACAACAGGGTTTGGCGGCTGCGTTTCAAGTACAATCCATCCCCACTGTTGTTGCTTTTCTAAATGGGCAACCCGTCGATCACTTTCAGGGAATTTTACCTGAAGAAACATTAAAAGAATGGATCGGTCGACTGATCCCCTCACCTGCTCAAATTTTGTTACAGGAGGGGCAAGATGTTGAAGAGGAAGATCCTGGACTGGCGGAAGCCAAATATCGTGAAGCCTTCCACTTGGAACCTGATAATGATGTGTTAAAATTACGGATCGCAGCGGTGTTAGCAAAGCAGTCTCGATTTGAAGAATGCGCGACAATCATCAATGAACTGGAAGCGAGGGGGTTTCTGGAACCCGAAGCAGAGCAGATCAAATCGCAACTCGAACTTCAGGCAGCAGCAGATGAAGCAGGCGGTGTCGAAGAAGCAAGAGCGACTTTAGCTGCAGACCCGGAAAATGCGACACTAAAAATTGCATTAGCAGATGCCCTGGCGATTGCGAACAAACACGGAGAGGCTCTCGAAATCTGTCTTTCAATCATCGAACAAGATAAAACAGGAGCTGGAGTTGAAGCCAAAGATACAGCCTTGAAAATTTTTGACGTACTTGGGCCACAATCGACTCTAGCAAGTACTTATCGCAAAAAACTGGCGACACTGCTTTATTAATGATGTGATCATTGTCCGGCAGATCTGGTTCCCTGCGGAGAACCTGCAATTGGTACTCCAAATGGTAAAGGGCGACCAGCGACCTGATAGCCTAAAGAGTGCGCATGTTTCTGTAAGGCACGATAAAGCTCAAAGCTATCAGGATACACCCAAAATGTGAGTGTAGAACCTGTCCCGATATCTGTTAATGCCTGATAAAATCGAGATTGAACCTGAAGTGCTACTTCTTCATTCTCTTCACGCACATCATTATCACGATCAATTTCCCACTTGGTTACCCCCACACGAAATCCCCTACTACCTCCGTTCCTTAATTGATCCATGGCCGAGAGTACCTGGCGTTCAACTACATACTTCATGGTATATCCTCGAATGGGCCCCACCTTACCATGATGTTCTCGATATTTGGCAAGCCAATTTCCGCGTTTCATGACTTGATCTCTCAAATCATCAAGTAATTCATTGATCGGTACATAAGATACTTTATTTTCAGAAAGTAAAAAGTGCCACTCTTTATCAGTCACCAACTGGCTCACGGGAGTCAGCCGATGCTTCAGTTGCTTCACTTCATCGCGTGGTACGGAAACCTGGCGAGACTGGGCCACGACCCGTTCCAGCTCTCTTTGTGTTTCTTCTTTCGACGTCACTAAACCTAATAATTTTTCATAACGCTCTTCTAACGTATCGCTTTTTCGTTCAAGCTGAGAAACCAATGATTGCACTTTTCCGCTGACAGTCTGTTTTTGGAATAATAATTCCTGGGTACCGATTTTTCGATTTTGCATCACTTGATCCAACTCTGACAACTCTGCTTCCATTCTCCGTACCTCACTAAGCAATTCTGCTGAAGGTTCTTTATAGATAATTCTTGGTTGTTGAGGAACAATCTGCTTTGGTTCAGGTGCCTGTTGAGTAAGAAGTAGCCCAGGCGCTTCCTTTATTGGTGGATCTGCTTCTATTTTGGGAAGAAACACCTCTAAATCAGTATCAATAATTTCTGGTTGTGGTGGACTAAGCGGTTGGTTCTCAGTCATCGTAACCGGAGCCTGACTCATCCTGACACCAGCAATCACAATCAAAATAATGAGAATCCCCACAATATTGGCAACGATATCCAAAAAGGAATCAGAACCAAAATTAGCTTCCCCCTGTGGTGTGCGGCGGCTCATATTATTGCCCCTTCTCAGATTGGGGAGAAGAAATGACTGGCAAAGGATCTAACGTATGTTTTGCCGCTGTCTGTAAACCCATTTTCTGGGCTGACGATTTCAATCGCTCATAAAACTGATTCCCGCCCGGACTGACCGTAAACTGAATCGTGGGAACCCAGTAAAAACCTTTTGGTGCCGGCCCCCAGGCGTTAACGTGTTGATCCATCACCATAATCATTGATTGTAGTAATTCTTCTTGTGTCACTCCCTGATTAAGCTTCACACTTTGATTTTCACCGACGATAATTCTGTCGGCTCCCACCTGAACCGAGATCTCTCTTTCGAATCCGATCCCTGATCGAGATTGATGAGGGCGCCAGCGTTGTTTGTTTGCAGACTCTATTTCTGAATGAGGGCTACCTTTACTTCGATTAAAAGCGAATGAACTCATACTGTTTCCTGCGCCTGAAGCAGACTTCCCGGGAGGGGCTCCTGACGAACGAGCCTGCGATTGAGAGTTTCTTTTCTCTACTTTCGAAATTTTTGATCCAGCTTCGGTTTGGTTTTCGTCATTTTGAGTTCTCTGGCTTTGAGTTCCTTCCCTTCCAAATGCGTTTTCAATCATGCGATCTGAAGCAGACATCGTTGCAGACCTACTTCGCTGCTCCTGTTTTCGAATATCTGAAACTCCACTCGTCTGTGTTCCATCAAGGGCAACTAAATGTTGCTCTGCCTGCTGTTTGAGTTGGTCACGTCCCATTACTTTTGCCTGCTTCAATCCGACACTATTACTTTCGCCTTGGCGCTGACCACTTTGTGCTTTTAAATCTGCCAGATCATAAACTTCTGCTCTTTGTCGACTTCCGGGGATTCGCTTGAAAGTGTCAGCATGTTGCGGTGTTGAAATAGAGTGTTTACTGGAATGCAATCCTCGTTGTTCAGAATTGGAAGTTCCTTCACCTTCGTCAGCTACAATATGTCGTTGATTTGCGAGCCGTTGTAAATATTTTGCACGTGCCAGTTGTTGTCGCGCGGTTAATACGTCACTAAAACGAGACTCACCATCAGCTGTACCACGCTTATGTTTTGCCCGTTTTCGTGCCTGTTGATGTGACCCTGCTCCTGTTCCCAGCTCATCTTCAGGTTCAATAACTCGTACCATGCCGGTACGCGCGTCAAATTGTAGTCTGCGGCCACCAGAACCTGATCCTTCCTGATGCTGATGCAGCTGTGAGACAAGTTGTTTACGTTCACTTAAAACCCGATCGATGGCATCCTGACAGACCTGTTCTGCAATTAAATCTTTTTCAGGTAGCTCAAAGTCCCAGTCAGCATCAATTAGCTCATAACCGGAATCTAGTTTCAAATTATTTAATAACTTTCTCGCAACATAATAACCCACACTTCCACTTGGTCTGACCAGAATCAAGACATACGGTTCCCGATTTGATTGTTGACTATTATTCTGCCAGTGTTCCACTAATGCCCGCGTACCAGCCAACAAAGGATTGTACCCAGGTGTAAAGTCTTTTAAATCATCCGGAGTCAAAGTAATTCCTTCCGGAATAAACGTCAGTCCCTTATCAGTACATTCAATCAAAATAGGCCGTTTCGCAGTCCCGGTCTGACCATCATAAGGAATCACAGAATATTTACTGCGCGCGGTCTTTTGTGACTGTTTTTTCTCTTTAAGTAAGTGTAATTCTTCTTGAAGCAGTTCAGCAACACGGAGCTTTTGCTGCGTGATTTGTGTCATTTTATCATTGAGTTCTTGATCTTTTTGACTTAAGACTTGAAGTTGTTGTTTACTCTCAATCAATAATTTTTCGGATTGAGTCAATTCATTTTTCAATCGGATCAATTTTTGATTCTGTGATTTCAGATCCGCCAACTTTTTTGCTCTCTCTAAACTGAGAGCTCTTAACTTTGCTTCCTGCTCTAACGCTAGATTAATCACTTGAGGTTCTGGCTCTGTGATAACAACAGGCTCTTCCGGTCTTATTATTTTCGGCGCAGGTAGTTCCGGTTCAAGAACTTCTGCAGCAAATAACACAGGAGGATAAAAGTCTTCATCGACCACCTCTTCCACGGAGACGCTTTGTACCTGCTGCAGAGCCTGGTGACGGATCCGGCGCGTGGTGACGACCAACAGAAAAATCAAAGCCCCCATCGCACAAATAAGAACCGCTAAAAACGGAAATAGCGATACCGAACGTGTTTCGCGACCATGCTTACTCATGAATTAAACCGGGGAAATAGACTTCGTTCAGTATGAAATAAATAAGAATCTCAACATCCGTTTTCATTATCAAGCAGCATTATTTCGATTCGATCGAGCTGTGAGTAGATGTACTGCCGCACTTAAACTATGCAAAGTTTCTTCAAAAGTCTCTGCAGCACGAATAGCATCTAGATTTTCATTCAATCTTTTCTGTAAACCAACCAGATGCTCTTCCTGACCAACTATTTTTAGAAGATTTTCACTCTGTGAATTAAGCGCTTCAATCTGTAAAGAAGAAACTTCAGATGTTTCTTTCAACTGATGATTCCACTGTCTAACTTCACCAGCTATTTCTTTAGTGGCTTCCTCGATTTGTGATGTCTGTCGTGTTTGTGCCGATATCACATCCTGATGAACTTCGTTCCAAATCTGGGCCAGATGCTTTGAAAACTGATTGTTCGATTCTTTCTGTGTTTCTTGCCAGCGAGTCATCATGAGCTCAATTTGTTCGGTCGTTGATTGATAGGCACTCAGGAACTCGTTACGCAATGATTCCAATTGTGAAGAGTGAGTATCTAGAGTATTTGACATTCCTTGCTGCATCGATTGATCAAAATTGACTTGTTGCCGCTCCATCACCTCGTTCCAACGACTCCGCAATGACTCCAGGTTTTGCTGCCAAAGCTCTGTTTGGCGCTGTATCATTTCTTCTGTACTCTGAACCAATTGCTGGGCTGCCTCTGCTTCTGCTAGCTCTAACGGACTAACAGACTTTTCTGAAACACTCATACAAGTCGCAATATTTTGAATCCCAAACAACTCAATTTTCTCAAGTTGTTTTTGTTCCATACGTTCTACAACAAAAGTCGAAAAGACCAAAACCAAAGATAAACCTAATGCCAATGCCGTCGTATCAAAGGCAACCGCCAATCCACCAGTCACTTCTGATAGAGAGGTATCCAGTTGATCGGGTGTGACATTAGCAATGGCAATCGTGATACCAATTACCGTCCCCAGGAATCCGATAATGGGAACTGCCCAGGTAATTGTTCGAATGAGAGAATAGCTGGCATGCATCTGCTCAGATGCCAGTTCTGCCAAATACTTGAGATGCTCATCAAGATCCTGAACAGACCTTCGTGCTTTCACATAGGAAACTACATCCTGTAGTCTTTTGCCAAGATAAGTCTCTCCAATCCAACCGGGAAGAATTTGAACCTGCTCCTCAAAAACATCAATTCGCTCGTTAATGTCTTCAACTTCACCTATTGTTTCCCAGTCAATGTTTGTTTCTGTTAATGATTTATTCTGGCCATGCATACCGATGCCCTTCACACCGATAATTGCCATACCAATAAAGAAGAGAGCTGTCGTTGCGTATTCAAGCGGATGACTACAAAAATACCGTTCTACGAGCGCCTGATATAAAGGAAGATGTGGAATCAGCGCGTAAAATCCAAAGGTGGCAGCTGTCCCCCAAAAAAGGGGAGATTTCAGGACTGCTTTTGACCAATTCAACAAGTGATCTTCTTTTTCACTTTTCGTCAGCAATTCTGCATGTTCCATCTGTATGCTCACATCCTAAAAGGCGCTGGTGCTCTATCGAGCTTAGTGTTTGGGTTTAACCCCATAGGGGTCGTACCGTTTGAGGTCCATCACCTTCTTGCGAAAGCTGATAAACTTGTGGTAATACCTAAAAACTGGTGACAATGAACTCTTATCAGAGCTTGGTAATCAGAGTCGATTTTGATTCCATTTATGGAAAATCACTCAATTACCTGTCACTTGAGTAATACGCATATTCGTTATAATCGACATATTGTGACATCCAAGTTGAAGAAAAGTTCTGTCTCAAGTTGAGAAGGAAAAAGTAATCAAGTCCATCCACATGAACACTATCTTATATAGGCAAAACCGATGATAAGATATTTGATGAATATTTTTCGATAAACTGCTTTGACAATTGAAGTTAGAATTCACAAACTGGATGCCGTTTTGACTCCAAACTACTAAAAAGAAAAATTGCTTCTGGGATTCAGTCCTTTTGGACTGTTCACGAAGGAAACAGGCTGTTTTACTGCTGATTGGTAGTTGTCTTTGTTCAATTTATTTTTTACTGATTCAAACATTCACGTTTGCTAATATGACTACATCGCGAAATCATAGCTCGGGACAAAATTCATTACCCACCGTTGATAAATTAATCACACGGGAGATTTTGGGATATCTGAATTTTTCAAATGGAAAACCTGATCCCAAATTTCGCTTTAACTGGAATCAACTCTTTTCCGAATTAGATAGACTTCCTTCTTCAGAAATACTTTACTCGCTTTTGTCCTCTGAACTAAATGCACTCAAAGGTACAACTCCGGCTTTCCAGGAAATCAAGCAGGCGGAAAATGTGCTTCGAATCGCTTTCAAGGAATGCCTTCCTAAATACAAACAGCATCATCGCGATTTGTTATTTCATGTCACAGAACAAGATTTTTTACAGCCTTATTTTTTGGCGGTTCTGTTTGAAGCGATCCTCGAACAGCAAACTCCCTGGGAATCAGACACACATGTCGTTCAAGGGGCGATTGATAAACTAAATGATTTTGTCGGTTTTCGACCTGTAGCTATTCTTGAGAATAACCAAAAAATGCAGGTTTACCCGCATGAGAAATTTCGCCCTATTCCTCTCTACTTTCGTGAAAGCGGTGTTGCCTGTGGACCATATCAGCGATTAATTGAATTCACCCTTAAGACATTACAATCCACCCCGAACGATCTGTTGCACCAGGCGCATTTTGGACTGGATAAAATGGATGAAATCGCTATTGATTTACGTGCACACGATCACCTGCATCCCGTTAACAAACGAACCAACTATATGTTTGGGGAATGGGATCCCCACACCATAGACAACCAGGGTTACTATCGTCGGTTTATTATCCGTAAATTAATTCTTGACTCATTGTTAGCCTGGATCGACGAAAACAAAGAGCTGCCTCTGCAAGAACGCTTACAGGATGCCGCCGCTGTCTTGAGTGGTACCATGCTGATGGCGTCTTCGATTAGTGGATCAGGGCCAGATACTCACTCTAGTGAAACCAGCTTAACGTCACTACTTCCCAAAGTCGCCCGACAGCGTGATGACTATTACAATCGACTATTGGCTTCTGCATCAGGACAGCGTGCAGAAAGGCTACTGAAAGAAGCAAAACAGTCACAACAACCCTTTGGACACATTCGTCATTATCTGAATTTACATTTAGCGCGTTACGGAGCGCAACAGGTACAGCATCGCCAGCTTTCAAGGATTTATGCGCGCATGGGTTTCGCAACAGCGGCTCGTTGTGAATCTGCAGTTATTCCGTGCACTTCAGTTCGATTCGAGTGTGAAATCCAATGGAGAGTGACCTTGGTTCACCTTCATTTAGAACGATATGAACTGGAAGAAGCCTGGAATCTCATACCCGAAATAGAGGATTTTTTAACAAGGGGTATCGAATGCGGAGCATTAATTGACCCTTGGAATATCTTAGGGTTTCAAGGTTTATTTCCGCTTTTCATTTCCCGTGAAGACAGCATACCTGACCAACGTAGCGAAGTCCTCCTTGATCTGATGGAAGAAATTTTTTCTGCCTATTCAGCAACTCTCAGTGAAGCGGCTGCACAAGGAAACAATAAGCTCAAACTTCAAATTTCTGATCGTTTTCAAAAATTGGCAGAGAAATGGGATCGCTATGCCACAACTACGGTTGAAGATTTACCTCAGGTCAATGGTCAGGACTCATTTGAATCAGCGGCACATGTTTCACAAATTCTGACTGAGTGGAAGAACGGAGGAGAATCTGTAGGAGATATCTCATTCTGGAGACAGCACGTCGACCGGTTCGAATCTGCAAAAGCATATGCATTAACGGTCGATGCACTCTTGCAAAAACGAGATCATGTCGCTGCTATCGGGCTAATCATGCAATGGCTCAGTCAAGTTGATCAGACCGGACTTGAATCGGGACCTTATTCGATTCATTCCGTACTACTACAATGGATGCGTCAGCTCACATCCAACCTTGATCCGAAAACGATTGCAGCAAACTGTCTTTCCATTCGTAAGATGTTCGATTACCTGGAAGCCAATGCTGCCGATTATTGGTCGGTGCCTCGATTTGACGCAGTCTTACCTGCTCCTGAAAAAGAAATTGAAGATCCTTTCGAGGATAATCTTGAAGATCCGGATGAGGAAGATTCTCTGTTCGATGCCGCATATGAAAATGTCACGTTTCGGGACAGTGCCGACGATGGTGTCCAAGGTGAGATGATGGATTCTGGATACTCATCCAGTAACTCTGAAATCGAATCTATTAATCGGCAACTGGAACCACGACTCAAGTTTTTGAATACACTTTCTCAACTTTGGCAAATCTCAGCTGCCTTTTTCTGTGAATCAGAGATCATTCTGCATAAGGAACAAGTCGATGACTCTCAAGCTACAGAACAATCACAGTTGTTTGACCGTTCAACCAAACAGTCCATCGAAGGCTGGATCCAACATACCGAACACTTACAACAGGAATTAGTGGTTCTACTCAACTCGATTTGGAATTATCAAATTCCTAAGCCGAGTGGAGATCATGATTCAAATATTGAATATGACTTACAGCTCCAGACAAAATTTTATTTGATGCATGCCATTATCATAACAACGGTCAATTGTCGTTCTGCAAGGTTAATGCTACTCTCTACACTTCCAAAGTCCGACTCAGAACCAGAACTTACGGAAAATGAGAAAATACTGGTTCCCATCTATCGTGGAGTGCTCACTCGAGACATCGAACTGGTGCAAAAAGAATTTCCAACATTTTTGAGTAACATTTCAGAGACTCCACTTCTATATACTCCCCTGGATCAAGGTGGAAAACCAAATGTTGTTCTGAAAGTTCGGTCATTGCAAATGATCTTACGGTTTCTACTATCACAGTTACCCAGTTTGGCAATGCTACGTGAAACCTGGCAATTATTAAAAACCGTATACCGAATGGAGCGTTCTTCACGTCCGGAAGGGATTGCAGTGAGTGAATTTGATCGCCTGTTTAGAACGGCGTTGAGAAGTTCCCTCTCAGCAATTATTCGATCGGCTCATGCTTGGGATTCTGAGCAATTGGACGATGAAAAATTGATTGATATTGCAGGAAAACTCGTCGAAAAATATCGAGAACAATGGCTCAAACATAGTCGCACAATGCGACTTTCCAGTGCCGAAGCGTTGAATCAGGAATTTGTCTGGATGGAAGTGAAACAGTTCATCCAACAGTATGGATCGGAATTGTTCCACGCCCAATATCTCACATTGGGAAATCTGCGGGCAATTCTACATAACGGAATCGAACAATACCTGAATTACTTGGCAGAGTACCATGAACCTGCCGAGCCTATGCTTCTGCTCACTGATCTTGAAGAGGGAGAAATTGACATGGATGAAGCAGTGTCTAATCTCAAGATCATCTTCGATTCCGTTGTTGATAAATTCGATCGATTCGTAGAATACAATAGCACAACCACTCAATCAGACTACGGCGAAATGTTCTACTGTTTGTTAGACTTTTTACGTATCGAAGCCGCTTATGAACGTGATGATTGGAAGATGGTCCCATTGTTGATCGCCCATAAAGTTCTCGCCCAAGAAGACCGCAACGAATCTGCATTAATTTGGGAAGCCGTCTTTGAAGCAAACTCTGAAGAGATTGCAAAAAAACATCTGAAAAAACTGAAACAAACAGAATCGGAATACAAAATTAATCTCCCACTGATTTCAGATCACCTGAATGAGAGATTTGTTAAACCATTGGCGGTAAATCGAATGATGGCACTTGTACCCCGTGCCATGAATGATGCCCGCAATGGAAACGAAGACTCTGCTGCTTTTTCGATTCTCCGAGAGGAAATCGAGCGTTACCTGGCATCTACAATTGGTTCAGGAATTGATGTGCCTGACTGGATGAGAAATCTGGAAGATGAAATTGATCGATTAGACGAAAAAGTTACCAGTGAGCAGTATGACATCGAAACAGAAATTAAACTGTCGCCAGTTCCAATGTCTCTCGATGATATCAAAAAACAACTGAAATTATGGAATCAACCACTGGCTCGCAATCGAAAGAAAAAGAATAAAGAGTAAACACAAGACTCTTGCAAGCGATGAGCGGCGATCCCCGCCACAGTGAAGCTATCACTGTGGCGGGAAGAAAACTGTTTTGGACTTAAGCCATCCTACTCCTTTGGTTTGTTGAGCAAATCGACGATTTTTCCCTGTTCATTAGGTGGAATCATTTCGTAATGACTTAATTCAATATCATAAGTGCCCCGTCCCCCGGTCATACTGGAAAGAGTGCGGGCGTAAGTCATCACCTCAGCTAGCGGGACGCGCGCCTGAATAATTTCGTAACCACCTGGAGAAACCTGCATGCCTTCCATTCGTCCTCGTCGACTGGAAAGATCGCTACTGATATCTCCCACATTTTCTTCGGGGATGAGTATTTCGATTCGAACAATTGGTTCCAGTAAAGCAGGCCGTGCTTTTTCAAATAACTCGGCAAAGCACTTACTCCCTGCAATTTTGAAAGCTGTTTCGTTACTGTCTACAGGATGGTCCTTGCCGAAGAAGACTTCACAAATTAAATCTTGCGCTTGACAACTTGCAATCACGCCTTGTTTCATCCGCTCCCGCACTCCTTTTTCAACAGCGGGAATGAACTGATTCGGAATGGATCCTCCTGAAATCCGGTCAACAAAAGCAAAATTGAGGTCAGGATCATAATGGTATGATCGGAGATGATCAAAATTCGCTTTTGTAAAGTATTCTTCCGGATTAACATCGGGCGGCATCGGAGAAACTTTGAGGTGAACCTCAGCAAATTGCCCTGCCCCTCCGGATTGTTTTTTGTGTCGATAGCTACCCTCGACAGTTCCCATAATCGTCTCTCGGTAGGGAACTTTAGGCTGATGCGTAACCACTTCTACCTTGTCGCGATGTAAGAGGCGTTCTTGTACGATTTTCAGGTGCAACTCACTCATTCCCTGCATAACCATTTCATGTGTTTCTTCATCATGGACGACATGAAACGTCTGATCTTCTTCTTCAATTTTGTGCAGTGCCCCGGAGATTTTCTGCTGATCATTCTGACTCTTCGGCTCTACTGCTAAACCTACAACGGGATGAGGAAATTTGATCTCAGGCAATGATAACCCATCACCGTTCGCATCTGCGGTAATCGTATCCCCCAGTTTTAAATCATCGACTTTAGCCACAGCGAAGATATCTCCCACGGAAACTTCTTCAACGGGTTCCTGTTTTCCTCCCTGCACATCAAGTAATTGATTTAATCTGACTGGTTTCCCGGTACGAACATTAACGACAGAGGAATCTTTACTCAGCTTACCGGAAAAGACTCTTAAATAGTTCATTCTTGAAATGAAGGGGTCAATGCGTGTTTTAACAACCTGAGCGACAAACGGTTGATCAGGAGAGGGATCGAGCATCACTGAACGACCATCTTTCGTCTCTTCCATTCGTTGAATATCTTGTGGACATAATGTGTAGTTCGACATTGCATCCATAAATTCAGTAACGCCAACACCGGTTTTGGCGCTCATGAATAATACGGGAATCAAAGTTCCTGCAGCCATTGCTTTCGGTATATTCTCTGACAATTCTTGAGCATTGAGCTCATCACCATCAAAAAATCGTTCCAGTAGCGTTTCATTAGATTCTACGATGGCTTCAATCAAAGCCTGACGCGTTTCCTCTGGATCTCCTAACACGCCGTCTCCTGGCGCATTAGAGTTTTTCACAAGATCATATACGGCACTAAAATCGGCTCCCAATCCAACCGGCAGGTTAATTGGTATGCAATGAGAGCCAAATGTTTCTCGAATAGAAGATAATAAAGAATCATAATCTATATTATCTGCATCACATTTATTGAGGACAATCATACGGGCGATACCAGCTTCCTGTGACATTTTGGAAACTCGCAAAGCATTGATTTCGACTCCATGGCCAGCGTTCAGTAAAATGATAGCCGTCTCGACAGCACGCAGAGCACCAGAAACTTGCCCAATAAAATCAGGGTAACCTGGTGTATCTATGAGATTAATATGGTGACCACCATAGTCGAAATGAATTAGCGTCGAAGCGATGGAAATCCGATGGTCGATCTCTTCCTCATCGGTGTCCAACTGACTGGTACCATCATCTACAGAACCTAATCGTGTAGAGGCGCCAGATTGAAAAAGCAAAAGGTCGGCTACAGTTGTTTTGCCAACAGCCCCGTGGCCGACCAATGCCACATTCCTTACGTCATCAACCTTGTATTCGTTCATCGCTCGTCCTGCCTTTTTAAAAAAATGGCGGGGCGTATTGTCTCTGTTCCGTTAAAGGCAACACGCTTAGCCAGGAAATGATGCGAACGTGTGCCGGGGAAAAGAACTTTTCCCTGACATATCCTTAAACCAGTTTTCCTTGAGAAAACTGGACCAGTCTTGCGATAAATTCTCATTTGTGTGCTACATACACTTATACTTTATCCTATTGTTCCTCTAACAAAAGGATAACTTTTGGGTTTCTAAAAGGCGAAAGGATTTTCTGAAAAATAGACTTGCAATCAGAAATAACCCTACATGCCTTAAAATAGGCAGAAGAAAGAAGCCTGCAAATAGAAAGTGGATTTTCGCAAGACAAGCTGATAACGCGGCTTAAATACAAGATCAAGCAAATTTAGAATGGAACTGGTAATAAAAATAAATGGTGCTCAAGTAGAACTCCACTTCCATGAACTCCAATAAACTGTGTAAAGAACACAATAAATACATAGACTGCCAAAAGCGGTAGTACGATGGTGCGACTCAACCAACGCCAGCCAAACCAGGCATTTTTTGTCCGGGAAGAAGCACGAAAATACACCCAGCCTAAGAGAAGTTTTGTGGGATAAATGGTCGCCACAAAAATCAAAGTAATTCCCCAAACAGCATCACGGGGTAATGCAGCCACTTTAAACAGATACAACGGTAAAGACAATACAAAAACCACAATGATCGCCAACATCCATGCTATCGGCGTGCGTTTAAATTTGCTTCTGATCGCTCGCAATTCAAACATTGCAGAGAACCGATTCTCTGCTGCAAAATGAGCCTGCAGCAAAGGCAACCAGCCAAGTACAATCACAAGACTCGCTCCTCCTAACAAGGTGATCAAGACGGAAATCCCTTTATTACTCTCAGGAGAACTGGTAGCTGCTAACATCAACGAAGGAATGACCAACCATATGAACGCTCCCAGGAAACCTCGTAAGCCCAAAGAAAAATTCTCCCCCAGTTTGAGAGAGGCAACAAATGAACTGACATTAAGCGCTGCCCTGTCGAAGTAACCACCAGCACGAATCTGTTTAATTAACCAAATCGCATTTTTGAGAGGACGAATAAAACAGGAAAAAGTTCCTCCTCTTGCTAATGCAAGACAGAGATGAATCGAAATTAAAATGGATGCCAGTAATGTGAGAGCGTGTAATGTCTGGTCAGAAGGCCCACCCGGTTCAATCAATCTGGCATCTGCAGCGGCTCCTGCAAGTAATAACAAAGGTATTAACCATAGTGTCACACCAATGACAATGGTTCCCATACGAGGGGCGATGTCTAATAGAGGAAATGCCAGACGTATCTTGCCCGTGCGCGCGACGCGTCCTTCAACATCCAACAGATACCCTAAAGCGATAAAGTTGACTAAGGGAACAGCCGCAATCAGCGCTAGAAAAATAACCAGACAAAAAATTCCAAAAGTCATTCGCATCATCCAGAAGGCAGCTTTAATTGGATGACGAAATAGATGGGGAAAAGGGGGAATATTTCCTACAACTTCATCAGGATAAAACTGGTCAACCTCAATCGACTCAGCCTCAACTTCAACCTCTTCTGAAATAAAATCCTCTACTTCAAACGCAGTTACCAACTTGCCCGTTTGTGAATCCTCATAATCGTTATCTTGCGCGGAATTTTCGTTCACAAGATGCTCCGTCTGATTCTTAGAAATTCGGGACGCTGATTTTAAATTTAAGGTTTTCCCAGAATCGGCATGGTTTTTCAAAGTATCACCTGTGTATAGGTAAGTCCAACATATAACAGATATTTATCGCAGTATCGAGAATTAACACAGCAATATTCTCAGCAGCTCTCTTAATGGTACTCAGAAAAAAGTCCTAAGTTTCAATAATTGGCTGAAACTTTCGAATTACCGATCTGGTATGATTACATGAAAGCGTGATTGAATCTCTCAACCGCTGCCTTGTCATTCACATTTATTCAGAGATCATTTCATGAAGCAGAACATTCTCAAGTGGAAAGCTGTTTGCCTGCCGCTCTGTGTTGTAGCTCTGGTTATTACTCTGGTGACGTGGGCGTCAAGTAGCCCTATCAAGAACTCTCCCAAAGCTCCCGTGACCATAGAGGGAAACCCCTTCCAAAATACTGTGAAACAGGTTGATCAGTTTTTTGAAGATCAATGGTCAGAAAGCAACATCTCTGCATCAAAATCCACAGATGACCTTAACCAAATAAGAAGACTTTCCCTTGCCTTGCATGGAACTGTTCCCTCGTTGGAAGAAATCCGCGAGTTTGAACAAATGGAGGGAAACGATCGATTAGAACGCTGGACTCAAAAACTATTAGCAGACCGACGATTCGCCGATTACTTTTCTGAACGACTGGCCCGTGCTTTTGTAGGTGTAGACCAAGGTCAGTTTATCATATTCCGCCGTGATCGATTCAAAGCCTGGTTGAGCGAGCAGATTGAAGCGAATACACCGTATGATGAACTGGCAAAAACTCTGATTTCAGGAGAGGGTCTTTGGACCGGTGATCCCGAGACAAACTATATTACTGCCGCCTCTGCTGACGGAAATCTTGATCGTAATAAGTTAACCGGAAACACAGTACGCGCCTTTCTGGGACAGCGTATTGATTGTGCGCAATGCCATGACCATCCCTTTGACCACTGGAAACAATCCGACTTTGAAGGGCTCACCGCCTTTTATGGGCAAGTCGAAGTTCAACTATTTGGAGTCAGACAGAACGAAGATTTAAAATATGAAGTAGAAGATCGAGAAACATTGGAAAAACGTGTTGTTTCTCCTCAAGTTCCATTTCTTGATGAATGTCTGCCTCAAGAGGGAACGCTTCGCGAAAAACTGGCGGCCTGGGTAACACACCCTCAAAACCGAAGGTTTGAACGCGCTTCAGCGAATCGTATTTGGGGACTCTTATTTGGAGTCCCATATATTAACCCCGTTGATGACCTTCCAGCTCCGACAGACCTTTCGGAATTTCCTCCTGATGTACTCGATATTCTGGGGAAGGATTTTCGTGAAAACGGTTATGATATCAAACGGATGATTCAAATCATTGTTGCTTCAAAACCATTTCGGCTGTCTTCTCAATCAAAAAGTCCTGTATCTGAAGAAGAGGTAGAACGATTGAATGATTCCTGGGCTCTGTTTCCGCTAGTCCGATTACGTCCCGAACAAATTATCGGTTCGATGCTTCAGGCTTCGTCGTTAAAGACGATTGATCAGAACTCCAATTTATTTATGCGAGGTCGCCGGTTTTTCTCTGAAATCAACTTTATCAATGAATATGGTGACTTGGGCAGTGATGAATTAAATGATTTCCCGGGAACGATTCCTCAGGCATTACTTAGAATGAATGGTGAATTTGCCCAGGATAACGGCACTGCTTCCCCACTGAACTCCGTAGGACGCATAGCGGGATTAGATTTTTCAGACGAAAAACGAATTGAGACCTGTTTTTTAGTCTGTCTGACCCGTCCCCCCACCTCTTCTGAAAAAGACTACTTTTTAAAACAGTATCAGGCCACTCAGAATCAAAACGAACGTGTTAAAGTGACGGAAGACCTCTTTTGGTCTTTATATAATTCACCTGAATTTTCCTGGAACCATTGAGCCATGTTTGATCCCATCTCTCTATCAGGCAAAATGAATCGCCGCGACTTATGTAAAATTGCTGTTGGTAGCACGCTCTCATTTGCACTACCCGGTTTCGATTTCAAAGCAGCTGAAAAACGCGGCCCAGAACGGCGGAAATCGGTCATCATCCTTTGGATGGGAGGCGGCCCTAGCCAGTTAGAGACCTGGGATCCTCATCCCGGCACAAAAATTGGCGGTCCAGGAAAAGCAATTAAAACGACAATGCCCGGACTACAAATTTCCGATATGTATCCGCTGCTCGCCGAACAGATCGAATCCATGTCAGTCATTCGCTCCATGGTCTCAAAAGAAGGCGATCACGAGCGCGGAACAAAATACTTCAAAACGGGTTACCGCCCTGAACCAACAACAGTCTACCCTGCACTCGGTGCGGTTATCACACATCAAGCCCCTAACCCAGATCTTGAAATACCTCAACATATTTCTTTAGGTAACACTGAATTCCCAGCACGCGGCGGCTATCTCGGAGGACATCTGGATGCATTCCGTGTTCGTGATCCTGGAAAAAACATTGGTAACATGCGCGCCCGTGTTGAACCGCCAAGACAAAATCGACGACTGGAAAATTTAAATATTGTCTCCCAGGCATTCCAAAAGGGGAGAACAATCCAAACGCAAAAAACATTGCACCAATCAACGATCGATCGTGCTTTGACAATGATGAGTTCTGAACAACTCAACGCATTAGAAATTGACAAAGAGCCGGAGTCTGTTCGTAAAGCCTACGGAGATTCTCCCTTTGGACGAGGTTGTTTGGTGGCACGTAGGCTCGTTGAACAAGGAGTCCATTCTATTGAGGTCAACCTTCGTGGCTGGGACAGCCACGCGAATAATTACACGGGACACCAAACTCAGGCCGCGATGCTTGACCCTGGATTTTCAAGTTTGTTAAAAGATCTCAAAGCCAGAGACCTTTTGGATTCTACTATTGTTTTGTGTATTGGCGAGTTCGGCAGAACTCCCAAAATCAATCCGTTGGACGGTCGAGACCATTGGCCTACCGGGTTTTCCTGTATCGTGGGAGGTGGAGGCATCAAAGGTAATGTGATCATTGGAGAAACGGACCCTACAGGCAAAGAAAAGAAACCAGCAGAACCAGTTCAAATTCAGGATTTGTACGCCACTATTCTCCAAAAATTGAATATCGACTATACCAAAGAGTTAATCTCACCCATTGGTCGTCCACTGGCACTCAGCGATGGAAATCCTATCAAAAAACTGATTTAAATTTGTTAAATTAATCTTCAAAAAACTCTGTTCACTAGATAGAAATTCCACCAAAACTCGAAAAAGACTTGCCTGAGAGAGTAATTCCCTCTAATTTGATGAAATAACGAAACCAGCCTGCGAGATCGTTGTTTCATTACTTAGCATGAAATCTCCTTCCTTCGACTTTTCAATGGAATTTGAACATGAACCGCGTTTGCTCTTTAGTGATTCTGTTATTCATCTCTTCAATCGGAAGTATTTCTGAGTCTCAAGCAGCAGACTGGTCACAGTTTCGTGGGCCATCCGGAAATGGCATTTCTACTTCAACTGGTCTACCCACTGAGTGGAGTGCTGACAAAAATATCATTTGGAAAACAAAGCTTCCCGGCCATGGATCTTCCAGCCCCGTGTTATTCGGCAATCAAGTCTTCCTCACTGCTTACTCGGGGTATGGCTTGAAAGTTGACGATGAAAGTAACCCGAATGAATTGCGATTACACGTGATTGCTGTCAACCGTGAGAACGGCGAAATCATGTGGGATGAATCGGTTCCTCCCTTGAATCAGGTTCAGAAAATCACAAAACGAATCGTCGACCATGGCTATGCCAGTGGTACGCCTGCCTGCGATGAAACCGGAGTCTATGCGTTTTTTGGAACATCGGGCGTTGTTGCTTACGACTTAAAAGGCAAACTCAAATGGAGAGCCGATGTCGGTGATGGGACAGCTGGCTTTGGCTCTGCCTCTTCACCGATTCTCTACAAAGACTTTGTCATTGTGAATGCCAGCATAGAAAGTGACACAGTTTATGCTTTACATAAAAAAACGGGTGATGTTGCCTGGAAAGCAGAAAATATTGTGAAGGCTTGGACCACTCCCACGATTGTGGATTTGCCAAATGGAAAACAGGAATTGGTTGTCAATCAGAAATATCAGATTCTAGGATTTGATCCTGATACCGGTGAAAAGCTGTGGACTTGTGAAGGAATCCAAGACTATGTCGTACCAGTTGTGATTCAAAACGAGGGAATTCTCTACTGTTTGGGAGGTCGTAGTAATCGCAGCATTGCCCTTCGTCCCGGCGGGCGTGGTGATGTCACAAAAACACACAAGCTCTGGGAAGTAAATGTCGGTGCTAACGTAACTTCGCCCGTTTATTACAGTGGTCATCTCTACTGGGCCAGTGACCGTGGAATTGCCTTTTGTTTGAATGCCGAAAACGGAGAAGTTGTTTACAAAAATCGCCTTCCCACTAAAGGACGACTCTACGCGTCCATTGTCCTGGCCGATGAGAAACTTTATATCACTACCCGTGATAACGGAGTTGTTGTTTTGAAAGCAGTACCTGAATATCAAGAACTGGCTCGCAACGAAATCGAGACTGATGAAAACCTGTTCAACGCCTCACCTGCCATCAGTGATGGTAGTATTTACCTGCGAACCAATGACTATCTCTATCGGATTGCAAATAGGAATTAAAAGCAACACAAGAGATTTCGATTAAACCACTTACAACATTGTAAGACTTTTCGATCAGGCCATCGATACTGATATCAAGCTGCTGGAAATCCCAATTCAGGGCTTCTACAATACGAGGCATGACTGAACCAATCATAAGAAATTCATCTCTCTTTAAAACAATCGGCATCGTCGGAGTTGGTCTCCTTGGAGGCTCTATTGCCGCAGCCGCACGCAAGAGAAAATTAGCAGAGACCATCTTGGGAGCAGGGCGAAATCCCTCTCGGATGCGCGCTGCTCAACACTCTGGGCTCTTAGATCGTGGCACGACCAACATCGCCGAAACCTCAGCACAATCAGATTTAGTGATTGTTTGTACGCCCGTAAACCATATTGCTCATTTTATTCGAACTGTCGCACGAAACAGCCGGCCCGGAACGATTATCACTGATGTCGGAAGCACGAAACAACATATCTGTGAGGAACTCTACGGAACTCTTCCCGAAGGAGTGACGTTTGTTGCTTCCCACCCTTTAGCAGGTTCTGAAAAGACGGGTTTTGAATTCTCAGATCCTGAACTGTTTCAGAACCGCTCTTGCGTCGTAACCCCCGTCGATTCACTACCCCAAGAGGCCGTTAACAAGGTTATACAATTCTGGGAAGCGCTTGGGATGAGTGTACTCAAGACTTCTCCACAAAAACATGACCAAATCCTGGCCGAAACCAGCCATTTACCTCACGTGGTTTCTTCTGCTTTGGCAAGTACACTTGCAGCTGAAAATCGGAAATTTACTTCGACCGGTTTTCGTGACACGACCAGAATCGCCGCCGGCGATCCTTCACTCTGGGTTGACATACTCTTAAACAATAGAGAGTCCATCGTGTCAAGCATCGATAAATACACTCAATCATTGCAATCATTAAGAAACGCCATCGATAACAATGATGAAAATGAACTTCGTTTACTTCTGCAAGATGGTAAAAGGAACCATGATGCATTAAATTCATCTCAGTAATGGAACTATCTACTCAATTCTCTCAAACACGATTCAATTCAACGGATCAGAAAAAACGGACCTAAAAAGAGTCGCCTGTTTTTCTGACTTGATCAAACCATAATTGGAATGAACATGCTTTGCGAAGTCGAAATCAAACCTGCCAAAAACCAGATAGACCGTGAGGGAGCTCGAATCCTTAAAGAGTGCCAGGTCCTTGGTACAAATTCTATTCGTTCGATTCAGACGGCACACTCTTATCTTCTGGAAGGTGAATTAAACCAAAACGGGCTGGAAAAAATTGCCCAGTCTCTGCTGTCAGATCCAATTGTGGAAACATTTGAAATTCGAATTCTATCGAGCAATTCCACTGACTTATCAGATCCCGATCAATTACTAAGTGTACTCTTCAAACCAGGAGTCACAGACAATGTCGCCAACAGTGCACGGCAAGCGATTCATGACCTGGGTCTCTCTGTTGAAAACGTGGCAACATGTCGTAAATACTGGATCAATTCGGATGCAGCATCTGAAGAAATTGATCGGATGGCTGCAAAGATACTTTCGAATGATGCCATCGAATATGTCGTTCGTGGCCCTCTGAAAATGGATAGTATCAAACTGGGTAGCGAATATACCTTCGAACTGGTCACGGTCCCGATACGTTCGATGAATGACAACCAACTGGAAACACTCAGTCGTGAAGGACAGCTTTACTTAAATTTGACTGAGATGCAAACCATTAAAAACTACTATGTCGATCAGGTAAAAGATCCCACTGACATTGAGCTGGAAAGTCTCGCTCAAACTTGGAGTGAACACTGTTCGCATAAAACCTTGGCTGGCCGTATTCATTTTCGCGATGGTGAACGAGACATTCATTTTGAAAATATGCTTAAAGAGACCATCTTTGACGCCACAACAAAAATCCGAAAAACTCTGGGGGATCAAGACTGGTGTGTGAGTGTCTTTGCCGACAATGCCGGTGTGATCACATTTGATGATAAACAAGATGTCTGTTTTAAAGTCGAAACTCACAATCACCCCTCAGCCCTGGAACCCTACGGTGGTGCCAATACCGGGTTAGGTGGAGTAATTCGCGATCCACTGGGAACAGGATTGGGAGGAAAACCAGTTTGTAACACCGATGTTTTCTGTTTCGCTCCACCTGAGATTTCTTATGAAGATCTTCCCGCTGGTGTTTTGCATCCCAAAGCCGTCGCTACAGGGGTGGTTTCAGGTGTACGTGATTATGGAAACCGGATGGGAATTCCCACAGTCAACGGTGCTGTTTACTTTGATGAACGCTATCTCGGGAATCCGCTCGTTTACTGTGGTAACGTTGCAATGTTACCGGTGGGAAAATCAGCTAAGCAGAAAGTACAACCGGGGCATTATATCGTTGCTGTAGGAGGACGCACTGGCCGAGATGGCATTCACGGCGCCACCTTTTCCTCTGCCGAATTGACTTCAGAGAGTGAAACACTCTCCGGAGGCGCCGTACAAATTGGGAATGCGATCACGGAAAAAATGACCATGGATGTCATCCTGGAAGCACGAGATAAATCATTATTTTCAGCGATTACTGACTGCGGCGCAGGCGGTTTTAGTAGTGCTGTCGGCGAAATGGGGGAAGACACGGGAGCGGAAGTCTGGTTGGATCAGTGCCCGTTGAAGTATGCCGGACTTTCTTATACGGAAATTTGGATCTCTGAGGCACAAGAAAGAATGGTACTGGCTGTCCCTCCTGAAAACTGGGAAGAGTTTGAACAAGTCTGTTCGAGCGAAGGGGTTGAAGCATCAATCATCGGAAAATTCACAGATACACATCGACTTGTGCTGAAATACCAGGATCAAGTCGTTGGTGATCTGGAAATGTCCTTTTTGCATGATGGACGTCCCCCTGTAATTCGTGATGCAGTCTATAAAACACCTGCGTTTGTTCCATTAACTCCTTCCGAAAAAGAGAACTACAGCAAAGATCTAAAATTGATTTTAGGCTCGCTGAATGTCTGCAGCAAAGAATGGATCATTCGCCAATACGATCAGGAAGTCCAAGCTGGTAGTGTGATTAAACCATTGGTGGGGATCCAGAATGATGGCCCCTCAGATGCAGCTGTTGTCCGTCCCGATCTTTCCTCTGTGCGTGGTCTAGTAATTTCTTGTGGAATGAATCCACGTTATGGAGATTTCAACACACACTGGATGGCGGCATCAGCAATTGATGAAGCGATAAGAAATTGTGTGGCTGTAGGAGCAGATCCAGAAAAGATCGCTATTCTCGATAATTTCTGCTGGGGAAATACGGACCGTCCAGAAACTCTGGGAAGCCTGGTAGCTGCTGCGCTTGCCTGTCAGGAATTCTCTATCGCATATGGCTCCCCCTTTATCAGCGGAAAAGACAGCCTGTATAACGAGTTTTCATATGAAAACGAACAAGGTGAGAAAGAGACGGTTGCGATCCCACCTTCGCTCTTGATTAGTGCCATCGGACAAATTGACGATGTAAGCAAAGCAGTCACGATGGATCTCAAAGCCCCAGGCAATCGTATTTTCCTCGTTGGTTCAACTCAGGACGAACTGGGAGGGAGTCACTTTGCTCTCGTGAATCATTTGGAAGGGGGTGAAGTTCCGCAGGTCGACAAAGAACAAGCCCCGGAAGTATTCAGGGCGCTACATGCAGCGATGCAAAAGCAACTAATAAGAAGTTGCCATGATTTAAGTGAAGGAGGCCTGGCAGTCGCAGCGGCTGAAATGTCGTTTGCAGGTGGATATGGAATGAAGCTGGATGTTGCTCGACTTCCTGAAGCACTGGAGCTTTCGACTGCCAGCTTACTTTTCTCAGAAAGTAATACGCGGTTTCTGATTGAAGTTGAGTCAGACAAAATTGAAGCACTACAACCTTGCTTTAATGATTTACCTCTGGTTGAAATTGGTGAAGTTGTCAGTAACAGTCAGTTCACTGTCAGAGGGAAATCAGGAAAAACGGCCATTGATGTCGGCTTAGATGAGCTAAAAGCAGCTTGGAAAAACCCACTGGACTGGGACTGATGAATTCAAAAAAACTTTGTGTACAACCTGTATTTTCGATACAGATATGATTTGCTTTAAACGTTGAAAACACGATCTTCTCAATGATCTCTCCAAGATAGGCTAAAATAAGGCTTTCCCACCTGCCGTATGCGAGTAAAATGAGTGAAACACACTAAAATTTTAGCGCTGGTAACTTGCATCGTGTTTTGAAGTAATTCCTCCCATTTACAGCCCTTCTTCGATTGGAAGGAAACCCCTGTAATTTATTGATTTATGGTCGCAAAGTCCTATCTCAGGCATTACGATAGAGTTAACGGAACTATCTGCGCCCTGCAGTGTTTACCTTTGTAGAAAGGTGTTAAAACGGATGTCGGAAACGAATCATCATACAAATGACTCTCATGAATTTGAGATTACTCAGGAATCGATCGATAAGCTTAGTTCTGCCTATCAACAGATTCATGGGCAGATGTCGAAAGTTATCGTTGGACAGGATCAGGTCGTAGAACAACTCCTGATTGCCCTTTTTAGTCGAGGTCATTGTTTGCTTGAAGGTGTCCCCGGCCTGGCTAAAACACTGATGGTCAGTACTTTGGCACAAAGTCTGTCGATGTCGTTTAGCCGCATCCAATTCACCCCGGACTTGATGCCCGCAGATATCACAGGAACAGACGTCTTACAGGAAAATCGAGAAACAGGCGAACGGGAGTTTCGATTCATCCCAGGCCCCTTATTTCATAATGTTATTCTGGCAGACGAAATTAACCGCACACCTCCGAAGACACAGGCTGCCTTACTGGAGGCCATGCAGGAGCACCAAGTCAGTGTCGGCCAGACGCGGCACGTACTCAGTGATCCGTTTTTTGTATTAGCTACGCAAAATCCCATCGAACAGGAAGGTACCTATTCGTTGCCGGAAGCTCAACAAGACCGCTTTATGTTTAAAGTCTATGTACGATATCCCACATTTGAAGAAGAACGCCAAATAGCCAGACAAACAACTTCTGCGACAAATGAAAAAATTGAGCATGTATTAAATGCAGTAGATGTTCTGGAGATCCAAAAAATCGTCCGTCAAGTTCCTGTTTCAGACCACGTGATTGATTATGCTCTGGCGCTAGTCAGGCAAACCAGAGTGAATGAGCCAGGTACTCCCGATTTCATCAACGAATGGCTCAGCTGGGGTGCCGGGCCCCGCGCTGTACAAAATCTGTTATTAGGCGGAAAAACAAGAGCATTACTGAATGGTCATACGCACGTCTCTACTGAAGATATCAGCGCTTTAGCGGCACCTGTATTACGACATCGAATCGTAACGAACTTCTCAGCCGAGTCGGAAGGAATTTCTTCAGATCGTGTAATTGAGAGACTGATTGACGAGACTCCGTCTAAGGAAGGCGAACTGACGAGTGACCCAAGATTACAGAAAATATTTGCTGCCTGAAGCAATTTCCCGAATTTCTCGATTGGAAATTCGGGCGCGTTCAATTGTCGAGGGATTCCTGTCTGGATTGCACCGTAGTCCTTTTTTTGGTCAATCGGTGGAATTTGCTCAACACCGTGAGTACGCACCTGGAGATGATGCACGGAATATTGACTGGAAGGTCTGGTCAAAAACAGATAAATACTACATCAAACAGTATGAAGAGGATACTAATTTAAGAACAACATTATTAGTTGATGTCAGTGAATCGATGCGGTTTGGTACAGGACCTCTCAACAAATATGAATATGGCTGTACGGCAGCCGCCGCTCTGGCATATCTCCTGTTGAAGCAACAGGATGCCGTTGGTTTGATTACATTTGATGATGCCATTCGTTCCAAAGTCCAGGCATTAAGTAAGCGAAACCACTTAAATTCCCTGCTCACTGCATTGGCTACAGAAAAACCTGCTCAAAAAACTGACATTTTCGACGTATTAAAAGAGGTCGCCGAAACTCGGTCGAAAAAAGGAACCATCGTTCTCATTTCTGACCTGTTTGTGAACCGGGAAAGCCTGTTTAAAGGCTTAAGACTATTACAATATCGGGGACACGATGTGATGCTCTTGCATATTCTGGATGACGAGGAACTCGATTTCAGTTATGCAGGCACAACTCGCTTTGAAGGGATGGAAGAGACCGGCGAACTTGTATGTGATCCTCGTTCTTTAAGAGAAGGATACCTCGACGCAATGCATGATTTTTTAAATGAAATCAGAAGGCGTTGTGCCAAAAATAAATTTGACTATCAAACAATACGAACCAGTGAATATTTAGACGCAGCTTTAGCACATTATCTCAACCATCGAATTGGTATGCAACAATCCATTAGACAATAAGCACTCCCTCAACTTCAGACCTTAACAAGCTTTAACTCAAGTAACTGATAACGCATCTTATGGAAACATGGTTAACACAACATTTTGTGAATTCCACGCTGGTCTACGCCGGTGCGTTGATGGTTGCTGCGCCTATTATCATTCATTTAATTAATCGCTTTCAATACAAACGTGTTCAATTTGCAGCAATGGAATTTCTGTTGCAAAGCCAGCAGACGAATCAAAGGCGAGTATTGCTCGAACAATTACTGCTCTTGTTGCTACGAATTCTGCTGATTATCTGCCTGTTATTATT
Organism: Gimesia aquarii; assembly: GCF_007748175.1. Taxonomy (NCBI): domain Bacteria; kingdom Pseudomonadati; phylum Planctomycetota; class Planctomycetia; order Planctomycetales; family Planctomycetaceae; genus Gimesia; species Gimesia aquarii. The sequence goes on from NZ_CP037422.1 coordinate 6,600,908, forward strand.
GATTGCGCGACTGATTCTCGATCCTAATCAATTATCGATGTTTCGAGGTGCGAAATCACATCACGTGATCTTACTGGATGATAGTGGATCCATGCAAAATGTCTGGGGAGAGCAGACTGCCTTTAACGAAGGCCTACAGGTGATCCGTAAAATAGTAGCAGAAGGAACAAATCGCCCAGATACAGAAAAATTGTCTCTGATCGTGCTCTCTCGTGCCAATGCACCGCTTTTTTTACAAAGAGACATTAATGAAGAACTCATCAATGAATTGGACGCAAAGCTGACTAATCTTAATTGTTCACACCAGAGCCTCGATCTGAATCAAGGTTTAGAGGCGGCTACGGAATTGCTCAATGAAGACCGTGCTGTGATCCAAACCCTCCATTTGATTTCTGACTTCAGAAAGTCAGACTGGCAGGATAAAAAGGGCATTGCCTCCACCATCGAAGATTTAAGTAATGATGATATCGCAATAAACTTGATTAAAACGGTTCCGGATTCTCAACCGAATCTGGCAATTACTGAGCTTTCTGGCGCAACCGAAATGGCTGCCGTTGATATTCCTCTGCGCTTAAAAGTCAGCATTAAAAATTTTGGCGATCAGGTCGTTGAGGATGTGCGTGTTGCCGCATTTGTTGATAATAATAAGCTACCGATGAGTATTGTCTTTGATAAAATAGAAGCGGGAAGTGAGATCTCCCAAGACTTTGACGTTGTTTTTAATAAGCCCCATTTACATCAAGTCAATGTCAGTCTGACAAATGATGTACTTGCCGGCGATAATGAACGATTTCTGGCCATTAATGTCAAACCTTCAAATCCCGTATTAATCATCGATGGTAATCCCTCAGGTAACGAGTGGATGTATATTCAAACGGCGATTGCTCCCGATATGGCGACCACTGGTTTTGCGCCGTCTGTTGAAAGCGTAGACTACCTTCGCAGACATGCCTTAGATCAATTTAAAAACATTTATCTGCTGAATGTTGCCGAACTTCCACTCGATGCGATCACCCCTTTAGAAGAGTTTGTCTCAACGGGTGGAGGCTTAATCTGGTTCGTTGGCCCTTCAATCCAGCCAGCCTTTTATAACGATAAGCTATATAAAAATGGGAACGGACTCTTTCCTGCCCCGCTAGAACCATCGCCTCGAGAGTTACCGGCGCGAGAAACCAATTCCACTGTGGATATGCAAGTCAGTGATCACCCTCTCTTTTCCGTATTTGCAGGTCAGGACAATCCACTCATTGAAGCAGTCACAATTTCAAAATATTTCCCTCTTTCACAGAGATGGCTGCAAACAAAATCACAAAATGTATCAGGCGTTAATGTGATCGCCACGCTTAGAAATCAAGAACCATTTATCATTGAACATCGGTTTGGTAAAGGGCGAATTATCACTTGTCTAACATCAGCAGGTCCCTTACTTTCGAATGAAGGCGAACCCTGGAACTCCTGGGCACTCAACCCGAGCTATATTGTGTTTCAATTGGAACTGCAAAAATACCTGGTCCAATCTCAATCCCACGAACAAGCACAAATTGTTGGCGATCCGATTGCATTTTCTCTCGACGCCTCGTTGTACTCTGATGAGATTCAAATCCAAACACCCACTTCCGAGGGCGAAAGAACCATCAGGCTCATAGCATCTCCTAAACAAATCACAGATGCGGCACAGAATGGTTTGTTACAGTTAATAACCACTTACCGAGAAACAGATCAACCCGGCGTCTATTCCGTTCAATTGAAACGACAAGATCAAACAGTTGAACAAAAAATGTACGCGTATAACTTCCCAGTGACAGAAAGTAATCTGGAGTTGACAGCTTCGGATGACTTAATCAAGCAGCTTGGAAATAATCCACAAATCCAAATTCAGGAACCGGGAGAGTTCCAATGGATTCAAGGACAAGAAGCAGGCCGGGAAATTACGAATACTATTTTAATACTCCTGTTTCTTTTACTAATTTGTGAACAGCTATTGGCCTATAGGTTAAGCTATCACCCTAAAGTAGTGAGTGCTGTTGCATGAGTTTTTTTTCTCTCATTTCTGATTCATTGATCTTGGCCGTAGACGAAACAACTGCGTTTCGTTCGATCGAGTATGATACGCCCGAATCAGGCTGGGGGTGGATGCTGCTACTTTCTGGCCTGATTTTTGTTTTGATTCTCTCTTTCCGGACTTCCTGGAAAGACTCCTTCCAGCTCTCTCTTCCATGGCGTTGCTGGTTAATTGGATTAAGACTCAGCGTATTACTTGCTTTGATGATCATCGTGTTCAATCCACATGAACGAACTCAGAAAATGTCATTTCGTCCATCTCGAGTAGCGGTATTGATTGATACTTCTCTCTCGATGCGGCATCCGAATCAAAATGTGCCCCTGAATTCAAGCTCTCCCGCGAATCGCATGGTTTCCAGTCGTATGCAGGCTGTGGAAAAACTACTGGCTGAATCACCATTAATTACAGACCTGCAAAAGAAGCATCAAGTCAGCGTTTACACATTCGATCAAAAATTAACTGGGCCACATCATGTCTTTCAAAGAGAGCAAGCTACAAAAATAGCCAATAACGAAAATGCCGAAACTAAAACGATATCCCAAATCGATTGGAACAGCCTCTTACAACCTCAAGGACTAGAGACAAGATTGGGAGAATTACTGGGACAGTTAATTCGAGAAATCAATGGGTCTACTCTTTCTGGGATCATTATTGCCACAGATGGTGCTTCGAACGCAGGTACTGATTTACTTAGTGCTAATGAAACAGCAAAGGAGTCAAAGGTTCGCCTGATCACATTCGGCGTCGGGAGTCCCACGAAACCAGCGAATGTACAAGTCTCAAAAATTATTGCTCCCACAGATGTGCAATTTGGTGACAGTTTCGAAATCACTGCGCTCCTGCAAGCAGTCGGAATGCCGGGCAAAAACATTACAATTGAATTATTGAAAAAACTAGAGGGAGAAGCACAGCCCACAGTCGTCGAGTCGCGCGATATTCTCCTGCCCACAGAAGAAGGGCTTCCTCTTGATGTGAAATTTGAACGCATCCCCAGTGAAGAAGGCGAAATCAGTTATGTGATTCGAGTGCGGGGAAATCAACTGGTACAAGATGCCAATACAATGGACAATGAGCTGGAACATACAGTCAATGTTTTCAGTCGTCCAACAAAAGTGCTGATCATAGCCGGCGGGCCAATGCGTGACTACCGTTTTGCACGCACGATGCTCTTTCGACATCCTTCTATCAAGTCAGATGTCTGGTTACAAACAGCGTCTCCTGGTGTCTCTCAGGATGCGGACCAGATGTTATTTGAATTCCCAGAACGAACTGCATTGTTTGAGTATGACGTGATACTTGCCTTCGATGTGAATTGGGAACTGCTTTCACAAGAACAGATGCAAACATTGAATGAATGGGTTGCAACCGGAGGCGGGGGAATTGCTCTGGTTGCTGGCGATGTATACACACCTAAGCTTGCCCGGGATATCGAACGATTCGAACCAATTCTCGACCTATATCCCGTAGCAATCAATTCGTTTGTGCGTGATTACCTTGATGAAGAAGCGACTCAAATCCGCAGAATTGAGTGGACTCAAGCAGGCCTGGATATCGGTTTTCTCATGTTGACCGATGATCCGGCGACGTCTAAACAGTTATGGGAAAATTTCCCTGGTATGTACCGGTGCTATCCTTCTAATGGTGCCAAAGCTGCCGCTACCGTCTATGCCTATTTCCCTGACCCCAAAACACAGACTGAATTCGGTTTCCCAATATTGATGGCATCCCAATATTACGGCGAAGGTCGTTGCTTTTATCTGGGTAGCCCGGAACTTTGGCGTCTACGATCGATTGAAGAAGATTACTATGATCGTTTCTGGACGAAGCTTATCCGAAATATCGGGCAAGGGCGTACCAAAAGAGGTACCAAACGAGGCACATTAGTTTTAGAACGAGACGAATACTTACTTGGTCAAACCGTTTCTGTGCGTGCGAGATTACTTAATCCTGAATTTAAACCTTTGATTCAGGAGTCTGTACCGATGGAAGTTACAGATCCACGCGGAAGACTTTTAGTTCCTAACTTATTATTAATGCATGATCGAAACCGACCGGGAGAGTATTTTACCAGTTTCCGCGCGAGTCTTGCAGGGAAATATCGCTTCAAAATCATCGTTCCCAATTCGAAAGGACAAACTGTTGAAGGAAACCTCTCAGTTTTATTGCCCCGGCTGGAAGATGAATCTCTGAGCCAGAATATAAAAGGACTCAAAGAATTGTCCCTCGATACGGGCGGCACTTATCTTGCTATTGGCGAAGCAGCACAGATTCCGGCACTCTTACCTGATCTAGGGGAAGAGTTTTTAGTAGACGAACGCCTGAAAACCCTCTGGGATCAACAATGGGTTTTCTTTCTGTTAACCGGACTTTTGGCAACAGAGTGGCTTACTAGAAAGCTATTTAAATTGTCATAAATAATACTCGTTATAAAAGAAATTTAGTTTAACTCAATCACGTCAGCGTTAAGTAAAAGAATGAACGAACCGTCTAATTCATCAATACCCCATGAAATCACAAACCTGTTGAACAGGTTAAATAAGAAAATACGTAGATACATTCTGCTTGAAGGAACCGCCAGACTGCTGGCAGTCATTGGTCTCATCTTTTGGTTCAGCTTTATTGTCGATTGGGTTTACTTTCAACTCAGCCATCTTGAACTACCCATCTGGTTTCGTGCTTCCTACATTCTCATTTCACTGACTGCGATCCTCGTTCTGTCTGGCAGCTTCATCTTCTTGCGGCTCATGAAAAGAATGAAACGAAAAGCATTGGCTCTGGTATTGGAAAAACGTTTTCCGGAACTAAATGATCGATTGGCTACAGCGATCGAATTGAATGAAGACAACAGACCACAAAACGCTTTAACGCAAGCGATGTTGGCAAGAACAGTGAAAGAAGTTGCGCAAGGCAGCCAGCAACTTCCATTGGAAGATGTATTTGATAAACGCCCGTTAAGGCGCGCTGTTTTCGGGGCCTTTGCGTTATTTATTTCGATTCTTAGCCTGGCGGTCATTAACCAACCTGCCATGGCTCGTTGGGCTAAGGGGTATCTCGAACTGCAAAGCGATTACTGGAATCGTGAGACTGGTCTCATTGTGAAAGTGATTGCTCAACCCGGTGATCGAATCAAAGAGTTCCAGGATCTTTCGTATAAACATGGTCTTGGTAATGACCTGACACTGTTGGTAGAGACCGTTGACAGCACCAAAGCCCCCGAACGTGTGCAGTTGACGTACCGCATGCAGAACGGTCGTGGGGGTGGACGAACCGTAATGTCGCGCATGGGTGAAGGTCGATTTAAACATACCATTACTGATTTATTGGATGGGATTCAGGTCTGGGTCTCCGGAAACGACTTTACAAACCCTGAGCCCTACGTTGTTGAAGTTGTTGAAACTCCTGTTCTCGATCAGATTCAATTGGATTGTTATTACCCCAAATACACAGGATTAAACCAGGTTGATTCTGATACTGGTAAGCCACTCGCAGACATGCAAAATGTTCAGGGAACACAAATCGCTCTGCCGATTAATACAAAATTTAATATGATTTCGACCGCCAATAAACCGATCACTCGGTACTCATTTGAAACTGACCAATTGAAGCTCCAGTTAGAACGAAAAACAAAAGATTCGACTACTGAACCCAGTAATTTTCTGGCATGGAAAAACTCAGACGGAACAGTGATAAATCAGATCGAACTCAATCGATCACACGTTGCTCAGATGATAGACACCAATGGACTCCATTTTCGAATTCCGTTTGCTTTAACTACTGAAGTGAAACACGAAACCCCTTCTTTGAAAACAAACTCGATTCCGAAAAATATTCCTCTGCTAGCAGATCAACCCATTCGTATCTATTTGGAAGACGAAGATGGTTTACTGGTAACAGAACCAATTCGACTAAGTATCAATGGCATCGTTGATCAGGCCCCCAAAGTAGACACACAACTAACAGGAATCGGTAAGTCGGTTACCCGTAAAGCAATGATTCCGTTGGAGGGGGTCATTACTGATGATTATGGAATTCAGTCTGCTCATTTTGATTTTCTCGTCGATCAGGAAAAAGACTTCAGGCCGCGTCCTTTCCGTAAGAAGCCAACAGGAAGACCAAAAGAATTTACCCTGCAAAGAAGCGAAAAAAATCGCTGGGAGCGGTTTGAAGTATTACCACTTGACTTAAAAGTCGGACAAAAATTGAGTCTTACTGTTAAAGCCAAAGACGCCGATAACCTAAGTGGACCACATCAAACTCATGGAGAAATCTATCACTTTGAAATTGTTACTGATGAAGAGCTACTTTCCCTCCTTTACTCTAAAGAATTAAACCTACGAAAGCGATTTGAGCAAATCTATAAAGAAGTAAGGCAAACGCGCGATGATCTAAGTCAACGAATCGAACAACTACAACACTCTCAAACAATCAAAGAAAAACAAAAACAAGGACAATCAGACCCCGGATGGCAAGCAACACTTGTAGAAATCAGTAATGCGGTTGCTACTTCTGCTGATCGCTCTCTGTATGGGACTCGAAAAAATGCGACTGAGACCGCTTCGGTTGTCGAGTCATTTCATGATATTCGAGCAGAGCTAGTTAACAATGGTGTTGCAACCACACAAATTCTGGGTCGCATAGATGATAAAATTCTTGAGCCTCTTACCATCATCCACCTACAGGATTTCCCTGACGTTGATCAGCAATTAGGACTATTTCGCCTCGCAATCGAAAAAGAAGATAGTCCGTTGCAAGAAATTCAGACAAGTATTGAGCTTTTGGACGCCATGTTGGTCCGTATGCAGAACGTTCTGAATGAAATGCAGGACTTGTTGGAGTTCCATGAAGCCATTGAGATGCTGAAGAATCTGATCGAAAAGGAGAAAGAACTGACAGAAGACACAAAAAAGTTTCGCAAAAACAAACTTTTAGATCGTCTCAAAGGGCTAGGATTGGACTAAAACTCTAGAGATTAAGCTAAATAATAGATTGAAGGTCTGAGCGATTACCCAAGCCAGAAAAATGTACAAAAAAACACGCTTCGGCCAAAGACAATCACTTGATATAATAATAACAGGGAATTTACGTATGAGTTCTTTAAAGGATCAGCAATTTTACATTTATCCTCCCTTATCAGCTCTGAAATTATTATGAGAATTTTGACGGGAGAACCCGCATGTTGAATCGTCCTCAGATCGCCGTTGTACTAATGGCTCTCGTTATGAGTATCGTCACTCCGAATTTGTGCATTGCTCAGGATAAGAATCCGCAAGCAAATGCCAGTAATTCAAGCGGCCAAGATCAGAAACTCTCGGATAAACAAGAGGCGATCTCTCAACAGTTTAAACGATTTGAAACAACCCTGCACGATCTAGGCGAATATATGAAAAAGACAGACCCTGCCCGGGCTGATCTTCTTTTTCGTGCGTTTGGTCAAAGTAAACAAAAACAAATGACAGTGGAAATGCAACAAGTTCTACAGATGTTGCAAAATGGTCAATTAGGTGATGCTGTAGAACGGCAGGAAAATCTTGTCAAAAACATGCAAGCATTACTAGCGCTCCTTCAAAGTGAAGACAGAATGAGCGAAGTGGAAAAAGAGAAGAAGCGTATTCAGGACCTTTTAAAAGATGTCAATCGCCTGTTAGGACAGGAAAAAGATGTCAGAGCTGCAACGGAACGTGGTGGTAAACAAGCTGATTTAAAAAAGAAACAGAAAAAAACTGCAAACAACGCTCAGAAGTTGATTGAAAAAATCGATAAGCAAGACACAGAAAAAAACCGTTCACAAAAATCCGAAAATGATCAACGAAATAAGCAGTCACAAAAGAGTGAAGAACAGCAAAAATCCCAGAATGGTAAATCAAGCTCCGACTCTAAAAATTCTCAAAAGTCAAAATCGAAAGGGAATTCTTCTCAACAAGGAAAGTCAACACCTAAGAAGCAGAGTTCATCACAACAGCAACAATCTCAACAAGGAAAGCAATCAAAGTCTCAACAACAGCAGGGACAAGAAAGCCAATCGCAGCAAGGAAAAAATCAGCAGTCTCAAAGTCAACAAGAGAAACAGACTCCAGGCCGAGAGCAAATAGAACAAGCTCGACAAGAGATGGAAAAAGCGATTGAGGAACTGGAAAAAAAACAAAAAGAAGCAGCATCACAACATCAGGATGATGCGATTCGTAAATTAGCAGAAGCAAAAGAAAAACTGGAGGAAATGCTACGTCAGCTCCGTGAAGAGGAGCGAGAGCTTTTGTTGGCCGCAATGGAAGCCAGACTGCAAAAGATTCTGGCACAACAGAAACGCATTTATTCTGGTACGCTCTCTATCGGGCAGGTCCCTGAAAATGAACGGAACAGTCGCCATACAGCTAGAGCCGTCCAACTGGCACGCGAAGAAAATGTAATCGGCTTAGAAGTGGAGAAGGCAATGTTGCTATTAAGAGATGAAGGATCATCCGTTGCATTCAGTGAAGCCTTATCAGAAGTAAGGGAAGACGTTCAAACTGTTGCATACCGTTTAAATCGAACGCAGGTCGGAGAACTGACTCAGGAAATTGAAAAGGATATTATCAGTTCGTTGGAAGAAATGATTGAAGCACTTCAGAAAGAAATGGAAAAGTCTGAAGAGCAAAAACAACAGCAGCAGCAACAACAGCAAGGCTCTCCCAAAGACAAATCTCTGGTGGAACTGTTGGCAGAAATTAAAATGCTGCGTTCTTTACAGCTTCGTGTCAACAAGCGTACTCGCAGGATTGAAAAAATGGCTTTGGAAAAAGACGCAAACCAGGCAGAAATTCTTGAGCAACTGCAGCAGTTATCCGATCGCCAAACCCGAATACAAAATGCTACTTATATTCTGGCAACAGGCAAGAATAAATAATTTGAAGGCCAAAGATTAACATGATCGATTCATATCAATTTCTCCAGAAACAACAAGCATCCAATCTTAATCTGCGGGTAGTATCACTAGTCGCTTTGGTTTTTGTATTGATAACCTCTGTCTCTCTACCAGCGAAAGAAAAACCTAAGAAAACACCAGAAATCAATCCCGAATTACATGCAGCCCCCACTACCTCTGAAATCAAAATGCATTTACAGAATTGGGCTGCGGAGCAAAAAGTAAAAAAACCAGACCAGTTAAAGAATGTTGCAGGCTTATTAACAAAGCTGGAGTCTCCACTTTCGAGTGAAGAAAAGCTGGAGCTGGCAATACAGGTTTTTTCTGAAATGAATCTGGAATCGAAACAACTAATCCAGGCATACCAAATTTCAGACCGACTCCCTCAACTTTCCAGCCATCCATTATTGGTCGAAGGTCAGGCAGAATCGTTTTACCTGTCAAATATTCGTTATTACGTCGCAAGGAATCTAACACAATTTCGAATGATTGATCAAGCTCTGGACATGTTCAATTCCATCAATCCGAAGCTTGTAATAGATCCCGCGGGTTATTTGTTTTTCAAAGCTGTTTGTGAGCACCATTTGTTGCAGAAAGAAGAATGTGAGAAGTCTTTGAAATTACTTCTAAACCATACAGAAAACGTTCCTCAAAGATATACACAGGTTGCCACACTCATGCAGGCAGATCTGGCAGACCTTAAAGAAGAAAGTTTGGATGAAATCTCGCGAAAAATGAGTGATGTTGAACGCAGACTTGAATTAGGAAACTCAGGAGAAAAAGTTCAAAAAGTTGAAGACGATATTATTGCCTCTCTGGATAAACTCATAAAACAAATGGAAGATCAGGCAAAAAGTGCATCCTCTTCCTCATCAGGCGCAGGTCAGTCCAGATCACCCAGTTCAGGCTCAAATGAAAGCCGTGTGAAAGGGCAGACCGCCCCTGGAGAGATCGACAAAAAAAAGTTATCAAACAACGGTGGCTGGGGACAGCTTCCTCCTAAGAAACAAGCTTCCGCCAAGAACATTATTAACCGCAATTTCCCCTCACACTACCGCAAGGCAATTGAAAAATATTTCAAGAAATTAGCAACTCGAAAAGCAAGTTCAAGCAATTAAACATTTTAACGCTAACAGATTTCAACTTGTATAATAGTGAGTTTTAAAAAGAGGTTTTCATGCATTCTCTGCTTGTAGCTTCAATGTCAATACTGCTTGCCGTTTCACCTGAAGTCGAATTGACTTCTTTAAATGGAGATTCTGTATCAGGAAATCTACAGTCATTGAGCAAATCCACCATCAATCTGAAACAGGGAGAAACAGCAAAAGAGATTTCACTTTCAGGTGTACTCAACATTCGATTTCCCAAAAACCGTTTTCAACGCAGCCTGCAATCACCAATTATAGTCAGGTTAACTGATGGATCAAAATTTCCTGTCCAGTCTTTACAAAGCAATGAACGACAGACCAAAGTAAGTGGAGAGCTAACTGGGACATTAATCTTACCAGCAAAGAATATCTCCTCAATTCGCTTTGAGCCACTGAATTCAAATATTCGAGAAGCCTGGGAAAAGCTAGCGAGAGGCAAAAATAGTAAAGATCTGCTCATCGTTCAGAAGGAAAACGTACTTGATTTTATTGATGGTGTGATCGGTTCTGTGACAGATGAAAAAATTCAATTTTTTACAGGAGATGATGAAGTCGCCGTCAATCGCAAGCGAGTTTTTGGAATCATTTATGCGAGAGAACCACTTCCAGAAACGTCGTCATTTTGTACGATCCGATTAACGAATAATGGATTGATCCAGACGTCGTCAATTACATATGCCGATAACGAATTTAAAGCAACATTACTAAACGGCGTTCAAACTAAGTTTGTCACAGAATCGATTGCGAATCTGGATTTCAGCCAAGGAAAAGTATGTTACCTATCAGATCTGGAACCACGTAATATAGAATACACCCCCTTCTTCGACACTATCTGGAAATATCGCAAAGACAAACATCGTGATGGAGGCCCACTTCGTCTGGATGGTAAAGAGTATACCCGCGGACTTTACATCCATTCAAAGACACTCCTGCAATATCGCATTAGAAATCAATATCGGAATTTTCGGGCTGTCATGGGTATTGATGATTCTGTTCCCGGAATTGGATTTGTCTATGTCGAAATCAAAGGCGATGGCCGAATACTTTACTCCGGAAATGTGCGCAGTGCAGATCCCCCAGTAGAGTTGAATCTCGACATTCGCGGGGTGCGTGATTTTGATATTTTAGTTGATTTTGGTGATAACTTGGAAATTTGTGATCATCTCGATTTATGCGATGCGCGCTTCATTAAATGATCTGTACCAGGCAAGTTAGCGATATAATGCTGCTTACCTTACTTTTTGAAGTATAAAGGAAATTAGATGCAGAGAAAATTCGTCTGTACTCAGATAGTAACTAGCATTCTGTTGATTTTGTTGCTGCCTGCTTCTTCACAGTCAGCAGTTGTCGATCCAGCAGTCTTGGCAGCGCAAAAACAGCGTATTGATGTCATTAAAGCAGTCTCTCCTTCAGTCGTTGCCATCTTTGGTGGATCTGGACAAGGAGGAGGTTCGGGCGTGCTCGTTACTCCAGATGGATATGCTCTGACAAACTTTCACGTTGTTTCCGGAGCTGGTAACTTCATGAAGTGTGGTCTCAACGATGGCAAACTCTATGATGCTGTTATTGTGAGTATTGATCCCACTGGTGATGTCGCAATGATCAGGTTACTCGGGCGTAATGACTTTCCCATAGCAAAATTGGGAAATAGTGATACGGTCAAAGTTGGGGACTGGGCTTATGCCATGGGAAACCCATTTTTATTGGCAACTGATTTTCAACCGACAATTACCTATGGAATTGTCAGTGGAGTACATCGATATCAATATCCCGCTGGCACATTTTTAGAATATACAGATTGTATTCAAGTTGATTCATCAATCAATCCAGGAAACTCGGGAGGACCTCTGTTTAACGCGCGTGGTGAATTAATCGGAATTAATGGACGCGGCTCATTTGAAAAACGAGGACGAGTTAATTCAGGTGCGGGATACGCCATTTCTATTAATCAGATCAAACATTTCTGGGATCATCTCAAGAGTGGTCGCATCGTAGACCATGCCGCTTTGGGAGCAACTGTTTCCACGGGTGCTGACTCTACGATTGATGTTTCTGAGATTCTGGAAGAATCAGACGTTTATCGAAAAGGTCTGCAGTTGGGTGATGAGATTGTATCTTTTGCAGGCCGCCCTATGCGTAGTGTCAACCAATTTAAAAATATCTTAGGAATCTATCCTGCAGGCTGGACTTTGCCGCTTGTCTATCGACGGGATGAGAAAAAGACGAAAATCTATGTGCGCCTTCAAAATTTGCATAGCGCTTCGGAACTACAGGAACAAGCAGGACAAAAAAAAGTGATTCCTGATAAGGCCCCCACACCTGAAGACAAAAAAGCTCCTCGGATTCCTAATCCACATGCAAAACCAACTGTGACACCACCTCCAGAGAAATATAAACATCTCTACGTTCCTAAAACCGGGTTTGCAAATTATTACTTTAATCAACAACACCAAGACCGATTATTACAAACCTTAACGGATCGTAGTGATTTTTCTGACCGTAAAGGAACTTGGACTCTGACCGGCAAACAGATTGATGGCGATGAATTTACACTCACGTTAGCTGATAAAGGCGTGGGCTTTGAAATTGGCGATGAGGTGTTCCTGCAATCACTGGAGTCCGGAATCCTAGTGGATGAACCACCTGGAACTGGTGGCCTGTTGGCAGCTTTACATCACTTCCGGTTATTACTATCCGGTCAGACGAAGCGCTTCACCGACTTTTATTACTTGGGTAGTGAACCCCTTGACGGAAAAAATGAAATGGTTGATGTGTTGGTCGGCACACTAACAGGTGCCATTTCCCGCTGGTACTTCAGTAAATCAGACCTTTCTCTGCGAGGCTTTGACTTTTATCTCACAGAAAATTCAGAAGTTTGTACAATTCGTTTTGAGCAATTTCAAACTCTCAATGGACAAGATTTCCCAAGCGAATTAGATGTCTTTATTGGAAATCGTCCCGTCATGAAATTAAAAATTGAACGGTTGAAACTAGAAACTTTAGAGGACATGAAAAAATAGATTTCGTTAGAGATGAAAGTTAATTTTCAGTGAAAAAAGAGAACATAGTAAAAGTCATTTTCGTTTGTTTATGTCTAATAGGTTCTTGCTTGATAGTCCCGCTTACAGCCAAGGCCTCCTCACAATCAACGATCAATCATGCTTTACCGCGATTGGTAAAAATATTTGGTGCCGGCGGTGTAAAGAATCTATATGCATATAGCACTGGTTTTCTGGTATCTCCTCAAGGACATATTGCTACTATTTGGAGTCCTGTTCTTGACACTGATCGTCTTTCAGTTGTCCTCAACGATGGACGAAGATTTGATGCAGAAGTGCTTGGAGCCGAACCATATCTTGATTTGGCAATAATCAAATTAAAAACAGAACGTGAACTGAATCTGCCCTATTTCGACTTTCGTGAAAAAGTAATCGCTGGTCCAGGTACACGAATACTGGGTTTTAGTAACATGTTTCGTGTTGCTACAGGGGATGAACCAGTATCTGTATTGCATGGAGTGATTGAAGCTCGAACGGAATTACCTCGAAGAAGAGGTGCTTTCGAACTCGCTTACTCAGGTGATGTCTATGTTGTCGATGCCATTACCAACAACCCGGGCGCTGCTGGAGGGGCCATTTTGACTTATGATGGCAAACTATTAGGAATGATCGGAAAACAGGTTCGAAATGCCAAAACCAACACTTGGGTCAATTACTCTCTCCCAATTGATGTATTAAGTAAAAGTATCGAGCAAATTATTACCGGCAAATTTGAATCTAGCGAAAATCAAAAAAAAACAGTAACACAAGCACCAGAACGATATCGCCCTGTCGACTTCGGAATGGTAATGGTACCCGATGTCCTGTATCGCACTCCAGCTTATATTGATAGTGTCCTTCCTGGTTCGTTAGTCGCTAAAGCGGGTCTGAAACCTGATGACCTGGTTGTTTTTGTAAATGATGAACTCGTTAAATCGTGTAAGACACTTAATGCTGAACTAGGAAAGCTTGAAGCTGGCGATTTACTACGTCTGGTTGTTCGTCGTAAGAATCAATTGGTCTCTATTGAATTCCAAGTCCCACCTGAAAAAAATAACTAATATACAATCGATAAATTATGACTCAGACAATCACAAAATTATTTCTCACTTTGACAACGATTATCAGCGTGCAGCTTCAAGCTGTTCATGGTCAGTCTTCTCAACCTGACCTGGAATTACTGGAAGAACGAGCCTTCAAACAAGCTGCCGCGTTTATGAATCCCTCTATCGTCAGAATTGAAACTGTCGGTGGGCAAGAACGCGTAGGAAAAATTGTGACCGGTACCGGCCCCACTTCCGGTGTCATTGTTAGCAAAGATGGTTTGATTATATCCAGTGCCTTCAATTTTATTGGAAAACCAACTTCAATATTAGTGACTCTGCCAGATGAACGCCGCTTTCCAGCACAGATTGTCGCGAGTGACCATTTGAAGATGCTGACTTTATTGAAAATCGAAGCACAAAACCTTCCGGTCCCTTTGGCAGTCCCTGAAAATGAAATCCAAGTAGGTATGTGGTCGATTGCCCTAGGACGAACATTTAATTTGGAACAACCAAGTGTATCTGTCGGAATTGTGAGTGCCTTGGAGAGAATCTGGGGAAAAGCCATTCAGACCGATGCAAAAATTTCCCCGGTCAATTACGGAGGTCCACTGGTAGACATTAATGGTCGCCTGATGGGCATTCTGGTCCCGCTCTCTCCTGGAGCAACCGGAGAAACAGCGGGCGTTGAATGGTACGACTCAGGAATCGGATTTGCGATTCCCATACAAGATGTACTAAAAATTATTCCTCGACTGAATACCGGAAAAGATCTCTATCCTGGATTATTAGGCATCACATTGAGTGGAAAGGGAAATCTGTCTACTGATATGAAACTGGATCGCGTTCGCTATGGAAGCCCTGCTCAAGAAGCTGGAATTAAATCTGGCGATGTTTTGACAAAGCTGGACGGCCACACCGTCAGTATGCATTCCCAAGTAAAACATGTCTTGATGAATAAGTATGCTGGCGAATCAGTTAGCCTCACAGTTACTCGAACCGGCTCAAAAGAACCTCTAACTCTTAAAGCAACCTTGGTAAAAAAACTAGTTCCATTTGAATCAGGATTTTTAGGAATACTCCCCCAACGAGAATTCAACGATCCATCAGAAAGAGGAGTACGTGTCCGGTATGTGTTTTCAAAATCTCCCGCTGAACTAGCAGGCTTGAAATTAAATGACCAGATTTTAGAATTTAATCGGCAGAAGGTTACCAATTCCAAATCACTGGCATCAATGGTCAACCATTTACGTCCTGGTGATTCTGCAGAATTATTGCTGTTACGTGAAGAACAACCGTTAACAGTTAAAGTCACTTTACAATCGATTCCGCATACTGTCGAAAATACTTTGCCAAGCCAGATCGTTTCATCTAAAACTGCCCTCAAAAACAAACCAGCTTTCAAAAAAGGGCACTTTAAAGATACGCTCCCCGGCGATGAACAAAAATTTTGGGCTTATGTCCCTGAGGACTATAATCCCGATAACCAATATGGTCTGATGGTATGGATTCACCCTCACGGAAATACGATGGAATCCAATATTTTAAAGAGTTGGAAGAGTATTTGTGAGCAACGTGGAATCATCATTGTTGGTCCGACAGCACAAGATGTGATTCGTTGGAATCGAGGTGAATCCGAGTTTGTCAAAGAAGTCGTTGAATCAATGCTGGCTCAATATTCTATTGATCCAAAACGCATTTTTCTGCTTAGCCACACTGACGGGAGTGATTTCGCCTTCCATCTAGTATTTAAGTATCGAGAATTCTTTCGAGGAATTGCCGTTTCAGAATCATCCATAAAAAGTAAGCCTCCTGAAACCGACCCTGATTTCCCACTCAGCATCTACTTTGTCTTAAATGCCCAAAACCCCTTTAATCAGTTCCTAAAACCGCAAATAGAAATCTTACGCAAAATGAACTATCCAACGGTATTCCAAATGATTAAGAGTAAGAATCAAGCTGGGGAATATCTTGACAAACCATTTTTAGAAGAAATTGGTCGCTGGGCAGACAGCCTGGACCGAATTTAATGTCTGTTGTTATCAAGTACAATAAAATCAGGTTTTACTTGACACAACGATCTCAAGCATTGGCTTTTATTCTTTTAAGCTTTGCGTTCCAGAGAAGTTTGTAATCGGCTGGTTTGACCTGGGCGGAGCTGTTCGATTTGTATTAAGTGCCATGAAGACAGAAATAGAGACAATCACTATCCCAATGACTTGTGGAGATAAAAAGAGAATCCAGAGCAAACCAAGCACCAGTAATCCAACTGTGGGATGAGCATTTAACCATGCAGCAGACCGTGGCTGAATGCATTTACTGGTAATGGGAAGCAAAATTAGTAGACTCAGACACGCGATAGTAATATCCAGAAAATGATTGGGGATATTCCATGCAACTAAAGCTTCCTGGTTTGTGACTGAGTCCCCAGAACTGGCATAATATCGTACCCTGTCTATGGGAACGGTTGCTAAGTTACGCTGAAACTGCTTCATAAATGAGTGTTCTTGGGGAGGCGTTTGTTTTGCTGGTTCTACATATTGTTTTATTACGAAAACTCGATCCTTCAAAATATCAAAACGATTCAGTTTTTCACGAATCCTTTGAAACTTGTTAGAAGAGCTAGACAGAATTGATTCCAGCTGATTGAACTCCGTCTGAATAGCGTCCCAAGTAGATTGCGATACGTTTGCCTTTTCCCCTAGTTCCAACTCAATTTCAGCAATTTTGAGATGTGCTTCTAATTTGTCTGCTATGTATATAAAGGGAATGACATAGTTTGATAAAAATGTTCTATTCTTTTCTGATGTTACAACTTTGATGAGGTTCTTATCAAATTGAATATTCGATGGTCGCGGAATTTCTAAATCGATCTTTTCCCCAAAAAATTGACGATCGATATGTTGAGACTTCCAGAACAAGGTAATCTCATAAAAAAGTGGCCCACCATTTAATGGAACTGTCAGCATTCCATTTTGTTGTTCGATCGTTGTATCAACTTCATCATTCATCAGAACTGCCATCAACTTAGTGTTTTCAGGCCACTCTAACATCAGCTCTCGGTTCGTATGATTAAATAACTTAATGTAAGTAGAACCAATAGCCGTGCCGTCATTCCCTAAAAGAATTTCTGACTCCATAAATGGAATAAATTCTTGATTAGATTCACCTGTATTAGACAATGTAACATTCAGTTTCCATGGCATCTGTGAAGAAATAAATAATCGCTCACAATCTAAATCAGGAGATGCATTACACCTGGCTTGGATCCAATCCGGAATATTTTCTGGTGCAACGATATTCCTCTTTTCTTGATTCGTTAATTCATACTTAAGGGAAGAAGATAACAAAAGAAAGTGATTTTCTGTTTCAGAGTTCTCCATAATGATGGGATTCACATCGAATTCGTTGACAGGTTTCAAGATCGTAGACCTGACCGTTACTGTCTTGTCACTCGTTTCAGAGTTACCGGGTTGTAACTCAACTCTTTGTCTACCATCGGACATTTTATCCAGAATTTCGTATGGCATTCCATCTATCGTGAATGCACTACTATAATCTGCAGGGACTATCAGAGATAGTTTTTTGTTCTCACCAGGAGGTATTGAAAAATGCAAAGATTGAGACACTTCAATTTTTGAATCTTCTAATAATTGTACAATGGTCAGAGAATCAGCAGATACCATGAAATTCCGCGGTTTGATGAGAAGTGATAGCGGCTGATGATGAGACTCAATGGCCTGAAAGCGTCCGACAAATGAATCGAGATCTGTACTTGAAACAGCTTTAGCTGAATCATCTTCAATTCGTTGATAATGCGAAGAGATGAACTTGACGTCAACTTGATTTTTTTTAAATAGTGTCAATTGTGAGTCTTCAATTTCAGCTCCTTCAATTTGAATATTTGGAACATTTAGTTTTCCAAATTTTCGGACTGGTAGCCATCCATTTAGTGTGAGATCCTGTAACCCAGAGGTTTTATTTTTCAAAAACAATATAATTTTGTTTCCAATTCGATGCCAATGAGCCAACCGTTCTACGTCTTCTTCTTTTATAGAAAGTGATTCAATTCTGAGGCCTTCTGGAACGATGATGGAATGCCGAAAGGCAGGTGCCTGACTGACCCGTAGTTCTGCGGAAAAATTCCAATCGATATTTTTCCTATTCACTACAACAGACTGATTGATACGTGCTTTTCGTTCTGGTTGTTTGGATTTGAGAATCAACGAAATAGGCGCAGGTTGATTAACCTGAAATAACAAAGCAGAAGATTTTAAGATACTATTTTCGATTTGCTTTCCAAGAGGGTTAAACGAAATAGTGACGACTCCATCTGGCAGCGTTCCTACCTGCTGTATCTCAAATTCAGGTCCAGCTCGTACACCTATTTGGTGTGACACCACCTTAGTCTTTGAGGTTTTAGGTTTGTCCTTTTCAGAACTAAAATCAAAGACTGGAATACTGACTTTCTGCCCTTGAGAATTATTGACAGCAAAATCGAATACGGCGTCAACTACAAATTCACCTGTTTTGGATTCAGAAAATTCTAAGAGTAACTCTTGGGTCTTACTATCTTGTACTATGTTCAATGATGACTTGATACTAATTTCAGGAGACTTCACACTACGTAATATCATTCCAGATGGAAGTTTCCACGTTAGAAAATCCACTTTTCCATTAATTACATTGTATTTAGCTTTTACTTCCAGATGAATTAAAGAAGGGGAAACTTCAGTATTTACGAAAACGACCGCTTCCAGTTGTAATGGATTATCATCAAAATCTCGATCTGTCATCCATTTTATATTGAGTCGTGAACTCTCTTTAAGAAAAGTAGAAAATTGCTTTTTGCCTGCTAACTCATAAATAGAAATCCTACTATCTTCAGTGATTTCGATAAGATTGATAGAATCTTCGAACTGAAAAGCGAGCTGATTTTTAGAGATACGAGGAATTCCTATTTCAAACTGCCCACTAGTTGGACTTAATTTCACAGCCGGATGTAACACTAACTGGATCTGGTGATCCTGATATGTAAAAGGAAGTACTGGTTTTTGAGCTTCAACGGGTTCTCCCCCTTTTTGTAGTATTTTTGGTAACTGAGTTTTTTTATTTTCTACTTTGATTAATATGCTTCGCCCATCTGCGCTTAATAAAACAGGGCTCACTTTACCATCAACCATACATGAGTCAGGGCCTCCCAAATTACCCCCACTCATGGGTAATTGGATCAATGCGAATGATCTCTCTGCTGGGATTTGAACCTGAAACATTGCCTTAACGGTCAGAAGTTGATTGTCACGCATCGAACCTTCATAAAGCGCAGAGTTCAGCAGGTATTCTGGTTGAGCAGACTCCGTTACAAAGTTTTCTAATTCTTGAATTAATTCAGAGGTAAGATAAACAATTGATTCTGAACTGGAGTCTGACTTATTCGGCAAGAGAACTAATTCTGTTCGTCGTTCCGTAGAATGACCTTTGACTGGTGAATTAGGTACCACGGGTAAACTTTGTGCATATCCAGTTGCCGTGACACTCAGGATAATAAATATTAATAATCGGGCTGTACTATAAATTGACGAAACTGGTTGCTGATATGCTTTCGTACTTTGATCTTCTACCTGGGTTTTATTTTCCTGCCAGAGAAATCGTCGTGGAATCAGCATTACAATTAAGATACCAGTAAAACAACTTCCAGCAATCTGCGCTAACGTAAAAGGTAATATCCAGGAAAATATCAAAGAGAGTAGTGCTAAAATCACACAAAGCTTATTACGAATGCCTATACGATAAATTCGTAAAAAAAGCCCAGTCAAAATTGTTGCTAATAAAACAATCCAAGAGAAAATCTTTCCTTGATTTGTGTTTGACGTTTCAAGAGTTGCATACTTCACTGGAAAGAAGACAATAGCATGCCATTTTGTCTCAGAGTTATCAGTTTCCGCTTGTTTTTGCCCCAGCACTCCAAAGAATCGACGGAATAATGATTCTTCAGGTAAAGCCTCCTGCAAGGCCATATTTTCAGGTCCACTGACGAGTCTGATCCCAGATGGCAATATAAAGTTCCAGTCTGTTGCCAATACAAGTTGGTTGACTTGAGGAAAAGGGATCTGACGGGTTACAGTCAATTGGTTTGGTGATGACAAAGTTTGATACTGAATAGTGATCTTGTAAGAATTTAACTGATCAAATAACGGAACCAAATATTGATCCTCTAACTCAATCGGCGTGATTCTTCTGTCTCCAACTGAAGTTGAAATCAGTTTCACGTTTGCTGGAAAACGGAACATGAATTTATCATCAAATGATTTTGATAAGTCAAGCATTACTGTCGCTTGATGCACATCAGGCTCTCCATCACCGTGCCCAAATTGTGTGTCAACGCTAATTGTTGCAGTGCCTTGCTCAGAACTATTATCTGACATTTCTGAAAATCGCCCAATAGTCAATGCACCGAATGGTTGCTCGTATTCCCATTCATAATTTCTCTGTTTTCTCTGAAAAGTCTTCTTTGTCATTGGTTCGGAATTTATGACAAGACCTTCCGCTTTGATGCGTAAATTTAATTCGTTTGAATTCAAAACACGAATCATGCCACGAAATGGTTTAGCTTGAGGAGCGTAAACCAAAGATGTCCGTACATTATTCAAAAACGGGCGACTGCGTTCCCCCCGAATCTCAACTTCTTTAAAAATCGGAGTTGAAAATGTCAGTTCCCACAGTTCACCTAAATTGGGGACATTCCACTTTTGATGATTGGAAATAGCTAGCTTTTGACTACTGAATTTTGACTGTAAACTACTTTCCGAAGAGAGTGACCATGTTACGGGATCACCCTCTTTGCTTTCTGATAAATAAACCAACACGCGCTTCATACCACGAATAGAAGGAGTACAATTGAGAATAAAATTTTCCTGAACCATATCGTTATTAAGTGTAATATATGTATTAGCAACAACTTGTAATGATTGGTCCAACTCAGAACGATTTACTTGTCCCCATCTCGAACCGGAATAAGGAGAGAGATGAAAAAACTGAGATTTACCTAAGTTCGAGACTGGATATTTCCAGCTTTGGGGAAGCGCGCTGGACTCGATCTCTTCAACCTCTTTAACAGATTCAAATACTAATTGATTTTCTGAAGTTGTAGTGAGTTCCAAAAACCGATCAATATTATTACATCCCAATGGCTTAACGCAGGAAAGGGCAATGGTTCGATTCGATCCAAGAATGATTTGCTTCGCCTGGATCTCTATCGAATAAGGAGAATCAGGTGATACGGAAATGGGAAGCCGAATTCCCAAGTTTTGCTGCTTCCCTCTTTTTTCGACATCCCAAACTAGATCCCCGGAAGTATTCTTGGCCAGACTTTTCACTTGAGTTATTTCCCATCCAGCGGGGATAATGGATTCAAGACGATATGTAGAACCAGCGGCAGAAGACCAATGTATACGCGATTTCAATTTCCATTCTTTATCTTCTACTTGAATCAGACTGTGAACTTTTGCAGAAAGATTGAGATCAGGTAAGGCTAATCGATATGACAATTTCGCGTCAGAAGAGTACTGCTTGAAGTCATAGGCCTCTCCCTGTTCTTCTTGAATCAGTACCCCTGTTTGGCGTAAATCAGCTAATTTAATCTCATGGGTTTCTAATGGAGCAGAGATATCAACATGAACTGTTCCCCCCAAAAAATGGGCCTGGGTTAAATTTAATCGAGGAATTATTACTTCTTCCTCTAAAGAAGGGGATGCCAGTGCGCGAACCGATAAGGGACGGCTGATACCCATAAGTGGGTCGATCAAATCAACAATGATCAGACTCTTGTCTTTCTGTTTTTTAATATCAAATGGTAATGATAAATCATTTCCCAAAGTTACCGAATAAACTTCAAATTCTGGCGCAGCTTCAAATTCCAATTTCCTGATGGGTTTATTCAAAACTTCAATTTGAAAATCTTCTCGCAATCGTAACCCATCTTCTCTAATACCTACTTGAGCAAATTGATGATAAAGAATCTGTGCAGGAGAATTTTGTAGTTTCTCTTTTTGATGAATCACTGCATGAAACTGAGACTGGCCACCTAACTCGATCTTCCATAAATCATACTTGGGGATATCTGATTTTATTGGTTCAGAGACATAACCTACAGAAGTTGTGAGAATCATTCCTTGTGGTATCTTGAGATGAATCCGAGACACAACTGTTTCTGGTAATTGGAAAAAAAATTCTGTTCGGCGAGGAAGTTGTCGACCTTTCAGGCTCCATTGACCAGCTAAGGATTCATTAAAATGATCGACGAGTAGCAATTTTTTTTGATCAGGTGCCAACCCCCAAACCGCATCTTGATTGCCCCATTTGAATTCATGAATCGCAAGATTTAAACTTGAGAGTTCAACAAATCGCGGTTCACGTTTGGAACTATGTAGAACGTAGGTTAAACGGCCATTAACTAGGTGATCATCATTTAGTGTCGCCTCATAAGTCGCTTCTTGAATCCAGGAGCTTTTGGGAGTATTTTTTTTTAGTAACGCTTTACTTTTAAGCAAGTGGTATTTTTTTGCAGAAAAAGGGTACCAGTTTCCCTCAGGCCATTGAGAAGGATCTTTGCCGGATACCTTAACTTCTTTTATTTGTAATGAAGGCGAGATATTGAATATCTGATTCTCAGCAGCCCTTATCAATGCCGGTTGGGACAGAAATATCATTCCGAGAAAAAAGAGGCAGGCCATTTTAAGAGTAAAGCTCTGATTCATCTGTATTCTTGACTTCGCTGTCATCGATTCGCCCCAGCTTCTGATGAAGATACGGGTTTGTCAATAAGTTCAGAGCCAGGTCTGACAGCTGTGATGTCTTCAGGATCAACTTCCGAAGGTTGAATGCGTTCAGAATACGAAGGCGGTGGTATAAAATCGCTGTGTGCTGACATTGCTAAAAGCTTGGATTCTCTTCGTTTTCTTGAAGTACCATTTATCAAAGCTGCAACAACGGCTAATAATAATCCAAAAATAGCAGGCTGCAGAAGTACTTCCACAGGAGCGGTATACCACAACGCAACAGCAGAAACAGCAGTCATCATAATCAGTAACACTAAAACACTTCTGAGGGGAGAGATACTCATTAAAATGAACCCCAGTAAGAGCGAAGTTCCGGCACCAATGAATACAATCATCGAACGAGATAAGGCATGAAATTCCAGAGAAGTCGCTGGACCGAGCCGGTAAAACTGATAGCTATTCATTCCAATTGAATCATTTGATTCCAGAGGTACATTCTTCAAAGCGACAGGAATCTCATCCTGTCCTGTAAACTCACGTGACCAGAAAACTCCTTGATTCTTCCAACGAAACTGGGGGGTATATCCACGTGGAATTGTGAATAGATGTTGGCTGTTGGGCAGACTTACTTTCCACATTGTCTTTTCCACCCACAAATTATTAGAAAATTCAGCGGCACTAACCGAGAGGAGACTAAATTGTGATTCTCGCATGCGTTTTGTGGAATGGTATTTGATAGTAAGAACGTTTAAAGAATTTTCGTTTCTTTGAATCTGCGGCAAATTGAGTTGGTATTCAGTGGAATTTCCAGGGACTTGATTGAATGTGACTGGCTCCTCGTTCCACCAAACCTCATCTATTTTAACGTTCGCATTTTCAGGCATTCTGAATGAAAGCGTTTGTGGGTTAGCGGGAAACTCATATTGAGCATGAGCTTTATAAAGACCTGCTAAATCGAAACTACAATGAATCCAAGCCTGACGGATCGCGTATGAAAATAAAGATCGTGAATCACTTTTTTTCAGTTTCAGGTTGATGTCTTCCTCAGGATCAACGGCTCTCCAAAACGCATCTTTATTCATGGCTAACTGTTGTTGCCAGGCAGTATCTGTACTTTCGACTTCGATGAACTGTGCCCCCTCTTGATTCTGTATTGAAAGTTCAAATCGACTTTCTGAATAAGGAACATCATCAGAGCGAATGAGTGGCACAGAGACTTCTGTTTCAGATTTCTGAGGTAATAAGTAAATGGCAGTGATTTTCACAGGCCCCAATTTTTTGCTTCGTAATGAAAGTCGTGCTTTTTGAATGGGATCTGTTTCATCCGAGATCCAAGTCGGCACAAGAGGGTTTTGCTCATCATCCAAATAAAAATCAACATGATTTTTCAACGACAGAGGTACAAGCAATCGGATTTCCGAAAGTGGTTCATACTCTACCAAATATTTAATTTCCTGCTCGACACGCACCTTGGAATCATCCATTTCCAGTTGTGCTGCACTTGTCGCAATAATTTCTTGACTATGAATTGAAACAACAGCAGAAAATTCGTTCACACCAGGTTGAATTTGGAATTCATCCTTCCTCAATGCTTGAACTTTAGCAGGCAAAGAAAATTTTTCGATTTGGACTAACGGTGAGGAAAGGACTTGTGTTTTAGGAGATGGGGTTAGATCAGTTACGACGTTGAAATCATTGGCTATCACCAGGGAAGTCGCAGAAAGACTGGGCGCCGTGATTTCAGGAAGAGTAAAACTAAATGGTTCCTCATCTGCAATCACAGGACGTCGGGCGCGGAAGGTAACTTCGAACTCCCCCTTAGATCGTTTTAATAAATTGATGTTAATCTTTTCTGCCTGGCCCTGATCAATCTCGATCGCTTCAGTCAATGAAGGTTCCTGCATCAATTCCAATTCCCAGCCTTCTTCAATGCGATGAGGCCAGTTAATTGAGACTTTATCCAATGCACCTTGAAAGACATTAATTTGTACTCGTGCTTCGAGTTCAGCCCGGTTACCAAACATCTGTACTAGATAAAAGGGCTTGGCAGAAAAGTATGGTTTGACTCGCTCTATTTTCAGAGGCAGTCGAAATGGCTGTTTCAAAAAGCGATACGAACTATCCAAATCTTTCTGATTTGATTTGATTTGGTAGACAAATCGATTTTGCCCCTCTTCCCGAAAAATGCGATATCCATCAAGTGTCTGAATATCAATAATACCAGTTTGTCTCTTCGCGCGGTCTATCTCGAAACCATCAATTAAAAAATGACCTTCCACTTCGGGAAAATCTGTTTCCAGTGTCCACTGCAATTCAATCGGGCCAACAGTAGGCTCAGTCAGAGACACCTCTACTAGATTCCCTTTTGTAACTTTATGGCTTTTATAACTCTCACATTTCACGTCCAGTAATCGAAATGCCTCAGGTAATTTGACTTTGACTGATTGGAAGCTCCCCGTTAAGGCTTTGATTGATTGTGATGCATTCAGTAAAACAGAATCTGAAGTGAAATCAGTTGTAAGCAATGTTTCAGCTTGTAAAACAGTTTCAACTTTCTTCTCATCAGGAATTGGCTGCCAGGAAAGATCCAGTTGATCACCTAACCCGAACATTTCGATCAAGCTCTGGTTAGCTGAAATTGCCTTCTTTGATACAGCAACTCCTGTCGGAACCTCCAGACTGATTTGTGGTAATGGGATTGTTAGCTGTAAATTACTCACGGCAGTCTGAGGTAATAATAACTGAAGACGTCTTGAAGGTAATTGCTGTTTAAGTGAGATGCTCAACGTGAGATTGATTTTATGGGTGCCTTTACCTCGAAACCACCAGAGATATCCATCGTTACGATTAAATCCACCAGGGCTCGACTCTCCATCACCGGAATAACTTGTTTTCAGGAAGATTGATTCATTGAGCTTCAAAGGAATGCGGACCCATGAATTTGCTTCATTGATCAACACAACAATTTGCACGTCAAGAATCGCACGATCGTCTTCAACCTTGCCAGAAAGAGACACAGAGGAAACCGCATACTTCGGTGAGTGTTCTGGCTGCACCGCCTGCTTCTGTTTCAGATAATCAAGTACTTGATCTAAGCTCAAGTTAGGTACTGGAAAATACTGATCGTCGTCTCCTTTGAAAAACACTTCTTGTTTGGGGTTTGTCTTTTCCTGCGGCTTCTCAATATTTGTTTCTTTGGAACTAGAAACTGATTTTGAACTATTTTTTCCTAAGTTCGCAGATTTTTTAAGATCTGTTTCTCTGTCGAATTTACTCTCACTTTTCTGAGCACTATCTGTGGGAGTAGACTTTTTTTGCGCATAAAGATTGTGAGACGCACGTTCCGCGCCGAATGACAACAGCACAGTCAGCCCCAAAGAGGTTATAAGTAAACGAGCAAAAAATGACATAATCGAAGGTCGATTCCATATTGCGGGAGCAAGAAAAGTTTGACTGAAAATGATACCTTTTCTTGAGGGAACGAATACACAACGAATCCCCCACACCCGTCCTCTAAAAGCTGAAAGAATGAGAGTCTTCCGGCCTTAAAAGCAGACAGTCACATATGTTCACATTTCATCAAAATCAAGTTCTCATTACGTCCCCTTTGACACTGTATATCATACGTCGTATTTTGGGCACATTAAAGAACGAATCTCAAAGCTGACTAAAAAAGAGGCTCAGCTAACAATGTTTGTAACTCGTTATGAATATTTGTTCCATTTGTTGCTAAAATACTAGGAATTTCAATGGAATAGGAACCGTCTTCGATGGATGTCACCGTACCTCCAGATTCACGGCAGATGAGTACACCGGCTGCCATATCCCACGGTTTCAGATTGCTGGACCAGTATCCATCGATTCGACCGGCCGAAACATAGCATAAATTCAAAGCAGCGGAACCCGTACGTTGGACTGTCTGTGCTTCAGGTAGCACTCTTAAAAATCGTTTAACGGCAATGTCTTGTGCTGAAGTCCCAACTGGTAAGCTGGCCACTACCATCGCTTGATCAAGAGACGGAATCTGAGAAGGGGTGATAGGCTTCCCGTTTAACTTTGCTCCCTGTTCACGAAAGGCAGAAAACATCTCATCAGCATTAGGATCGTAGACAACTCCCAAGATCAGTTCACCCTTAAATTCGAGGCCGATAGACACGCAATAGTAGGGGAAGCCGTGGACGTAATTTGATGTACCATCAAGCGGATCAATCACCCAACGATAGTCAGATTCTCCCTCCTGGTGTGCCAGTCCCTCTTCGCCTAACATATGATGAGACGGAAACTGCTGGCTGATATGTTCTACAATTGCCGTTTGTGATGCAAAATCAGCATCCGTTACCAGATCGGCTCTTCCTTTTTCAGAGACTTGGAACTTGTCAACCCAATCCAGCAGGCATTTTGCTCCCAGTCGAGCAGCAGTCTCAGCAGTTTTTATCAATTCAGTGGAATTCAATGTGATACCTTCCTTGAAACGTGTTTTGAGCCGTTGTCTACATCGATCTCAAATCAGATTCCAAATGCCAATTCATGATGTCGCATTAGAATCAGATAAAATCCTCAGAAAAACGTACCATTTTTCGGGTTATTACAATTATTCAATCTAATGCTATTCTAAGAATCTCATGACTAATCGTGAACCATCAGCATTTTGAATTCGTAATTCTTTTCCACCTTCATCGAATACTCAAAACTCCCTGCCTATCGAAAACACACATTCTCTGACTTCAATGATGGCAACCGCTTACGTTATTTTGCCGGGTCTATTTCACTGGTCCTAAGATTTATCTGCTGATTGACTTGTCACCACGCATACTATGACAGACAGATTGTAACGATTTTCACGATTGAACTAAGTAATACGATTGTAACTGATCTATCAATTCCATTAATCGGTGTTGCGTATTGCAAACAGTAAAGCAAGTCAACATGCGGAAATTTTTCAGATAAAATGCATCGGGTAGGAAACATGATGTATATTTTCAACACCTAGTAATAGGTACCAAATTGATGCACTCATAATGCTACCCATCAGTCATGGTAGATATTTCATAACAAAACAAATCTGATTGAAAAGACAACAAATGGATTTTCCGTTAACACAGCTCTCACTATATGTCATGGCAATAAGTGTGGGGATTTTCACAGTCATTGCAGCCATCACGGACCTCAAAGCGAGAAAAATCTATAACGTATTAACCGTCCCTTTCTTTGTTCTTGGTATTGTTTATCAAGCGGTTTTCAATGGCTGGGAAGGTTTGATGTATGGTGGATTAGGTTTTCTGGCAGGGTTTGGATCATTTTTCCTGATCTGGATCGTGGGTAGTGGTGCTGCCGGAGACGTGAAAATGATGGGCGCCTTATCTGTTTGGTTAGGTTTTAAAGCGACACTTGCTGTCATGATTGTTGGTACGGTCTTTGTGCTGTTTGGCTCATTTGCAATATTGTTCTGGAGTGTGATTACAAAGGGAACACGTAAAACGAAAGAAACCTATCTGGCAACTGGTAAGACCTTAAAGAGTAAAAAGAAACAGAAACCTGAAACAATGGAACAAAAGCAAAAGAGAGGCCTGATGCCTTTTGCACTTCCTGTTGTATTGGCAACCTGGAGTGTGACGACCTGGATGGTGGTTAAATCTGTAGTACTCCAGTAGAGATCGTCTGCAGAAAAAAAGAGATAAGAAAAACCGATGAAAGAATTCGACTATGAAATTCAAACGAATTCATAAAAGAACTAAGAAGCAAACAAAGCGAAGCGGGTTTCTGAGTATGGAACTCGTGTTGGTACTACCAATCTTCGGAATTGTTTTGTTTGCACTTTTGGAGTTTACACTCCTTTTTTACGCTCGTGCGGATGTAGTTGAAGCCAGCCGCATTGGTGCTCGTCTGGCAACATTACCAGGTGTAACACAGGAAAATGTAGAACAAGAAGTACTCAAAATACTTCCACCACAATTAGGCCAAGGGGCTGTAATCCAAACGGAGCTGGGAGAACATGCAGGAGATGTCGTTACAGTTGCTGTTAGCATACCCATGTCACTGGCATCTCCTAATTTACTTTGGCCCATTGGTTACGACTTAACAGAACAAAATTTGTATTCAGAAACCAGAATGATTAAAGAGTAAGCCAAGAACAAATTTACTCAACATCATTTTTAAATATTGAAATAACCGTGTAGCCCTCCGACGAATTAACGGGAGGGAATGTTGGAAGCATTTGAATATACTGCTTCATTCAGTAATGGGAGATTGATCCGGTGAAAAGCCTGACCCCTGCAAAAGTGACTCTGTTGATGTTTGGCATCTTTGGTATCCTGATTGCAGCTTATATCGGAAAGAGACTACTGGCGGGAAAAGAAGAAGCACCGCCTGTGGCAACACGAAACATTCCTATGGCAATCAGTGAATTAGAGCCAGGTACGTTGGTTACTGAAGAGCACTTGGGATTGGGTCCGATCGCTATCAAAGATTTGAAGCCGGAAATGATGACTTCAAATCGTGTCATTGTCGGACGAATTGTGAAAGAGCCAATTCCAGCTGCTACTCCAATCTCAACCAGCCAGCTCTACCCTGCCGGAGAAACTCCACCTCTTAAAATCGATCCAGGAATGCGTGCCATCTCTGTGCCTCTTGAATCATCGGTTGATCTTGTAGATGGATTGATAAAACCAGGAGAATACGTTGACGTCCACATGACTCCCACTGGTATGACTGATGACAGACGCTTGAATGGCGGACTGACTCTCACCTTATTTAAAGGCGTGCGTGTCATTGCCATCAATCGAAGCTATACACAAAGTGCTAATTCAAGACGAGGCACAAATGTGACACTTGAGTTAACTCCAGAACAGGCCAATATCATGATTCTCGCTCGTGACAAGGGTGATATCACGATGAGCTATAACCCAGAAGGTAAGGGAGATGGAGGCGTGGCTGTCAGTAGTGCAGATCGAGCCACTCTGTATGAAATTTTAGGATTAAAAGCCCCCGAAAAAATAGCGGAGCCTCCCAAACCATTTGTAATCGAAGGCTATTATGGTTCCAGTCGCAGCGTAAATCAATTCGATCGTAACGGTTTGCGTATTGGTGATTATAACAATTTCAATCGTGGTAGAGGCCGTGCATTCAACTCCGGAGGATATCTCAACCCGGACTGGGGACGCGGTCAAGGATACGACTCCTATAACAGAGATTCCATCAGTGCTCCCGCAAACCGAGCATCAGGTCCCCAAGGTAATGGTCAAAGAGAAGTAGGACCATCCGCGCAAAGAGGCCCTCAAGGTGCTACCAGTGGTAGACAGGGTACGAACGCTCGTTCTTTTGCACTAAACCGAAGAGTGGGACGTTAAAGAACCACAGAATTTCTCGTTATTTTTATTCCAGTTGTCGTTGATTACTGAATTTGACACTCATGAAACGTTATCCGAAAACTACCACCAGAGTATCACAGACCATCGCTGGTCGACGAGGGATCATAACCCCTCTGGCTGCGATGGTGATGCTAATTGTAATGGCAGGGATCGCACTGATTGTGAATCGCCTCTGGTTAGATGCGGCTTCTTTGGAAGTGACGACTTGTGTCGAAACAGCAGTGTTAGCGGCTGGCCATGAATTGGCATCTGATGAGTTGTTGAAGGAAAAACCTGATTTTCAGACTCTGATGAATCGAGCCGAAAAGACTGCCAACAAAGCAATTATTCTGAATACTGTCGCAGGGCAAAGAATTGGAATTCAACTGACCAAAGGTGACAATTTACTCTTTGGGAAATCGATTCCCGTGGCTGGCACCGGAGTGAGACAATTTGTCCAAACCGATAATCGACCAACGAGCGTTCAAATTAAAACGTATCATGCAAATCGACTTAATAACCCTGTGGCAGAATTCATGTCTGATTTAATGCAGACAAATCTGGGAACAGCCGGGGCACAGATTGAAGCTTCCGTTGACAACAATATTATTGGGGTCCGTCCTTTTGAAAATGTTTCTATTCCTGCATTTCCGCTGGCAATTCTGAAGAATGATCCTTCTGGAAAACACATGGAGACCTGGGAGCTTCAGATTGATCAAAAACAAGGAAAAGACGAATATCAATTCGACCCTGAAACTCAAACTGTCAAAAAAGGTTCTGACGGAATCCCGGAAATTCGACTGACAAGTAAACCACGTCGAGGAAATATTTCAGACGCGAATATGCAAATTCTGGACTTCGGCTCAAAGTTTAATTCTGAAATTGTTGATCAACAAATTTTATCAGGGTTGTCCGAACAGAATTTAAAAGACTTTCATGGTCAATTACTGTTTGATTCAGGATCAATCCAAATTACCTGTAGCCCCAATATTGAAGATAGTGAGCAGGATGCGTTTCAGCGAATGATTGGTCAGTGCCGTATTTGTTTCTTGTATGACAAAGTCGATGCGACATCTCGATCTTTTAATGGGACTGCCGATTGTACAAATATGGTTGCCGGAAGAATTATGGCGATTAAGAGACTTGATAATCAGTCGTGCGAAATCATTCTTCAACCCGGAGTGATCACATCGCGTGCTGTGATTCTAGCAGAAATAATTCCATCTGAAACAGACTCAAATTCTGCTCAGAAAGCATCAAAAGAAAAAGACAACAAAGAAGAACGTCAAAATAAATACATTTACAAGCTTTATCTGACCCAGTAAGGGCGGAGATTAAAATGGTATTACAAAGCGAAACTACCGTTGAGACTTCAACAGTAGAAGCCAAAAAAGCCTTTCAAAGGTTGAAAACGCAACTGCATCATCAGATGGTTGACGCCATTGATTTTTCGAAAGCAGGGGAACTGCCTGAGGAAGATTTGCGTGTGAAGTTGCGAGGATTAGCAGAGCATCTCTGCATGCAACAAGATATTGAATTGAACCAAAATAATCGCGATGTGATGGTGCGCGAAATCCTGGACGAAATCTACGGTTTTGGTCCACTGGAACCATTAATGAGTGATCCTGACATCAGCGATGTGCTGGTAAATGGTGCCGACAAAGTTTTCATTGAACGTAACGGGGTTTTGGAACAAACCGATATCAACTTTGCCGACGACGAACACTTGATCCAATTGATTCACCGTCTCGTGGGTCGCGCTGGTCGCCGAATCGATGAAGTCTCGCCGATGGTCGATGCCAAACTTCCCGATGGCTCCCGTTTAAATGCAGTGATTCCACCGTTGGCTTTAAAAGGTCCAACACTTTCTATTCGACGTTTCCGAACACAGGCTTTACTCTTTGATGATATGGTGCGAATGGAGTCGTTAGCACCTGACATGGCAAAGTTTCTGGAAATCGCGGTTAATGGTCGCCTTAATATCCTGATTAGTGGTGGTACTGGTGCTGGAAAAACGACGCTCTTGAATAATCTGAGCCGTTATATTTCTGGTAAAGAACGAATTGTCACCATCGAACAGACGGCGGAATTACAACTTCAGCAACCAGATGTGGTTTCTCTCGAAGCCCGCCCTTCCAACATTGAAGGTCAAGGAGAAATTAACCAGAGAGACTTATTGAAAAACAGTCTTCGAATGCGGCCTGATCGCATTATTGTTGGTGAATCGCGTGGCGGTGAAGTATTGGAAATGCTGCAGGCGATGAATACTGGTCACGATGGTTCGATGAGTACCGTTCACGCCAATGATACACGTGACGCCTTAGACCGGCTTGAGTTGATGATCGCACTATCCGGGGCAGAGCTTCCTAACACTATTGCCCGTCGTTATATCGCTTCAGCCGTTCACTTGCTGGTACACATTACTCGACTCCCTAATGGTAAACGAAAAGTTATGCGTATTTCGGAACTGATCGGGTTCCAGAATGGCGAATATATGGTGGAAGACCTGTTTGTCTATCGCATTACGAATGTTGATTCAGAAGGTGAAGTGCATGGCTCATTTTATGCCACCGGGCATAAACCGGTTGCAATGAACTGGTTAACTCAGACTAACTTTAACGACTCCGAAGACCTCTTTCATGCACGTGAATTAGAATTAACTCAAAAACCATCAGACAAGCAGGATGAATAGGAGATTTACCGATGGCAACCGATGCCGCAATTAATACCCGAAATTCTGCAGATGATTTTTCCGAAATTCTCCGCGATCGAAATAAATATGCCACCACCGATTCTAAAGAAATTGGGAATCGCGTAAATGGTGGTTTTGATGAGTTGATTGTCCAATCTGGAATCGACGCCCATCCAAGTGTTGTCTTGTTTTTCTGCTTGATGATGTCGATCCTGCTAGGCGGACTGGTCTTTATTTTACAGGAAAATTTCCTTTCCACATCGATGGCTGTAATGTTCGGGGCCATGCTACCTATCGGCTATTTAATTTTTCGACGCAGTCGACGCCAGAAACAAATCAATGAACAACTTTCGGATATGATTGACGAACTGGCTCGTTCTGCAAAAACGGGACGTAGCTTAACCCACTGTTTTATCGATGTCGCAGAAAAAACCGCAGCACCTTTAGGTGATGAACTCAAAAAGTCAGCTCGAAGGTTACAAATGGGCGTTTCGATGAAGGCGGCTTTGGATGGACTTTACGAACAAACCGGTGTAGCGAGTTTGAACATTCTTTCGATGGCATTAATTGTTCACCAGGAAACCGGGGGCGACCTGGTCAAAGTTCTTGAACGACTGGCAAGAACCATTCGTGACCGTATGTTATTTTTGGGTCGATTGCGTACAGCCACTGCTGGTAGCCGTGCGACGGCAGTTTTGATGATTGCCCTGCCCCCTTTGATTTTAGGGTTCTTCATCTTACGTGATTCAACTTATTTGACCACGTTGATGGCGTCTTCCTGGGGTCGTGGAGCGACATTTACTGCTATCGCATTACAAATAATTGGATCCATCTGGGTTCTAAGAGTCCTTAAAACAAGTCAACGTACCTGATCAAACTATATTAATGAGACCTGCCACAAGATGGCGAGGGCAATCCTATGTTTACACCAACAACAATTACAGTCTTTTATGCAGTTTGTGGTCTTATCATTCTGTGGATGTTGTATCGCATTATCCGAAAAAAGACTCCTCAGCCAATAGAGCAGGAAACTCATGAAGCAGCGATTGAAACTGAAGAAACGTCATTAACACCTTCAACGACTTCATCAGCATCTGCCCCTGTAACGTGGAAAAACCGTCAGTTGTTTTCCTCTAATACTACAAGCGGACAAGATTCTGTGACCGCTCTACCACAAGTCGAAGCAGCCGATGTCCCCGTGATGGGTACTGATGACTATGTATTTGGCTCAGCGACCCCTGCCCTGGCTGAAATGATGCCGGAATCTGAAGGCAGACAAGTTCAAACGAAAAAAGAGTTACAGGCAGCGGGCTACTATCAACCACACGCTCTACAAAACTTTTCTGCGATTCGTTATCTTTCGATTCTCGGCACACTCATGCTTTTTGGTATCGCATTGATCCTGGCACCAGAACGATTTGAAATCCCGATCCTGATTGGCATGATTCTGGTGCCCATCCTTGTTTGGGCGACTCCATTCCTCTACATCACCAGCAAGGCTTCCGACCGAAGAAGTGAAATTGAACAGGGAATTCCCGATATGCTAGACATGCTCAATATGTGTGTGTCGCAAGGGATGATGGTTCCTCGTGCCTTGCAAAGAGTGAGTGGTGAATTAGGTAAAGTCTATCCAGCTTTAGCACAGGAGCTAAGAATTGTGATTGAACAGACAAATATTGGGACCTTTTCGCAAGCACTTTCGAATTTCAGTAAGCGAATTGACGTTCCCGAAGTTCATTCGTTCGCCTCTTTGTTGATTCAAACGGACCAAATGGGAACTGATGTAACATCTGCGCTTCAAGAATACAGTGATAATATGCGAGAAAGTCTGCAGCAACGTGCAGATGAAAAAGCCAACAAAGCAACGTTCAAACTACTATTTCCCACTGTTCTTTGTCTGATGCCTGCGATTTATATCTTCCTGTTGGGACCGGCGATTGTAGAACTTTCTAACTTCTTCAATTCTGGTGGAAGCGATAGTCTGAATAGTACGACTGATTTGTTCCGTGATCTTGGAAACCGTTAACCAGATCTTTGAATTCAATAAAAACTTCCTGGCGAGGTACCTCACCAGGAAGTTTTATATTTTGGTATGAATCAGTTGAGATTAGATCTGTGGCAATTCCCAATTTTGTCGGTATTCTCGTCCCAGGAATCCATTTGCTTGTTCGTCATTGACAAAACAAGCTTGTTTTTTGTCAAAGTGAATTTCTCTACCGACTCGATAAGCAATGTTACCCAGGTGACATAAAGCACTTGAAGTATGGCCAATCTCAATATCAGAAGTTGGTCTGTTTCTTGTCTTGATGCAATCCACAAAATTGCGATGATGTGTTACAGCCTGATCACTGGTTCCGGAAGTAGCAGCCTCTTTCTGATCGTAAACTTTCCACCCCCCTCGATCGACCACAAGTGTTCCTCGATCCCCATAAAAAGCAGCGGCAGCATTTCGACCTTCCATGCCATGCACGCTCCAAAGTCGATGCTCCCATAGAAGTGTTTTATCTGCATAACTAAACTGTACAGTTTGGGTATCTGGTGTTTCCTGATCGTCGTCAAAGAAATATTTTCCTCCTGAAGCGGATATTTTCTCTGGTAGTTCTACACCAAGGCCCCAGCGTGCAATATCCAGCATATGCACTCCCCAGTTGCCCATCTCACCAGTTCCATAATCCCAGAACCAGTGCCAGTTATAATGAAATCGATTTGGATTAAAAGGACGTTTCGCAGCCGGTCCCAACCAGAGGTCATAATTCACTCCGGTCGGAATTGATGCATTTTTCTTTTTACCGATTGGTTTCCGACGATGAATCATCCAGGCTTTAGCCAATTTAACGTTGCCTAATTTTCCACTACGTACAAAATCAACTGCAGATTGAAAATGCGCACCACTACGTTGATGAATTCCGGATTGAATCACACGCTGGTGCTTTCTCCCTGCCTCGATAATCTTCATTCCTTCATTGAAGTTATGTGAAACAGGCTTTTCTACATAGACGTCTTTTCCCGCCTGACAAGCCATGATTGCCATCAATGCATGCCAATGGTCAGGCGTCGCGATGACAACTCCATCAATTTCCGGGTCATCCAGTACATGTCGAAAATCGGTTACGAAGTTTGGTCCTACTCCCTGTGCCTTTTCAATCGACTTCATAGCTGCAGGTATTACTGATTCATCTACATCACAGATGGTCTTGAATCGGACATCGGAAAAACCGGCCATACTGGAAGTTAAAAATTTCCCCTGCCCACGAACGCCAATCCCGGCCAAGACGACTCGTTCATTTGGCGAAGATTCTGCCAGTGATACATTACTGGCCAAGCCAACAACGCCCGCAGCCATTCCGGCAGCATTTCGCGCACTTCGATCTAGAAATTGACGACGATTCACGTCTCTTTTCAGAAATTCTTCTACGTCCACAAAAAACCTCTCGCTTAACTTACGGACTCATAAGAACTTTTGTATTTCATTCAGTTCATGGATTTATTATGCACAATTGAATGTCTATTATTATATCAGGTATAAGTACGTTTGTCAGACCTTCATTCTATGAAGGAGCCCCATTTCTGTTACATTAAAACACGTGTTATCCCTAAGAACTGAACAAAAAATTCTCCGATTCTTTTTACTTACTTTTCAACATGAATTCATTGTAGTAAAAATAGTTCTACAGACGTTATCAGTATGATGCACTAAACCAATCCTCCAATCTTGAAAGCGATCAAAAAGAAACTTTCGAATGCCTATCAAATTTCGGTGTCAACATTGTGATCAGCTCATGGGAATTTCACGCTCCAAAGCAGGCGAAATTGTAGACTGCCCGACCTGCGGTTTATCGGTGCGAGTCCCTGGTCTGGATGGTCAAATTGCCCCCATCCCTCAGCCTAAGCTGAATCTAAAAGATTCAGAGTTGTCTAATGCGCTGGATGAATTAGCGTCAATCGGCACTAACGTTACGCTTGACAAGCAAGTAAATTCCGATCACGACCCCGATCTTCAGATTCCTAATTCAACAGCCCCTGAACCTCAAGTCAAAGAGCCAAGTTCAGCAGAGGCATTCAAAGCCATCCCAGTCAGGGAAATTAATCATAGTGCCCTGGTTCAACAAGTTGAAGAAATCAACCCGACTCCGATGCCGGCAACACCAGTAGCTCCCGTCAACCAGTCAGCAGCAACAGATCAAGTCAACCCAACCGATTTAGACCATGAACACGAATTGACCAACCTAGCCAGCCTCGCACAAAAACGTGCCGCCGATATGCTGGTAGAAAAAAAGAAAGCGCGGTTGAAACGTTCTGCAAAGTATGAACTACCCACGGGAACCTGGGTGATTATTCTAATTACATTTGCTGCATTGACTTTTTCAATCGGTTTGCTTGTAGGCAGAAATATGTCCAATGTGCTACCTGCCGCTCCAAACGCAACTCAGAATTAATATTTTATAAGAGTTCGTTGACATTCTCTGGAGGCCGTCCCAGTACAGCTTTTCGTCCCTTGACCACGATGGGTCGTTCAATCAATTTGGGATGCTCTACCATAACAGCAATCGCTTCTTCGCGAGACATCTCCTGTTCAGCAAGATTCAGTTCGCGATAAATTTTTTCTCCTTTACGCATTAATTCTTGCGGCTCTCGATTTAACTTTTTCAATATGGAATCTAACTCTTCAGCAGTCGGAGGTGATTTTAAATATTCGACGATTTGTAGTTGATTACCTGATTCTTCAATCAGAGCCAGTGCTTGACGACTCTTACTACAACGTGGATTATGATAAATTTTGATCATCTTTTTTTGCTCTGTTCAAGTCGAGAGGAAAACTGTGCTACGACTTCAGGTAGTTGTGCATGCAACTCGTAGACATCCCATCGGTCCATCGGCTTTTGATAAAGTTGCGTTGTCAGGTTATCACTCAACATTTCAGTCTCTTCAGAATCGAAAGACTCCCGATTAATTGCTAGTCGCAGATAATAAAAATCTGTCGAACGTAATGCAATAGCCTGATCACTGGCGGCATAAATTATGGGCTCTGGAAAAGCCATTCGATCTAGAATCACATCGAGTAAATTATTTCCAAGGCTGGGATCTTTCTCGAGTGGTTTTCCGAACCAGGATGATACTGAAACGGGAAGATCTGCTGGCTGCGAGAGAAATTGCCGTCTGTTTCCTTGCTGTTCGTTCCTGGAATCGTAAATAAACAAAGGTACGTGGCTCATTTCTTCAAACAGCCCCCAGTTCTCTGCTTGCCGAACTGGTCCTAGAAGCGCATTCCCCCCCTTCGCTGCCGTCACTATCAATAGAAATGAATGTGTTTCTGCATAATCTAACATTCGATCGAGGAAACGTCCAAACCATTGATCGAGCAATGTTACATAACCTGCATAGATGGCCCGTGCCATCTGTCGTTCATGGCCATCGAGTTCAGACAACTCTTCAGGATTGGTAAATAACTCAGCGACAACCGTGATCAATTCCTGCCAGTCCTCTGCATCAAGATCTGGTTCTGAATAATCCGACGGTTCATCTTCCTCTGATAAGCTATGCTCAGCATGATCTCCTACAAGATTAACTTCATCAAAATTCTCTTCTTCCGTATCTCCCTGATCGAGTACTTCATCAAGATACAACGTAGAGAAAAACTCTGGAGCTAACGGCGAGAAAGGGACCCCTGCGGACCGAATCCAGATTAATTGCTCATGAGAATCTTCCATCCACTCTGGCAGTCGTTCGATTGCAGCTTGCATCAACTGCGCTACGGGAGTTTTTTCTTCGCTGACTTTGAATCCGTTTTTTCCAACGATCGTCTCGACCTGATCGAATTCTTCAAAAAAGTCCGCTTGAGATCGATCAACTGCATTGCGCCCCGTTTGACTATCTGATTCCACTAGCAAGCTTGACTTCACACCTTTTGTTTTAAGATGTGAAATGAAAGAAGCACTGTTTTGTTCGCCTGCTTCAAATACATCTGGAATGGTTTTCCCAGTCCACCAGGGAAACGAGTTTTGGGTGGTGCGCAAATCATTGGCAAAATGTTGATCAAAAAGAATGGAAAGTGAAGCCAACCGGTCAAAGTTTGGTGTTTCGATCCACTGATGACCGTAACAGCCCAGCATACAAGCTGGCAATTGTTCAAAGCTGACGATAAACGCTTTTTTCATATCACTATATGTACCTGTCATCAACTCAGGGAGTCAAACCAAGCCTTACACCGCACAGCATATGCACGTGCGTCGGCGGCGGTCACAATGCCCTCTGCCTGATGAACTGTAAAAAAGCGATTAAAGTCGACTGCTTTTAATCCGGACATCATGTGCTTAAAGTCAATTCCTCGCCCGCTTTCATCCCAATAAGGTAATAATTGAAAAGGGCGATCCCCCAGACACCAGGTTTCAAGATGATCGGGACCATCCGTTGTGATCACTAAGTTCTGAACATAAACATTCATGAGCCAGGGCAGAATTTTTTTGAGTGTTCTCTCCCCGTACTCCTGACCACACATCAGTAAACTTGCCGGTTCATAAATCAGACCGAAATTGGGACGATCAATTTGATTCAGAATGGCAACAGACTTTTCTACTTCCTCAAAGAGACAAGCTGGGTGGAACTGATGTACCAGTTGCATACCTCGTTCCGCAGCAAGATCGGCAGCTCGTTGTGCATGGAAAATGTCTGCTTCAGATTTCAAGCAGACTCGAATCATTTTACATCCCAGCGTCTCGGCCACATTCAAACTGGGTTCGATATCTTTTAGTGCTTCAGGTGCGTGATCGTTATTTTGTGGAATATTAAAGTCGGCTGTGACCATCGAAACGACCAGCCCTGCCCGATCCACTATGGACCGAATCTGATCCAGCTCTGACTGCGAACTCTGAATGCCTACCACACTGGCTCGCATACAGAGTGCTGAATAACCAGACTCAACGGCGATATCCGCTAATTCTGTAAATGAAATATTTAACTTTGTCTTGCAAGCAGCTTCAGCAATCCTCACTGAAAGTGAAAGCTTCATCTGTTACCTTTCAATCAATCTAAGAGTGCAATCTCAAACATTAATTTGAGGGAGTTGTCGTTCTGCGATAAAAAACAGGAACCGGTAAGTTCCCCTCGGCCCATTCCTTTGCAGTTTTACTGTTTGGATAAGCCGATTCCACCTCAACATGGTATGTTTTCCAATTGCCTCCTAACCCCCCCTGCATCAATTGCTTAGCATTCTGTGGCTTCAGCTTAATTTTCTTACGAATCCCGACGTTAGGCAAGTACCACTCTGCATAAGTACCAGCATTTGTCTGTACTGTGACATGAAACGTCATAGGACGAAAGGGAGAAATATTCTGCAGCCAACCTTCTATTCGCGGAGGAGCAAGCCGAGAGTATGATGTCGCCGTCATTTTCACAATGGCCATCTCCTGCTTATGTTTTTCCAGATGAACAGTTTTGTCATCTAAGGGAGGAAGTTTCAGCTTCTGCTTTAGAATCGATTGCACTAATTCGACTTTAAATTTAAGCTGCAAAGACTCCGGGCGGACTTTCATAATTTCAACAAACTCTTCGTACTGCTGCTTCGGCGATGACTCTTCGAACGGTTCTTTAGCCGAAAGACTCTGCACGTAAGTGAGATACTCCTTCGGATACTGGTTGACCAGCATCCAATGCAGACCCCAGGCATGCACATAAGCATCTCCTGATAAAATACTCCCACGAAATACTCCATTGAGTGCAACCACTTCTCCCCAATTCAGCAATTCTGCGACGCCTGACATCAGAGCATAATGTGAATTAATTCGCTCGGGACTTACATTGATTCGATCCCCTTTACCTTCAAATCCGGTTGCAATCCCTTCCATAAACCACGTCGGAATCGGCGCAAATCGCTTCACAACACCTCGGTTGGATGTCTGTAAATGAATGGCTTCATGTAAAGGCGTTTCAAAAGAACTACATTCACTCATTCGAAGGATCAAGTTATTAGAAACGCTGGAATAATAGGCTAATACATTCTTGACACCAGCCCCCAGTGAAGTTGTTTCTTTAGCATACGCTTCAAAATCATCATCTGATTCGAAGATGAGCATTGCCATTGGAAATTCATAATCAGTCAATTCAATACCCATTTTTTTACTATAAGTTTCGAAGATGACTTCCACATTTTTTAAGAATCGTCCTGCTTTCTCCAGAAACGTTTTGACACGAAGTTCTGTTCTGTCAGTCCCATCCAATGGTGCAGCCAGTACAACACCCACAAGGAATGGGCTCTGCAAATGAAATCGAAATTTTTCAGTACCAAATTTCGTTGCTAGTCCTTCAGACATCTCTTGTACTGTCAGAGGCCTGGGGGCTTCTTTCAGCATGCGTTTTTTGATTTTTCCCTGTGGAACAAGACGGATAGACCCATCAGGTAGTATTAAAGCATGCAGCATCTCTCCCCGTCTCTTTCCAGATCCATAGAGCATTGCCTCAACGGTGACTGACTGGCCAGATTCATCTACATAGGTAAAAAGATCTGCCTGAAGATTCTGACTAAAGAGATTGTACGAAGACACAAAAATGAAGAGGCTCAGGATATATCTGAAAACACGATTCAACATGTATTTACCTTATCGCGTCAGGAACGCTTTGATCGTTTTATATGATTGAATATTTAAGCTGGGGATTTAGATCGAAGATTTTACGTTCAATCTGAGCTGCTCAGCACTTACACATTTCCTACTTACTATCTTGAAAAAGACGATAAACAGAATCATTACTAACAAAGACCGGCTCAATTTCGTATTAGCTGTGACTATGGATTTAAGTTCATCAAATCATTTCGTGTTTTTTAGTGAAAAATAAAAAAACACCTCACATGCTTACATGAACTCGATCAGTCCATCATAATCAATCATTCGTCAATTCCAAACCTTCCGCCGCAAATCCGTTTTTATCTCCGACTTAGAGTGTTAATTATGTAAGCAATACCATTTACGACGATTTCAACATATAATTATATATGAACCAGATTTTAAACGATTCCCATGCAAATTCTTCATCTCGCACATAGTTTCAGCGATAATGACATTTGATTTCCTCAATCCGATGATGCTGCTAGGCCTGTTGGGCATTGCGTTACCCATCTTAGTACATTTACTAAGCCGTAAACGCTATGACGTTGTTCAGTGGGGCGCTATGCAATTTCTGCAATTGGGACGGCGCACCAGACGTAAAATCCGG
Source organism: Gimesia aquarii (assembly GCF_007748175.1). Taxonomy (NCBI): domain Bacteria; kingdom Pseudomonadati; phylum Planctomycetota; class Planctomycetia; order Planctomycetales; family Planctomycetaceae; genus Gimesia; species Gimesia aquarii. The sequence continues at coordinate 6,643,116 of NZ_CP037422.1, forward strand.
CTCGAAGGTTGGCTGCTACTGGCAATTCGCATGCTGCTCATTGCACTCATCGCATTGGCATTGGCTCGTCCCTGGGTTTCTGGCGGCTTTTTATCAAAATATATTTCGACACAATCTCGCGATGTCGTCTTCATCATTGACGGCTCTTACAGCATGGGATGGGAGGGTGAGGCCACAACCCCTCATTCTGCTGCAATACAGTGGGTTCACCGCTTTATGGAAGAATTGAATCCTGGCGATACGGTTTCCATTATCGATGCTCGCAATCAACCACGGCTGGTAACGGAGTCACCTACACATCAGTTTGCAGCAGTACGAGAAAAATTAAATCATCTACCCCCGCCTTCCGGCACATCGAATCTGGCAAATTCGATTTCCAAAGCCATTCAAACTCTCAGTACAACAACCAACCTGGAACGGGAAATCATTATTCTGACAGATGATCAAGCACTATGCTGGACTCCAGAAGACCCGATCCTCTGGGAACAAGTGCAAGATCTACTGCAGCAATCTGCAGTTCCCATTGACCTGTGGGCCACAAATGTTTCCGGGGAAAGAAACCAGGGTTTACAATCAAATTTACGAGTAGGACAACTGGATGTCTCACGCGAAGTCTGTGTCAAAAACCTCCCTGTAAAAATTTCGACAACCATTCGTTATGATGGGCCAGAGCCGACTCTGATCTGTCCGGTGTATTTCGAGGTAGATGGGCAGCGTATCAAAGAAAAAACCCAATCTGTGAAAATCGAAAATCACGGAGAAGCAGCTATTGAATTCCAACATCGATTCGAGAATGAAGGTACTCATGTGGTAAGCGTCGTACTCGATTCCGATCAGCTACCGGGCGATGATCGATCTGATGCCGCATTACACGTCACTAGCGCGCTACCTGTTCTACTGGTTGATGGGACCCCCAACTTTGATGCAACAAGAAGCGAAGTTTTTTTCGCCAATTTAGCATTAATGGCTCCCACTAATCGTACTCCCTGGATCCAGACAACCATTATCGAAAAAGAACAGCTAACAAGCGAGATCCTAAAAAACCAGGCTGTTGTCATTCTGGCAAATGTTGATGCACTCACGGAAGTCCAAGCAGGAGCGTTGATTGATTTTGTCAATCACCAAGGTGGGGGAGTGATGATCACGTTGGGCGATCAAATTGATGTTGAACAATATCAGAAGTTATTGTTCCATCCTGAGGGCTTAATCCCTCTCAACTTAAAGACCCGTGAAACGAATAGCGGTGTCGAATTCGGAAACCTGACCCAAATTAAGTCAAATAGTTTACAGACCCCCTGGTTGACACGATTTCGTGGAGAATATGCAAACGGACTCACCTCAGCCCGCTATAATCAGTGGTGGGATGTTTCGATTGCAAATAAAAAACCTCTGCCAGATGATAAGACAGAATCAGAGACGAAACTTCAAACGGCTCCTATTGAAATTGCCCAACTTTCTAATGACAAACCACTGATGCTCTTGATGAATCATCAACGAGGCCGCGTGCTCTTAATGACATCATCGCTCGATGCAGATTGGAATAATTTACCTGCCAAACCTGATTACGTCCCCTTCTTACATGAAGCAGTTTTTGAACTTTCATCCGGCCGTGTGTTTCGTAATATCAATACTGATGAACCGATTGTCGTTGGAGTGCCGGCCAAAACAACCATTAATCAATTAGAATTCCTGGATCCCAATGGTGAACCTGTGACAGGAACAATCGATGAATCTACCAATGGCGGCACCTTTCATTGTTCACAAACATCGTTGCCCGGCATTTATGCTTTGAATCCGAAACCTGGTATTAAGACAGAACTCAAGCCAGACCGCTTTGTTGTCAATTTTGATCGCAGTGAATCAGATTTGACTCCGCTCTCTGAAGAACAACAGAAAACTCTGACTGATGAATACAAACTAACATTTTTTAAGACACTGGATGAACTGAAACAGGCTATGTTTTCCGACGTCTCGGAAACGGAGTTCTGGAGAGTTCTCTTATTGTTCTTTCTGCTTTTAATGATCGGAGAGTTATTTCTCACCCGACGACTTGTACAAGGTGGCCATAGTGCGCTCCCCGATGGTTTAGAACAATCAAACAATACACTGTAGTAAGATCTCTACTAAAATGAGTGAACGGCACTTTCAGTTTAATGGATTTGAATTAAGCGGGTGGACTATCGTCGGAGTCTGCGCTGTAATTCTGGCGATCGTCACCATCGTTCTGCTGTTTCGCTATGAGCGTCGTTTAGTCACCCACTCAGTTGGAAATACACTTATCGCTCTCAGAATAATCGCACTTGTATTAATCTTGTTCACATTTCTGGAGCCCGTTCTCACCTGGTCTTTTAATACCGAAAAGACCGGACGACTCGTCGTAGCCCTTGATGTTTCTGACAGTATGAATACCCAGGACCGACACGCTACTGATTTGGAAAAACTGCGATTGGCGCGTGCTCTGAAAATGATCGGCAACAAAAATGTCGATAGTCGGCTTGATCGCTGGGAAGCCGCTTACGCTGCGAATAAGGAACCAGAATGGGTGGACGAAAATGAAACCGCCAATCCCGAAAAGAAGGCGCAATTAGCCAGCAGTCGCAAAAGCAACCTTCAATCCATTTTTGAAGAACTTGATCAACTCTCCCGTAAGGAAATTGCGCAAAAATTGCTCTTGAATCCCGCGAATCCCATTCTGGAGAAATTGCAAGAGCGAGGACAAGTCGATCTGGTCCTCTTTGCAGGTGATGCCATTTCTACAGAGAGGGAAGTCTTGAATAAAACACTGACTGATGTGCCCGATCAAGTCCATATGGAACTATCAAATCTCTCCCAAGCGCTCAAATCTGCCCCGAGTAATTCTGATACGAGTGCCGCCCCCATCTCCAGTTATATTCTGCTGACCGATGGACGAGATAACAGCCAGCTTGATCCTGTTTCTACGGCAGAACAACTGGGGCAGATCCAGATTCCCGTTTATCCGGTTGTGCTCGGATCAGCATATCAACCAAAAGATATTTCTGTTTCCGCACTCGATTTTCCACAGACTGCGTTTAAAGATGATCGACCATTATTAAAAGCTCGGATTGGTACAAATGGGTACGAAGGCAAAGACGTCCGCGTCATCTTGAAACAAAATGATCGTGAGCTTGACGTAAGAAATTTCACCGCTCGGGGCAAGAGCAAAATTCTTGAATTTGAATTGAAGGCAGACAAACTGGGAAGACAGGAATTTACGCTGCAAACAGATATCTTGCCAGGAGAAACTCGTGATGATAATAACGAAAAAAACTTTGCCATTAATATCGTTGATGATAAGTCCCATGTCTTGCTGGTTGATGAGACGGCTCGCTGGGAATTTCGTTTCTTGCATAATGCTTTGCAGCGTGATAAGCGAATCGATCTGGAACAGGTTCTGTTCGAGCAACCTTATCTGGGACTTTTACCAAAACCGTTCTTTCCAAATCAATTATCAACAAAATTCCCTCCTGAAAACGAACCACCAAACCAGGATAAAAGTTCAAATCCGTTTGGTGAAAAGGATTTGATTATTATTGGAGATGTTTCACCCAATCATCTCAAAGAAGAGAATTGGGATCATATTAAAAAATTTGTCGCAGAACAGGGAGGCACTCTAGTGCTGCTGGCAGGGAAAAAATATCTTCCCTTAGCACATCGCTCTGAAATTCTAGAAGAATTACTACCAATCGATAAAATGAAAATCGTGAACTGGAATCAGGCGAATTTCAAAGTACCTCCTGCAGAACGAGGTATGCGTCTCAGACTCACGCCAGAAGGAGAAAAAGAGTCACTGTTCCAGTTTGATGTGACACCGGAATTCAACCGTGAGATCTGGGATCAACTTCCAGGGCACCTCTGGTTCATCCAGGGAGATCAAAAACCAGGAACAACAGTCTTAGCCTATGGCGTCTCTCCATTCAATGCTCCCCTGGACGAAAGTAAAGATGGCGTCATCATTCATCGTCACTATGGAGCCGGTCAAGTGATTTGGATTGGCATCGATAGTACTTGGCGCTGGCGATTTCGTGTAGGCGACCGCTATCACCATCGCTTCTGGGGACAATTAGCACGCTGGGCTGCGCGAAACAAAGCAGCCGCAGGTAATGAATTTGTCAAATTCAGTTTGAGTAAAACAGATATCTATGCCGGCGAAATTTCGACCGCCACCGCGCGTTGGACACAGGCGTATCTTGATCAATTCCCGGATGTGAAATCCACCGTTGCGATTTACAAAACCACAGACCCGGAAAAAGTCATTAATTCATTCGAATTAATCAGACAAAAGAACCAGCCACTCATTCATGAAGCCAACATTCCATCGCTTCCGGCGGGTGAATATGAACTCAAACTAATCACCTCTACGGAAGTAGCCCAGGGAAAGGAAATCACAACTCCTTTGTTTGTTCATGAAATTAAAACGATTGAGCTGGGAAATTTGACTTCGAACCCGCAATTACTTACAGAAATCGCTGAGTCCAGTGGAGGGCAATTACTGACTCCCCAGACCATGGACCAACTCTTGGAATTATTGCCTTCATTAAGCCAGGAAACGACGAATCAGGACGAAATATCGCTTTGGGATCACTGGTTTATTCTCGTTTTGATCATGGGTATTCTCACCGTGGAATGGGCCATTCGCAAATTGAATGGTTTGCCTTGAAAAGATTTTGGGCTGTAAACCATTTTTTCATCACTATTTACCACCAAATATTGTTACAATATCAGGGTAACTGGTCTGCGAAGTCATTCTGATGATACAATAGCTAGAGGTACAGGCTCAATAATTCGCAGCTTTCAATTTAAAAACCACTTCCCGCAGAGATCAACTATGGATGGGCAGTTAACTCTTTTTGTGAACGAACTGAAACGACAGTTAAACCAGCTTGACCGCAGAATCCGTTCGTTGGCTCTGTTACGCGGACTCGGTTTGGTAATTCTCGTTCTGATTTGTTTGATCACGTTACAAATCAGTCTGGATTTTCTGTTCTCATTAGGCACAACCGCACGCGTTGTCTTGAGTTCTCTCTCTCTGACGGTTTTGGTCGGCTGTATTTGGTTTGCGATGCTACGCAGGGTATTTCATAAAAGGACGCCTGTCGAATTGGCTGCGATTGTGGAAGAATCGCAATCGACGCTCAACGAGCGACTGACATCTGTGCTGGAATTGTCATCGGTTCAAAATGAATCCAGCTCGATTTTAATGCGGGAGCATTTAGCAAAAGAAACGATTGCTTCGCTTACAACATTCAATATCACAGATTCCGTCCCCTCTGATCGTGCCATGCGGTTTATCATGAGTGCGGGAATCGCCATTCTCCTGTTTTTAACTCCCTTACTCGTCTGGCCTGATGCGTACAAACTGTTACTTTCGCGAAGTGTGATTCCCTGGGGTAATTTTGCAACCGTTAGTTCACTTTATTTTGAAGTTCAACCGGGAGACGAAACAGTTGCGCGTGGTAAAGATCTGCAAATATTAGCGACTCCTCACTGGCACACAAAGCAGCCTGAAACAATCAAAGAAGTGTGGATTGAATGGGAAGACTCACAAGGCGAACCCTTTTCCAGACGTATGGATCTAAACGAGACAACAGGGCAATACACTACTCAGTTTCCGCGTCTGCTGAGTGGATTCCAATATATTATCACAACTGAACGCAGCCGGAGTAAGCGATATACAATTCAGATTTCTGAGCCTCCTTCGATCACTGATACCCTTTTGACGATCATGCCACCAGGATACACACACAAAAAACCACAAGAATTCACAGTGCTCCCCAGCGAAATCAGTGTTCCAGAACAAAGCCAATTTAAAATCAATCTCACCTTTGACCGCGCTGTTAAAGATGCGAAGCTTCAATACCAGTATTATTTGGCAGGTTCCGATAACCAACAGCGCCCCCCAGTTGAACATCAAAAATTTGTATTGAGTGAAGACCGGCTATCAGCACAACTCGAACTTCCTGTCCATAAAAAAAGTTTTGTGTTCCATATTGAATTCAAAAGTGAAAAGGGAAATTTGACGACGAAAACATCAGAACATCTTGTAAAAGTGATTCCAGACCATGCCCCTGAAATTGAAATTTCTCTTTATAACCAGTCAGAATTCTTTAAGCCTGATGAAATACTATCAGTCCCCGTCAAAGTCATCGATGATTATTCTGTCAAAGAGCTGGAAGTCCATGTTCAAAAGCTGGATGAAAAACCGATCTTGATCAAAGTTCCTGCGGAACAGTTGGGAACAAAATCGGTCAGTCATGAGTTTAAAATTGACCTCAAGGAAATCAAAGCGAAACAAGCTGATATCTTTACTTATCGAGTCCGTGCTGCTGATAATCGAGAAGTCCCCTCACCAAATGTCGTCTGGTCAACACCACGTGTTTTCGGGATTGATAAAAATGCCGAAGAGCAACTTTCAGCAGGAGTGATCGCTCGCCAACAGAAACTGCGAGATGAGCTTAGAAAAATTCAAGAGGATTTTAAAAAACATCAGAAGGCCGTTGATCAAAAGATTGCAAATTTAAAACAGCCAAAGGAAAAAGGAAAACTAAAAGGAGAGGATCAACAAGAATTACAAGAGTTGAGCAAAGAAGAACGCAAAATCGCGCAACGCCTAGAAGCCTTAGCCAATGATTTTCTACAGCTGCCCCTCTATCAGAAACTAGCAGAACAAACGCAAGAAGTTGCACGTCATGATTTCGTCAAACATCATGACACACTGAAATCAGCGGCTGATAAAGAAACTATTGAACAGGCGCGAAAAGAATTGAGTTCAACTCCTAAGGCGATGTCTGCAACAGACAAGAAACTCGACGAGCTTGCTCAGCAGTACGAGAAACTGGTTGAGTTAGAGAATGATCTACTCAATCTGAATCGGCTAGCCGAAGAGACAGACCATCTCGCGAATGATTTACTTGCCTTTAACGACAAAGTAGAGTCTGCGACACAACAGCCAGATACAAAAGCAAATGAAAATCAAAAAACTCCGAATTCACAAGAAAAACAGCATGCGGAAAAGCAAAAGTTGTCACCCGAAATCGAACAGGATCTGGCTAACTTTCAAAACGAACTGAAGCACCGCCAGTCGCGACTTTCCGAGGAGTTAAACAACTTACTGAAACGCAGGCCGGAGTTGGTAGATGCGGCTCGTAATTTCCAATTAAAGCAGCTAGATTCGCTGGTAAATCAAACTTCTCAGCTTGTCGAACCACAAAGACAGCTTGCCCAGGCTATAGAGCAGCAGGCACCTTTAGCGGCCAGTAAACCTGATACGAATGAACCACAAAATCAATCAGCTGCCCAGGATGTAAAAAACAAAGATTCTGAAAATCAACCTCAAACGGCTTCTACCCCTGGAAATGAAACCGCTAAAGGGCCTGAGATCCAAACGGCAGCAGCTGGCCCTGGAGATTCTGAACCGGTGAAAACAGCCCAAGCAACCGAACCCCAAATGAGTCCCACGAATACTCCTGCGGCTCAGAATCTGTCAGAATCTGTTCTGGATTTACAAAAACAACAACAAGATTTAGCCGCAGCAGCAACAAATTTTGTGTTGGAAGCAGCACAAGAATTTGGTCCCCAATCGGAACCGACTCGCAAAGCGACTCAATTAGCCGAAGAGTCAATCAAGGCACAAAAAGAGGCAAACGCCGGTCGCTTACATGAAGCCAGCCAGGCTGCCAATCGTGCCGCCAAAATCGCCGAAGAAATCATGAGTGCACACGAGGCGCAAAATAAAGACCAGACAGAACGAGACGCTTTTAAAGAGCAAACTGAGAAACTTGTGAATATGCAGCAAGAGCTCGCAGGAAAACTGGAAGAAGCTTCCACATCAGAAGCTTTGCGTCAGGAGGCACTTAAAAATTCACAGCAAGCCTTGGCACAACAAACAAAAGCATTGTCGCAACAACTGGCAGAAACTTCACAAAAGCTAAACACGAATCCGATTGGATTGAAAAAAGAGGGAAAACAAGCGGAACGCACCCAAGAGAAAACTGCAAAAGCCGAACAGCAAATGCAGAAAGCAGTGGAAGACCTTTCGAAAGAAGACCTCAAACGCGCGTCTCAACAAGCACAACAAGCAGCCAGAACACTGCAAGAAGCGGCACAACAGGCTCAAAAATCAAGACCACAGCGTCAGGCAGAGACTCCCGTTCCTGAAAAAGTCGGTAATCAGGTTACTGATGCCGCGATGCAACTACGTAACGCACAAAAACAACTTGAACAAACCCCTGAGTTTAAAGCTGGTGACCAAACTCTGGCTCAAAAGAGCCAGGCGAAATCCGGAGAATCGAACTCAAAATCAAATCAAACTCAGTCATCACAACAAGAAGACTCTCAAGCCAGAGAGCAAAACAAATTAGAGGATACAAAGCGCGGGAAAGACGCACAATCCTCGAAAGAACAGGTCGCCCAGAATTCAAAAAGTCAGAGTCAACAATCGAAATCCGGAAAACCTTCTCAATCCTCTTCATCTAAAAAAGCAGCAGAAGCGCTGAAACGTGCAGCAGAGTCGCTTTCACAGGCAGCGACAGAACTGAAATCAAAAGCTCAACAAGGCTCGAATCCCGGAAAAGGACAGGAATCACAGACCGCATCCAAAAATATGGCTTCTGGAAAGGGGCAAGGCCAAAGTGAAGGCGGGGGTGCCATAAACAGTGTCGACTTTTCACAACTCAAAACAAAGTTAAAAGCGATGTCCAGTCGGAACTGGGGAGAACTACCGGGTAATCTGGATACGGAAATTTTGCAAGGCTCGCGAAGCAAAACAGATCCGGAGTACGCGCGTTTGATCAAACACTATTTTGAAGCAATTGCCAAATCGAAATCTGATAACAACTAAGCCTTAGATTCAAAGCTCTATAACAGGAAATTTCCTATGATGCGCTGGTTAGTAGTATGCATTGTTCTTGTTTTTTCTGTATCTAAGCAAACACATTGCTGGGCCCAAGAACTCGATCAACAAAAAAAACAACTTGATGAAGGTATTCAACGGGCAATTCAGTTTTTGTCAATCTCACAACAGCCTTCAGGAGCCTGGTCCTTCAATTCCTACGGTGAATCAACGGCTGCGACTTCATTGGCAATCATGGCGTTTATGGCCGCAGGCTATGTTCCAGAAGAAGGCCCCTACGGCGAGCAGATGAATAAAGGCATCGACTGGGTCCTGTCTCATCAGGCAGCGAACGGCCTGGTCGTACATCATAAAAGTCACGGCCCGATGTACAGCCACGGCATCAGCACACTGATGCTGGCAGAAGTAGCGGGAATGCTGAAAGGAGAACGAGAGAAAAAATGCCGTCAGGTATTGGAACGCGCCGTGAAAGTGATCATCTCTGCGCAGGATGTTGCTAAAGATAAAAGGAACGCGGGTGGCTGGCGTTATTCTCAAACGAGTAAAGATAGCGACCTGAGTGTCACAGGGTGGCAACTATTAGCACTACGTGCCGCAAAGAATATTGGATGTGATATTTCTGCAGACCATATCGACCGGGCAGTCGCCTATGTGCGTCATTGTCGGGGACGAAATAATGTTGGCTTTGCATACCAACCCGGCGGAGCTCCCAGCGCAACAAGAACGGGTACAGGAATTCTCGCTCTGGAAATCTGTGGAAAACACCATACGAGAGACGCGCTGGAAGCAGGCGATTACCTGGTTCAGCACCCTTTGAAACCCGATGAATTTTATTACTACTATGGAGCCTATTACTGCAGTGTGGGCATGTTTAAAATGGGGGGAGAGTACTGGAAAAAGACACGAGCAGCAATTATTCCGCAATTACTGGAAATGCAGAAACATGATGGAAGCTGGCTCGCTACGAAAGGCAGTGAAAAGGGAGCGGGTAAAGTTTATTCCACTTCTCTCGCGGTCCTGGCTCTCGCCGTCGAATATCAGTACCTGCCGATCTACCAACGTTGAATTGAGCCTGATTCTCATGCCTGAAACACTTAACCTGTTTTGGTTCAAACGTAGATCGAGTGATGTCACTCAGCCTAAAAGCGATGAAAACTGCCCTCTTTCTAAAACCAGTATCTTCTGCTCTCTGGCATCTGTTTGATATTATTAGAGTTAGCGTATTCTATCAAATCCGACTGGCTTCGAATTGACCTTGGAGAACCAGCGGATTACTCTTAGAATTCGTTTCCGAAATTTTCCAGATCCCCCAAATATTAACACACTTGGATACTGACTGTGCGGATTGCCTATTTAGATTGTTCTACCGGAATCAGTGGTGATATGACGTTGGCGGCACTGGTTGACGCCGGTGTCAGTGCAGATCAGATTTGTGCCGGCATTGATTCGCTTGGCCTGCCTGATGTAAAGCTGACTTTTTCCTCCACCATGAAAGGTGGTTTTCATGCAACGTCAGTTCAAATTGACCATCCGGAGCAACACGCTCATCGCCACTTAAGCGATATCGTTAAAATCCTGAAACAATCCAATCAGCTCACTGCGAAGCAATTTGAAATTTCACTCTCGCTGTTCACAGCAATTGCATCAGCGGAGGCCAAGGTTCACGGTTCTACAATCGATCAAGTTCATTTCCATGAAGTCGGTGCTATCGATTCAATCGTCGATATTGTAGGAGTGGCAATTGGTTTCGACCTGTTGGGTGTCGAACAAGTGATTTCAAGTCCTGTTCCCACAGGTTTCGGACAAATAAAAATCGATCATGGAATCTGTACCGTCCCTGCACCAGGCACAGCTGAACTCTTGAAAGGGATTCCTCTTGCAGACATTCCCATTGAAGCAGAGCTAACGACTCCCACGGGCGCAGCCATTATTTCGACACTTGTTGATCGTTTTTCAATGATCCCGCCCATGACCATAGAAGAAATCGGATACGGGGCGGGTACGAAAACGTTTCCCGAAAGAGCGAATCTCTTAAGAATTTTTGTCGGGGAGCTCGCTACAAAAAATAATACTGACAACGTTACTCTACTGGAAACCAATCTCGATGACATTTCTGGAGAAATTATAGGCTATACAAAACAAAAACTATTGGAATCGGGGGCGTTGGACGTTTACTCTTCTGCAATTCAGATGAAAAAAGACCGACCTGCCACCCTGCTCAGTGTCATTTGTAAACCGGAATCATCGGATAAACTCGAATCGATTCTTTTTCAGGAAACAGAAACACTGGGGATTCGTCGGCATCAATTGCAACGTTCGATTCGGCCTCGCCAAAAACATACTGTGAAAACAGCTTGGGGACATGTTGAAGGCAAAATCTCTCTGACACAACATCAGCAATCACAATTTACTCCGGAATATGAATCGTGCGCACTGATTGCGGTAGAGCAAGGAGTTTCATTGCGAACCATTTATCGTGCGGCTGAAGCAGCTTTTATGATTGAAAGCAAATCAAGTAACAGCCCCAATCTTAACGATGCAAATGTGCCCCACGACCACGACCACGACCACGACCACGACCACGACCACGACCACGACCACGACCACGACCACGACCACGACCACGACCACTAAAAGTCTCTTTAAAGATGATCAGGAAGATCGTCAAGAGATCACTTTTGGATCAGCACGTCTGATCTTGTTTGGAAGTAAAGGATGACTTACCAATCATGTTTAATTTAAGTGACCCCAATGTCATACTGACAGGTATATTATTGATTGCAATTGCATGGTCATTAAAGAAGAATTTTCGCATGCAAAAGCGCGTACGCGATCGTGATCCGTTACAAGAAGCAAAACACGAAATTGCCCGAACCGAACAAAAACAAGTCAACCGGCTCAATCAACTTGAAGTCAAGCTCTTTGATTACGGTCGAGAAGTAGAAGCGCGTTCCGATGACCGCCTGCGAGTCCTTGATGAGTTATTGCAGGATGCAGACCGAGAGATTAATCGACTACGTCAGCAACTGGCTCTCACCCAACAGAATTCCAGCGAACCTACTAATCAACCGGGACCAGATATTTCAATGTATGAGAGCTCTCGAAAAATCAGTGCATCACTTGAACAGAGATCAATGATTGTTTTCCTCAGCCAGGCAGGATTTTCAGTACAGGAAATCAGTAACTGTTTTCAACACAGTGTGTCTGAAATAGAAACCATCCTGACTGAAGAAAATGAACAACACAATACAGATGTTGCATGAGTCGCTATTGACTCAAATTTTGAATTCTGGTCACGCTGTTACTAATTCCTGAACCGGTGCTGCTTCTATCAGTTTGATTTCCTGATCATCCGTTTGGGCAAGCAGGCTCTCAGGATTTAAACCCAAATGACGATAAATCGTTGCCGTCAATTCAGACGCATGAACGGGACGATCTACGGGAGCACTGCCCCGCGCATCACTTGCCCCCACAACCTGCCCTCCAGGTGTGCCGCCGCCGGCAATCAATGCCGACCATACATGAGGCCAATGATCCCGACCGCCATAAGCATTGAGTTGTGGGGTGCGGCCAAACTCTCCTGTCGTAACCACAAGCGTATCATCAAGCAATCCTTTTGAAGAGAGATCATCAAGTAATGTTGATAATGCTTTATCAAAGGCGGGCCCCAGTGAATCCCGATAATCATAAACTTTTCCGGATGTTCCCGCTCCTGTGCCATGACAGTCCCAGGACAATTGCTGATGTAGATTATCAAACAAATTGACAATCACACACCGCGTCCCCCGTTCGACTAGCTGCCGAGCCTGAAGTAGTAACCTGCCGAATCGCTGTTTTCCGTATTGTTGCTGGATCGCCATCGATTCTCCGGCGACTTCAATCTCATGTTCGCTCGTAGCCGATAATTCTCCCATTGATGTTGCAGGCTCGAATTCTTCGCCTAAAAATGTTGCCTGCTGTCCACGATAGGTATTCACTCCTAATGAGCCGATCAAGCGTGGTAAAACAACAAAGGGAGGTGCATCACCACGTGGCCCCCATTGCCTGGATACGACTGAACCAAAACAAGGATAATTGATTGCTCCTCGCGACAATCTTCCTGTCTGAATGAGTTGATGCCCCGTCTCGTGAATGGGAGCAGCTTCGTGATACATTGATCTTATTATCGAGAACTGTCCAGCTCGCTGGGCCAATTGAGGAAAGCACTCGCTAAGAAAAACACCAGGAACAGACGTCGAAATTGCTTTTAGTGGACCACGAATTTCAGAAGGCGCTTCAGGCTTAGGGTCAAATGTTTCCAGTTGGCTGGCGCCACCTGTCATCATGATCAAGATACAGTTTTTCTGTGAACGATCTCTTTTCGAAGCTGATAAGGCAGCTCGCTCAGACATTGACAATCCGGCGAAGCTCAGGCTTCCGACACGCAGGAAATCTCGCCGCGATACCTCGGAGTGATTTTGCTTGGAACGCATAAAAGACAGTTCTCACTACTTTATGGATTACATTGTTTTATTTCGGGATGGTAACATTATAACAAGGTTCGACTATTGGCGAAGATTTCCTCTAGTAGAATTCAATATGTTTCGAGATCTTAGAAATCTATATCTAATGTTCATGCAATGTTTCTCAACTGAGTATAAGCACCACGGTTTAAAGGCTTTACAATTTTAATCGAACAAAATTCTCCGTAACCATTTTCAAATAATATACTTGAAACATATTCAGCGTGTGTAGAATCCCGGCAAACGACCGATAAAGTCGGCCCCCAGGAGGTCTGGGTCATTCCCAGAATTTCTTTTAAACTCAGTAAATTTTCTAGCTCGGCCATCCGGGGATGAGCAAAGATTCCCCCTTGAGCAGGCTGAAAAAACTCACCTACAGCGTGTCCATACTCTGTCAAACCCGCACTAAAACCTTCAAAGTCCTGTACCCTTATTGACGGAATAAGCTGCATCAGAATAAGGCGACAAAGCTTGTCGGTAAGAGAAACAGGCATAGAGCCTAACTTCTGAATGGCTTTCGCTTCTATGTTACCGGAAATGCCTGCCCGATCAGTGGGTGTGATCAATAAAACTTTCCAGTCTACGGGAAAATCAACCCGCAGAACCAAGGGACTGATTTCACTTGAATCGTTTTTGCCTCCTTCTACGATAAATCCACCCGATTCAAAACCATGTATCCCGAGGGCAGAGCGTGCCCCACGTTGAACGCACTGTGCCAACTCCATAGAAGAAAACTGATCTTTTTCATTTAACATCAAAATGGCGCGCGCGACTGCCAAACTCAATTGAGTTCCCGAACCAAAACCACAATGTTGTGGAATTTCAGATTGTACTTCTACAGAATAATAACACTCACGTGACGCACCAGTCAGATTTCGGCGAGTCATGTTGATCACATTTTCAATTTTTGAAATGTAATTCTCACTACAAACAATATGATCTTTTTCTTCAGCTGATTTTTTTACTGAGAGAGTCAATCGTGGCTCATCGACCATTAAACCAATGCCACCAAATTCCCGGCCTGCTAACGGGGCAATTGACAGCAATCCCCAATGTAATCGGCTTCCCGTGGTTACGATGACTTCGCGTGACATGACAGATAAGTGCTTCTGAGAGTTGTTGAGTTTTTGGTTCACGATCATCTAAGCATACGCTTTGGAAATATACTCTTCCAGTAAGTTGAAAGCCGTGTGTTCTTCCGGACCGGCAGTTTTTTTCACAATCTCTGCCAAAGCACGATACTGTGTCTGCAAATCATGTTTCTCTATTATATGAATGCGTGTTGCCAGAATCGCTGCTTCCAGCACAGCATGCTTAGCCCGGTTAAGGCCAAAATAATCCCGAATTCTACCATGATGGACTACTGAAGCCTGCATCACAGTGCGATCGGCAGATTCATCAATCGTATCGATTTGAAATTCATACCAGCGACAAGCTGAGGAGATCACATCACCTTCAATTTGCTCCGCAGGAAATGTGTTTGGGGGCTCATCCAACTGACTGATAGCCGCTTTTGCCAGCAATAACACATCATCAACAACGTGGAATACTCCGCAACGGGTCTCCTTCAGATTATGGAAGGTTCGAGACGTCTGAAATGGTCGTAACACAAACTGGCTCATCTCAGGATTGACCAGTGGTCCCATCGGGGCAATATTCAATTCTCCCTGTCGATTTCTACTGCTGACAATGCCTTCCAAAATCATCTGAGCTGCTCTCTGAACGAACAATCTGCCACATAACAATCCACTATCATAGCCCAGAAGAAAGCCCGATGAAACTGGTGGCGACGTAGAAATTCCGTCCTGTCAGCAGTTATATTCACACAAAAGCGTTGTCGGGAAACATTGATCAATTAACGGGTGAACCCAACATAGAAGCTGAAGACCTGTGTTTCGTCGAATGTCTCTTTTGCCAATGGAACAGCAAAATCCAAAGCTACTGGAACAGGTCCCATTGCAGGAACTGTTAAACGAAGACCGGCACCAACAGAAACACGGAACTGATCGAGAGAAACACTTTCTTCAACGGTACCAAAATCACTGAAGAACACCATTTGGATCATCTCATCGGCAGTAATCGGAACCATATACTGTGCACTACCCAGAAAGCTCCATCGACCACCTACGGCAATTCCATTTTCCCGCGGTGTGACTCCACGGAATTCAAAACCACGGAAGGTCTGGAAACCACCGGCATAGTATCGTTCAAATACGGGAGTATCTGAATCGGTCCAACCCAGCGAGGCACTGATAGAGAGGATATGACGTCCGCCACCATCGGGGCGACTGAAAAGAGTAAAATATTGACTGGCATTGGTTTCCAGTCGGCTATAATCAAAATCTCCCACAGCTTGCTCGACTGCAGCTTCGAAAATATGTCCTTCTGCCGGTAGAAACGCTGCATCACGTGTATCATGTGTGGCGGCAATTCGAAATGTATTCAGCAAATTATTACCGACAGACTGTTGAACAATGGGAGGTGTCGGTGTGCGCGGGTTTCGCAGGTCGACATTTTCCAGTCGGAACTGTCCGTTAATTGACCACTCTTGAGTCAATTGACGCCCCAGAGTCAAACGTGTACCTACGCGTTCTTCATCCCAATCCTCATAGAATCGTGTGAAGTAAAAACCACTGACTCCCAAACTGAAATTAGTATCCAGGAAATAAGGATCGGTCCAGTTGAGTAAATATCGGCTGACCTGATCACCGGGAACTGCTTCCGCACGGAAACGTTGCCCGCCACCACGCCAAGCAGTACCGTCCAGCAGATCTTCCATGCTACGGGGAGGTCTTAGAATATCAAAGTTTTCTTCCTGCAGAACGATCGAACCAACAACCCCCGCATCACTATTGACGCCGACTCCAAACATCAAACGCCCAGTACGGCTTTCGGAAGCATAAACATCCAAATCCACCCAACCCGGTTGTTGCTGGGGAAATTCGGTTCCCATTGGATCGCCAAGTGGGCTGTTGCCAAATAAAGGATTCAGAGGTTCTGGAATGCCATTATCGTAATTTTGTCCGCGAAATATTTTGTTTTGTCCACGTAATATTTTCTGGGTTCGATTTTGTTCGTTTAAAATACCGTCATCGTAAATTTGCCCACGTTCATAATTTTGGTCGAGTTCGTTATATCGGGTACGTTTTATATTTTGGTCACGTTCATTATTTTGACCTCGCAAAACATCGTTTTTGCGACTGTTAATCACTTCGCGTTGCGGATCGACTTTTGTTATGTTAATCCGTGGTCCATTTTGACCTTTTTCAAAAACCTGTCCCCCTTCGATACGACGCTTACTCTTCTGAATCAAACGTTGATTTGCCAGATCACCGGGAGCAACAAGCAATGGATTCGTTAAAACTGAACTCTTGGTGCGCGGATTGTCTCCTGCAATATGCGGTGTAATA
The DNA here is from genome assembly GCF_007748175.1 of Gimesia aquarii. NCBI lineage: Bacteria > Pseudomonadati > Planctomycetota > Planctomycetia > Planctomycetales > Planctomycetaceae > Gimesia > Gimesia aquarii. The sequence continues at coordinate 6,659,897 of NZ_CP037422.1, forward strand.
CGACGAATACGGTACGGTTTGTCTTCGTTGATCTGATAGACCAAATCGACTTGGCCTGGTGCTTCCAAAAATCGGGGAACCGGATTCACTTTTGCAAATAAATGCCCTATTTCTCCATATCTTGTGGTTAGTTTATCAACATCCTTTGAAAGAGTACGACTGTTGAAAAACTCTCCCGAGACTAATTTAAAATCGTCGCGAATTTCTTCTTCCGAGAAAATCCGATTTCCCTGAATCAGGATTTCACGAATTTTGTAGCGTTTACCCTCGTTAATCGTATATTCAATTTGAACGCGAGAACGATCTTTGTTATAGCCTACCTTTTCCTTAATTTTCACATCGAAAAAACCCAGACCGTTGTAGTATTGCTTCAGAGAGACTAGATCATCTTCGACTGTGGAAGGATCATATTTTCCTCCCAAAATACTCAGACCAAGAGGCGCTTTTTTGGTCTGCAGTTTTGTTTTGAGCACACCTGAGCTCACAAATTTGTTACCCCGGAATTTGATTCCTGAAACAACCACCTTGGGGCCTTCTTTGATCTCGAAAATCACTTCACGATCATCGGCAAGACCTCCTTTGACGAGTGTAATCTCGGCAAAACGATATCCGCGTTCTACATAAAGTTGCTTAATCCGATGTACTGATTCCTGATTAGCAGAAACATCAAACGGGGAACCGACTTTTAAACCGGTTGTCGCTTCCAGGCGTTTGGTTTTGATTTTCTTATTACCACGAAATTCGACCTTTTCCACTATAGGACGTTCTTTGACCTTGAAGATCAACACCAAACCCTGTTCCGTTTTTCGATAAACGGGTTCCACGCTGGAAAACCAACGGGTCGCAAATAGGAGCCGCATATCTTCAAGCACTTGTGTGCGTGAGGCAGGTCGGCCGCGTTGGCTTTTGGTCTTTTGTAAAATCGAGAGTGCTGGAATGGACTCATTTCCTTCCACGCGGATGTCGAAAAGAGGTTCATCCAAGGATATGGCGCTCTTTTTTCCTTCCTGCGCAGAGGCTGATTTCATCACAGGAAAATTCCCGTTGATGCAGACTCCGAACAAAATAATCTGTACCAGGATCAGGCTCGATGCCCATCGCAATGCGTTGCCGCATCTGGTGTCAGACAAGACACCTCTTATCATGTCGAATCCAATTGTAATTTTTGCGAGAAAAGATACGAGGTTCACTTCTGTGTGACAGGTTGAAAATCTCTTTTTCAATGGCCCTGTGATCTCAGGGAGGAAATGAGAAAAGGGAGTGTTAGACAGGAAATGTTCCCTCCGGTTAACAGTGGGTTACGTACAAATAACGGAAATTGAAAACAGCCGCAAGATGAGTTTTTCAATGACGATCAGAATTGGTGACATCAATTGAAAAAAGTACTGTTTGTGGCAAAATTACTTGTAAGACTTACAAGTTTTGTTACACGTATCATGCGAGATATCAAGACGGGAAAGGCGAAGTGAATTGACTGAATTGATTGACGGTAATTAGATCCATCTGCTAGTCAGTGGTTGAACTTAAGTGACAGGCAACACAGGACAAAACCACATTGCTGGCTGACATTTTATCCATTTTTGCCCGAAAAGTTCGATTCGCTTTCTCTTCACGCTGGGCGATCCAAAGGCAGGACTGTTGTTTCTGTAAATTATTTGCTCCTATGGGGATGTGATTTTCGGGAGCAAATGTAGAAACTCCCCACCCCATTAGAATCCCAGCAAATAGAATCAACGCTGCGTTCATAAGCCGTCTTTGATAAAGCTTTGACTTTGCAGACCGTTTTGTAAGTTGATGCGATTCTGCTTCTGCCCTTAAACGTGTTGCCGCTTGATCCGCCATCCGTACAGATTCTGCAGACAAAAATGGATGCTCAGCTTGTGGGAAAAGGCCGAAAGATTTCTGATCCTGAGTCTGATGAAGATCAGTACCGTACTCGTTGAAATCATCAGCTGCCATATCATCATTTAGAATCTGATGAAATGTATCCAATGCTGGCGCAAGAGTTTCTTTCATCTGCCGACAGCGAGAGCACAATTGAAGATGCCATTGCAACTCTTCGCAATTGTGATCAGTAGGATGAGTAATTAGATCAAACGCTTCGTCACAATTCATGATACATCTCCTTCCGAAGTCGAAGCTTCAGAAAAACGATGGGCCAATTGAAGCAATCCGTTTTTCACACGTATTTTTGCTGCTGACAAACTACAATCCATGGTTAAAGCAATCTCAGTAAATTTCATTCCGCCGAAAAAACGCAATCGCAGCGCATCGGCTTGCACTTCCGGTAATTCACAAAGGTATCGCGCCAATAGCGCAAATTGTTCTGTTTTCAAGGCAATTTGTAAGGGAGTCTCTGACGAACTGGGTTCGGGTACCACAACTGCATCAGTCATTGACGAATGAACAATTTCACGCGGCTGGCGTTGTTCCCGCTTATAATGACGACGACACAAGTTTAAAAAAATAGTCCAGAGCCAGGTCGAAAATGCAAATGAAGGATTATAGGTCTCACGTGCAGCGAATGCAGACAAAAATGCTTCCTGCACCAAATCTTCCGCGGCCGAAAAATGACCAAATTTACTCCAGGCAAACCGTAACAGACGCTTACGATAACGTACCACCAATTCATCGAACAGAAGATACTCTCCTGCACAGACGCGTTTCATAATGGTGGCATCGTCATACATGAAAATGATCCGGAAGTTAAACTGCTATAGCTCCAAGAGCTTACAAAACGCATTTCCCTTATTTGGAAGTGTATTCTCAACTCACCAATTCTATCGAGACTCAGAGAGTCGATGCAACCTGAATTGCTCATTCTCCAGTTCTTAAGCAGCATTTAGTCTTTAAGATCAACGCCAATCTGGTAAATTTCTTCGGTATCCAGCAGGAGATCATTCGATTCAAACAGCTTTTGGATGGCCGCTTTATGAATCTTCATCTTTGTACCTCCTGCTCCAATCGCTCCGTAACAGAGAACCCCTTCCCGATCTGTAGCCTTATCCATCACGTCAACTTCCTCAATCCCCGCTGGTGGAACCGCATTCAAATCAATGGCAACTTTAAGCTGCTTCATCGGCTTCCAACAGGCTGCCGGGAGCAGTTTCACCCCCGCTGCACCAGCGGAAATAATGAGGTTTGTATCCTGATTGACTGCTTCAATCTGCTTGTGGTCTTTTAAAGAGAGGGCTTTTAATTGTGCTCCTTGCACAACAGTAGTAATTGCATCACAGGTAGCCTGAGCGCGCTCTTCAGAACGGGAAGCCACAATCACATTTGCCCCGAGTTTTGCCAGTAATTGTGCTGCACGCTGACCAACGGGACCGGTTCCTCCCAAAATCAATGCAGTCGTTTCAGAAAAGTTGAGATGCTTCCCCGCCGCCAAGACTGCAGCGGCCGCTGTCGTATTGGAGCCATTGGAATCAATCATTACGGAGACACGAACCGGGCCGAAAAACAACTCTTGAACTCTTTGAAAGAGTGTCTCCCCTTCCTGAATCTGGCTCCCCCCCACAAACAACGCCGTGTGATGCAAGTCTTTGGCCCCGCGAGTAAACATCGCTCCATGTACCAATGGTGTCACATTTTCAGGTGTGATATCACCGTAACTCATCAGCTCATCAACACCAGCGTCGATGGCGACAACACGATCAAATGTGCTGGGCTGCGCATCAGTATCCAATTGAATCAATATCTTTTTCATGTTAGTTCTGAAACTCATCAAAGCCAGGGAATTGTAATAGACAGAACGAAAAACCCCTGCTCTGAATGAACAGGGGTCTGAATTCGATCTTTCCACCTAATCAAAAATTTTAGCCAGCGTAGAAGGGATGAGAGGCTTCACTCTTCTTGGCTAGCATTTCGTCAGCAGAAGGCTCGCTTTTCATGGCGCGAGCAATTGCTTCCTTGGTGGCTTCGTAATTGTAATCAAAGATCTTCTTGTCATCATCTGCTTCCCAGTGAATGAATACACCACAGACAATCACGAGATCTTCACACTGGTCTTTGGGAATGACACCTGCTTCAACACTGTCTGCAACAGCTTTTGCAACAGCGTACTGAGCGGGTCCAAACATTTGAACTGCTTGCTTAGCCCCTTTAATAGTTACCTTTGTCACCATAACTGTAGCAGGTTTCACAGCCAAGTTAGGTGAGAGTACCGCAAGCAGATTACTATGTCCCATTTTCTGGCTGGAGAGAGCATTTGCAAAAGCCACTCCGACAGGACCATTTTTGTCACCAATCAATAAATCGATATGAGAAACTTCATTACCTTCACCAACAAGTGACTCACCGACAAACATTGACATTCTTCGTTCTCCATTTCGTATTAGGTTCTTACAATTATGCGCAGTGCACAAATTAAAACGGATCACGAATACCGCAGTCCTGGAGGGACGACGAAGCAAACTCTCGTTTTGATTCGCCTTGGATCATTCGTAGCCTGTCCTATTTAATAACAATTTAAGAACAGGATTGCCAGTAATCCGCTAGAATTCACACTAAATCCTCATAAAATATTATCACCTACTCCCAATTCACAATTTGATGAATAAACAAGAACAGATAGAAATTCCAAAGAACCCTGAGCTACTCATTGTTGGAGCGAGCACACGAGCTGCCGCATTTTCTGCCCTGCGTGCCCAATTCCAGCCGCTCTGTGTAGATCAATATGCCGACCAGGATCTTCGTGAAATTGCGCAAATGCTTCCCAAAACAAGCGATGAATCAAATTGGTTGCAGGACCTTGACGAACGTTCTTCAATGGAGTGGATCTATACTGGGGGAATGGAAAATCATCCGAAATTTATCGAGCAAATCAGTCTAAAACATCAGCTGCGAGGCTGTGATCCAGAAAGTCTGTCTTATGCCCGGGATCCTTTTTTCCTAGAAGAAATCCTGTCTCGAACAAAAGTCCAAACTCCCACCTGTCTTACGGCTGACTCCAAGCCAGATGGAAATTTGAAATGGTTGAGTAAACCAACGCATGGTTCAGGAGGCCACGGAATCCATTTTGTGGACGCGACCTATTCAAAGTCTCTGAGAAACAAAGCTTGCTATATACAGCGCTACCAACCTGGAATTCCACTTTCGGCCCTGTTTATTGCTTTTCGCCACGTCTCTGTTTTAGTGGGTATTTCCATGCAATTTGTTGGAAATGCCGCCCTCAATGCGAAACCATTTCAATTTTGTGGTGGAGTCACACTTAATTCTTTTCCATCCTCATGGAATCATGCCATACAAGAACTGGGGCAAACAATTGCACAACGGTGTCACATACAGGGCATTTTTGGCTGTGATCTCATCCTGGACCCAATGCAAGAAAATCGAATCTGGTTGAATGAAGTTAACCCGCGCTATACAGCGTTAACTGAATTATTTGAACTACAATCTCAGCTTCCAATCCTATATTGGCACATGGCCGCCTGTCGCACCTTTGAAGAGCAAAAGATCGACTTTGAGACTCCGTTACAACTACAAAAACAGCTTCTAGAAGCCCAAAACCAGACGCGACCTCAAATTGCCAAAGGGATTCTCTACGCGGCTCAGGATACGACTTGTCCTGACATTGATTGGAACCACAATTTGTCAAAAGACCTCTACCAAATCCCGGAACTCGCTGATATCCCCCATCCAGGAACAGTCATTCAAAATGGTTCTCCCATCTGTTCAGTTTATGGAGTCGGAGAGAACCACCAATCCTGTCTCCAGTCACTGGCTGAGAGAATCGTCGAGTATACGCGGCTTTTTCAAGCGGATTCCCGGAGAGAAAATAACGCGAAGGCCATCATTAACAAGCTATGGCCTGAAATGAAAACAGAAAATTCCCTTTTTTCCCGTTTTTTCACAAGCGAGAATGAATCGCATTCGTTTCTTGAAGATTAAACGAAATGGTTATAAAATCAACTTAGGAAATGACATTCTAGCGGATGATCTACAAAACAAAAAATAAACCATTGCAATAGTTTATCACGCAGTATGAAGGATTAATTACAGAGCGATGTCCAAGTCAACTGATATCAAAATTGTTGAGGCGAAATTTTCAACTGAAGAAGTTCCATTTCGTACCCCTCTGAAATTCGGTGGACGAGTAATGGACAGCAGTGTCCTGTTAAATGTGGAAGTCGTTGTTGAAACACGCAATGGAAAACAGGGTATCGGAATTGGCAGCATGCCTGCTGGAAACATCTGGGCTTGGCCATCGACTGTTGTCAGCCCCGATGACGGCCTGAAAGCCATGATCGCGTTCCTGGAAGAAGCTGTCGAAATTGCCAATATCTGTCCGGAAATTGCGCACCCGATTGATCTGATGTATCATATTTCGGCTGAGTACCATTTCATGGGAAAAAAACTTTCGAAAAAACTAGGCCTTGAGGAGGAAATTCCCGAGCTGGCCCAGCTCGTTGCATCCAGTCCATTGGATGCAGCCATTCATGATGGTTTTGGACGTGCGAATCATATCAACAGCTATAACGGCCTCTCCTCGGAATATATGAACTATGATCTGATGGAATACCTGGACGATCAGTTCCAGGGAGAATACCTGGATCAGTACACACTCCGTGACCCCAAACCAATGCTGCCGCTCTACCATCTTGTGGGAGCGCTAGATCCGATTACTGAAGCCGATGTTTCTGAACGCATTGATGATGGTTTACCTGAGACACTGGGAGAGTGGATCAAAGCAGACGGGCTGACCCATCTAAAAATCAAGCTCTCTGGCGATAATCTCGACTGGGATATCAGCCGTGTGATTGCTATTGAAAATGAAGCAGTCAAAGCACAAGGAGAACGAGGGCAAGATACCTGGTTTTACTCACTGGATTTTAATGAGAAATGTGAAAATGTAGATTATGTTCTCGACTTTTTGAACAAAATACGCGAGCAGACACCGGCTGCCTTTGATCGAGTTCAATATATCGAACAACCCACAAATCGGGACCTTAAAGCCAATCCGGAAAATAAAATGCATGAAGCAGCCAAGATCAAACCAGTGGTCATTGATGAATCTCTGGTCGACTATGATTCGCTGTTACTAAGTCGCGATCTGGGTTATTCAGGTGTCGCTTTAAAAGCCTGCAAAGGTCAAACGGAATCACTGTTTTTGGGAGCTGCCGCGCAGAAGTTTGATATGTTTCTCTGTGTGCAGGATTTGACTTGCTGCGGTTATTCTTTTCTGCATTCTGCCAGTTTAGCGGCTCGAATTCCAACCATAGCCGCAATTGAAGGTAATGGCCGCCAATATTGCCCTGGCCCAAACAAAAAGTGGACACGCTCTTATCCGGGTATGTTTAACATCACTGATGGAACAGTCAAAACGGCCGAACTCAACGGTGATGGTCTCGGGTTCTAGACACGAGAAACACTTCTACCAGGGATTATTCCGCTGTTGGTATGCCTGAAAGTTAAAAAAGGCAAATAAAGCAAACATAATGCCTGCAAAGCGATATTGCTCTTTGAAAAAATAAAAGGCTAGTGCGCCCGCAGCGACCATTGAAATCTGTAGAGCCAACACATCACCTCGATAACGTTTGACGGCTTTGCAGATATCCTCACAAATGTGTCCCCCATCCAGGGGCAGCACGGGAGCGAGATTAATCAATCCCCAATATAAATTGATGAAATACAAGTAATGGAATGTAGTACTAACATAGATTGCCCCTTGCTGATCCAAGTTATTCCAAAAACCGAACCTTATGGAAATGTATTTAAAAAACATGACTGCTCCGAGCAGTCCGAAACCGGCCAATGGTCCTGCTGCTGATACAATGATTGACCGCTGGGTTGTCATCCCCGAATAAGGCTGAAACGTGGCCAGACCTCCAAAATGATATAACATAATTTCAGGGGGCCAACCAAAGTGTTTTGCCATGACGGCATGACCCAACTCATGAATCAGAATTGATACAAAAACACAGGCAATCCAGATCAGCGTCATTTTTGGATCATCGGGGTACCATCCCATGAACGCTGACACAGCCCAGAATAATGGATGTACGCGGACTGGAATCCCAAACAGAGAGAAACGCAAATCAAATTCTGTGGGATTAACGTTCCCCAGCATCATCTTAACTTTCTATTTTCACTATTAGCAAAACGGCTCCGCAGTAATGAGAAACTAAAGTAGTACCAGACAGCATACTCGATTTCTATTTGAATCGTTCATCGCTGGAATCTCTTAATTCTGTTTCAAATGTATCCTAGCTATAAAATCAAGGCAATTGCAGTTCATGTGACATGCATAATGCTACTTTTTTTGTATCAGTTTTTATTGAATCAGTTTACAGTACTGAAATCGTGTTGGAATATAGGGGCTTTATCCAGATTCACAAGACTTAACATTGACGCAGTTCACGAAAAGGATACGATTTGCAGTCTTGATGGGCAGTGGGTCGCACAAGTTCTGACTCTAACTGAATCCTGACGGATCACTTAGAGTACTGCGGGGATACCCCGTGGGAGAAGTATTGACCATTCTACGATATGTGAAGTATCGCTACGATAGACTCTTATCGTAGCAATACTTCGCTACAGGATCGGTTGTGCGGCCCGCTGGTCATCTTTGTTACTTTATTGAGTAAAGTAATACCATATTTTAACCTGACTGCAGGGTTTCTGAATGGGCATATTTCAATTCATACGCCGGCTCCTGTTTGGTTCATCACCAAGTAGACCAATTGCGCCTGCAGATACCCATTCAGCCCTGAAACAAATTAAGCCTTCTCGGCCACGTCGCAAACCACGTCTACAACCACTGCGATTTAACAAAAAGAAAAATCGCGATTCACCTGACATGGTTGATGTATCACCGTTGCCGTATAAGCTTGCACGCCCGTATGAACTGCTGCGATACCGATCACAATCTGATCATTATCTTGATATGACTCAAGATGTGGATCATCAAAAACTAAGACAATACCATCTACCCGCGTTTTCTACACCCGAAGAAATTGCAAACTGGCTCGAATACCCTCTCGGAAAACTGGCATGGCTAACTCACCGATTTAATCAAGCTGATCGACCGGATGATGTGAATGAATCGCATTATACTTATCATTGGCTTCCAAAACGGAATGGCTATCGGCTAATTGAATCCCCGAAACCCTTTATGAAAATGGCTCAACAACAGATTTTACAAGACATACTCAATAAAATCCCAGCGCATCCAACTGCACATGGATTCGTCACCGGCCATTCTCAGGTGACCAATGCAGTACCTCATACAGGCAAACGTGTGGTAGTGAAATTTGACCTGGAAAACTTTTATGCCAGTGTCAAATTCTCTCGCGTCATTTCCATCTATCGCAGTGTTGGCTACTGTCGTGAAGCTGCGATTTGGCTCGCGCGGCTGACGACGACTGCCATTCCCATGAGCATGCCTTTTCCTGATGGAAGTTTGCGACCACTATATCCTTATCTCTCTCGCCATCTTCCGCAAGGCGCACCAACATCCCCTGCACTGGCGAATCTGTCTGCATTTTCCCTGGACGTCAGGCTCTCAGGTTTAGCGCGATCGTTTGATGCAGAATACACACGCTATGCCGACGATTTAACCTTTTCCGGTTCCGACCAATTTTTGCGTTCTCTGCGTGTCTTTATTCCACTGGTGGAGCAAATCATTCGGTCAGAACGATTTCAGGTCAATCAATCGAAACGACGCATCCTCCGAAATAACCAACAACAAAAAGTGACTGGCGTTGTTGTGAATGAACACACGAATGTGCCGCGCAAAGAATTCGATCTGTTGAAAGCGATCCTCACGAATTGCATTCGAAAGGGGCCTGCCAGCCAAAACCGGGAAGGTCACCCCGATTTCGCCAGTCATCTCCGAGGACGCGTGGCCTATGTTCAACAACTGAACCCAAATCGTGGCCAACGTTTACTCCAGCTTTATCAGCAAATCCGCTGGTAATTTCACTACATGAATTTGCCTTGGTATGTTGGCTCTGATTGATGCATAATAGGTATTCTACTACCCTTCTTGCTGGAAAAAACTGTGATTGTTTAATCCCAATTTAATTGGAATCCGTTTTATACACTAATAAGTCATTTTCATGCCATACTCTCACAAAATGTAAGGAATTATTGTGGGTGGATTTTTAAATTACCTGGTAAAACCGCTGTTAAAACCATTAACGCGTTTTATTGTCGGGCTTATTGCGATCCCGATTTTTCATCTGATCCTTAACAAGGTTATTCGTGTTCAGGAATTAGATGCAGAATTGGAAAAGGATCTCGAACAATGGTTTCGCGGTTCTTTGTTACTTCTGGTAGCGACAGTGAATATGGAAGCAGCTCTGTTTGCCTGGGTACCTGACCTATTTGACAAGGTCTCCCCAAGCCTACAGGGAATCGAGAGTATAATACTGACAGGATTTAGGATCTTGCTGGCTATTAGTGTGATTGAAGCCATGCCCGATCAGGAATTATTTTCAATCATTCACCCTGGTCCCCCCAAGCTATTGTTATCAAAAAAATATGGCATTTTCCGGGAACTGAGAGAAAAATGGCGAGCCATTCTGAAGGGGGTTGTGTGCCAGCATATCAATCGCTCCTCCCCTGTATTTGCGATTTTGTCAGCAATCATCCCCGACATGATAGGTTGGGTCTGTTATGGAATAGCGATTACACAATACTTGATTATCGGCTTAGTCACTTCGCGTGATCGTGCGCTGGATGTGCTCTCAGAGTTTGACCGTCAGGTGAATATTCGCCGTCGTGAACTAATTGAAGAATTTGATTTGAGCGATAAAGAAGTCAAATCAGTAGATCGTAGGAGATGTGAGGAAGAAGCAGAACAAAATGCGCTTTCCCTAGATCCGGCGGAAGGAGATGACCCCAAAGTGTCTGCTTGACCTGAATCAGCCGTCTATTCTTCAGCAGTTTTTTTCTTGGCGGATTTCTTCTTAGCTGCTTTTTTCGTTGTCTTCTTTTTGGCGGCTGCTTTTTTCGTGGTTTTCTTCGCAGCTGCTTTCGCTTTCTTGGCAGGTGTTTTCTTTGCGGCTGTTTTTTTCGCCTTGGTCCCCGCTGATTTCTTAGTTGTCTTTTTCTTGGCGGCCTTCTTCTTTGTACCTTTTTTGGCTGCTTTCGCTTCCAACCATTCGAGCGCCTGTTCTAGCACCACATTTTCAACTTCGTACCCTTTGGGAATGGTCGCATTGATTTTGCCATGTTTTACATAAGGCCCGTAGCGACCATCAAAAATGGCAACCGTTTCTTCGTCTTCCGGATGTTTTCCTAATTCACGAATGGGTGTCGGTGCACTTCGTTGACGCGCCTGCTTTAAGAGTTCTACAGCACGAGGTAACTCAATCGTCAGAATGTCATCATCCTTCGTCAGAGATTTGTAGACCTTGTCGTGCAAGACATAGGGACCGAAGCGACCAATGCCCGCGTTGACTTTCTTTCCTGTTTCGGGATGCTCACCCAAAAAACGTGGCAGACTCAAGTATTTGAGCGCCTCTTCCAGACCGATCGTGTCCGGGTCGACCGTCTTGGGAATACTGACGCGTTTTGGTTTTGGTCCATCTTCAATCACATCCCCCAATTGCAGGTAGGGACCAAAAGGACCAAATAACTTGTAAATGGGCGTGTTTTCTTCAGGATGCATCCCGAGTGACTTCGGCCCTTCACTTTTCTGGCGAATGAGTTTTTCTGCAAGTTCATTGGTGAGATCTGCTGGTGCGATATTGTCGGGAATCGAAGCAGAAACAGGTTCTTCTTCTGCACCGTCAGTGACATACGGCCCATAACGACCGACGCGCACTGCCGACTCAATCCCTTCTAAATTAAGCGTACAGATTTCCCGCGCATCGATTGTTTCTTCCTTGGATTTGACCTGCTCATCGAGGCCTTCTTTTCCTCGGTAGAATTGGTTCAAATACGGTAACCGATCCCCTTCGCCGACGGCGATATCGTCTAATTCCTGCTCCATGGCGGCCGTAAATTGCAGGTCCACCAGATTGGGGAAGAACTGTTCCAGTAAGCGAGTGACTGCCAGTGCGGTAAATGTGGGCACAAGTTGGCTACCTGACTTTTTCACATAGCCGCGGTCCTGAATGGTCCCGATGATGGAAGCGTACGTACTCGGTCGTCCCACCCCTTCACTCTCCAATTTCCGCACGATAGTCGCTTCTGTATAGCGCGCGGGGGGTTTTGTTTCGTGCTTGAGGGGATCAACCTGGTTGGTTTCGAGGGCCTGATTTTCCTCCAGCGGTGGCAGCATCGATTCACTGTCGTCCAAAGCGGCTTCCGGATCGTCAACCCCTTCAACGTAGGCACGGAAGAAGCCAGGAAATTCCACATGGCGTCCTGTGGCACGAAACTCAGCATTATCGGCGGTGATGGTCACTGTTTGAAAACGCAGCTTGGCTTCTTCCATCTGTGTGGCCATCGTCCGTTTCCAGATCATTGCATACAGTTTGGCTTGTTGTCCCTTTAGTCCGATCTCTTCTGCCGTTTTCATCGACTTGCCAGCGGGTCGAATCGCCTCGTGTGCTTCCTGGGCGCCCTTGGACTTCGTATCAAATCGGCGTATCTCCGGGTTGAGGTAATCTTTGCCATATAAATCTTCAATCCGATCTCGCGATGCAGAAATCGCTTCATTCGAGAGATTCACGCTGTCAGTACGCATATAAGTAATGTGGCCATCTTCGTATAAACGCTGAGCAACCTGCATCGTTTCACGGGCCGACATGTTTAACTTGCGGTTCCCCTCCTGTTGCAACGTGCTGGTAGTAAACGGCGCAGGGGGCTTGCGTGACTGCAGTCGTTGTTCGACTGAAGTGACAGTCCAATCAGACTTTTTGACACGTTCGAGCAATTCGTCTGCCTGCTGCTCATTCAACAACAACACATCCGCATCGGTCTTCAGCTTGCCTGTGGACTCGTCGAAATCTTTACCGCTGGCAACTTTTTTGCCTCCGACCGCTGAGAGCATCGATTCAAATTCGGCTCCATCAGAAGTCTTTAATAATGCCTTCAAGTCCCAATAGGTACCACTTCGAAAAGCAAGTCGTTCCAGCTCCCGCTGGACCAGAATTCGGACCGCGACAGACTGCACACGCCCAGCAGAGAGTCCACGGGCAACTTTTTTCCAAAGTAGGGGGCTTAATGTAAATCCATACAAACGGTCCAGTACACGTCGCGTCTCCTGGGCAGAGACCAGATTCAAATCAAGTTCCCGCGGATTAGCAATCGCTTCCTGAATGGCATCTTCTGTGATTTCAGAGAAAACCATGCGTTTTACGGGTACTTTTGGTTTCAATAGCTCAGTCAGATGCCAACCGATACTTTCACCTTCACGGTCTTCGTCAGTCGCAAGAATGAGCTCTTCGGCATCCTTTAGCGCGTCTTTGAGTTCCTTTACCGTCTTTTTCTTCTCTTTGGGTACCAGATAATAAGGCTCAAATTCTGACTCGGTATTGACCCCCAAGGTAGCCCATTTGTGCTTTTTCTTGAATTCGGAAGGAACATCAGAAGCCTTTGCAGGCAAATCACGTACGTGCCCCATACTGGCCAGGACCCGATACTTACTGCCTAAATAGCCACCGATTTTCTTGGCTTTGGCCGGTGATTCAACAATCACCAATGCTTTCAGCTTTTTCTTTGCCACCAGACCTGCCCTTCCTGAGAAACCGGCGTAAACCTTGTCACCAATGTAATCTTGGATACAATACGCGGCTTAATTTCTGCCATTATTTTCTTACTTTGAGATCTTTAGCCGGATCAGATTGATACTTTATCTCGGCAATCCATAACCGCCACAAAACTCTCTGTCAAGCCTGTATTTATTTTTTCATCCCTAATGTGCTCTCAGAATGAGGTACTTTTTGCCTTAAGATCAGCCAGGAAACAACAGGATTCTTTGAGAGAAGACTTTCACGAATGGCCCGAATAAATTACAACACATAAAATAAACAGAAAACTCTTTTCTAATTTGAAGATACGAAAAGTAGTGATCTCGTCAATCAGACATGGTTGCAGTCAAATTTTCACTACCAAAATTCGATTTCATTCGACTTGCAGACTGAAGAAGGAAACAGAATGGCCTCGCCACTGGAATTGTTTCGTAAAAAACAAAAAGTGTTAATGGTTCCGCTCACCATCCTGGCAATGTTCGCATTTATCGTCATGGACCAGTTGAAACCTGAGCAATTTCCACCGATTTTAGGAATGCTGGTCTTTGGCGCCCTATTCTGGTACCTGGGAAAAGATCGCGGCAAGGGAACGTTATTCGCTGTCATTGGTATCATTATTGGCTTCTTTTTGGGCTATGCTTATATGCCCCGACCTGGTGCTGCGATGGTTGTGACCACTACGGCAGGTGACATCGACCAACGGGAATTTCAGGAACTCATCAGGAATCGACAAATTGCGAATCAGTTCATTGTCAGGACTTACTTTGAGTCATTGACCGAGGAAGAACGACAGCGTGCTCAACCGCCACGCGGATATATGTTTGGTTTTGGTCGGGATACAGAAGATGACATCATTCTGGAATTCCTGTTCCGCAAAGAAGCTGACAAAATGAATCTCATCGTTTCTGACGATGCAGTGACTCAATATATTTCACGCTATACCAATAATAAACTCAGCAGTGAATCCTTTCAGAAAACCTGCCTAAGCATGGGGATAACGGAAGGGCAGATCTATACGATTTTCAAAGATCAACTCAAAGCACGTCTCGTATTTCGGTTACTCATGCCTGAAGTTTCGCTGACTCCCGATCAATACTGGAACTTCTACAAAAAGTTCAACGTGCGCGAAGAATTAGAAGTGGTCGCGTTACCAGTCAAAGACTTTGAAGATCAGGTCCCTGCCCCTACGGAAGCAGAAAAACAAGAATTCTTTGAGAAATACAAGGCGGTTTTCCCCAATGAAACAGGCCCCGGATCTCCGGGATTGCGTCAACCACAAAAAGTGGAAGTAGAATATTTAATGGCCGACTATGAAGAGACTGAAAAGTTGGTCCCCCCTGTAACTGAAGAGGAAATCACCGCTTTTTATGAAGTGAATAAAGAGCGGCTGTATAAGAACAATCCGATTCCGGATATGCCTGACATGGAAGCGCCCTCTGCACCAGACCAACCAATCGAAGCAGTGAAACCAGTCAACGATGATCAGAAATCAACGAAAGAAACGACACCCTCATCTAAAGCAGATAAAGAACCCTCAAAAGAAACCAAACCCAAAGACCCCACGCCCCAAAATGCGACAGAAAAGAAAGAAGAATCGAGCGCGCTTGATTCCGATCTCACCACATTTGTTTCTCTATTAGATGAAAAGCCCTCAGAAAAACCTACGGTCGCAACGAAACCTAATACACCGCCTGTTGAGGATAAGAAAAAAAATCCTACGACAGCTCCAGCACCACTCGAACCTTATCGTCCACTAGACGACGATTTAAAAAGTGAAATTCGTGATCAATTATTAAGAGAACGTACTCTCGCTCTGATGAAGGAAAAAATTGCGGCTGCTGTGATCTTCATGAACGATCTTAGCTACCTCATTAATAGCCCTGCGGAAGGTACAACACCGCCCACACCAAAAGAAATTACAGAAAAACTGAAAGCTTATGCGGCCAAACACCAGTTGATCTACAACATTACTCCTCTGATGTCGGCTCAGCAAATTGAAGAGTCTGAAAAATATCCACTGGGAACGGCAAAAGAACCCAGCCTCAATCAATTTACTGCGCAACCCAGAACCGTCATTGAACAATTGTTTGAGACACCCCTTGAGTTGCTTTACACGACCTATGAAGCAGAAGACTCATTTTCAAGTGCATTAATTGCTTACTGGAAAGTGAAACATGTTGATGCCACGATTCCAAAATTTTCTGACCCGGAAACCCAGGAATCGATTACTCAGCAATTAAAAATAGAAGGTGCCCGCCCGATTGCCACAAAACGGGCAGAAGAACTGAAAAAGTTAATTACCGATGCCGGTGATAAAGAAATGGCCGAAGCGCTCAAAGGTCAAACAATAACTGGTCAAAAAGAAGGAGAAGAACTCTTAACTCAAACGACTGAGTCATTCAGCTGGATGCGAACTTCCACTGCTGGAGCCAGTAATCCGTTTTCAATGCCTCGTCCCGAGTTATCCAGTATTAGCGCCATTGATGGTGCCGGGAATGAATTTATGGAACAGGTATTCGATAACATGGATAACGGTGATGTAGCAGTCGTCATGAATGCAGACAAATCAATCTGCTACGTGGTAAAAGTAATGAATCGTATCCCTTCGACTTCGGGCGGGCTCACTGCCATGTACCAGGAATTTCTAAAAACAGACTTATTCTTCTTTTTCTCTCCTTATCTCCCACTAGCTCAGATGGAACAACAGCAGACTAACTACGAATGGAGCCGTGGCATTGAAGAAAAATATCAGGTTCAGAAATTCTTTGAGCAGGTGGAAGGACCTGAAGAAAACGTCGAATAAATTCTAATTTTTTGCTAACAGAAAAAGGGTTGCCTCCGTATTGATAGGCGTATGCCCTTAATTTCCGACGTTTTGATTTTTAGATTTATGAGAAACTATTTTTCAAAAATCACCAGCGAAAAGACTGGACATCATGAAATTTGTATATTAATCATATAGGAAACCGCTGGTCGTATTTCATTGAAAATAGACCATAGGTAGTCAAAGAGACTTATCAGTTTTTTTGATTTATGATTTTTTAAACAAAAGAAATTCAGTTAAGTCAAAACGTAGACTCCCTCTTACGTTGTGTTTTTAACGCTATCAAGTTAAAAATGGACAAGTTCGGTAAATTTACCATGCCATCCTCACTGGCTACGAATCGAAGACTTTTGAGTTTCAACGAAACCCTAAACATAGACTTATTCTGTTGAATCAACCCACAAGACAATCATCGGGAGTATTATTGCAATGTCGGAACAGGTTCAGCAATCTCCTGCAGAACAGTCAAACAGTTCAGCTCAGGAGATGATGATCGAATCCATTGGATTGAGCAAATTCTATGGTCAGTTCACTGCAACAAAAGATGTCACATTTTCTGTCCCCCGCGGTCAGGTGGCCGCCTTCCTCGGTCCCAATGGCGCGGGCAAATCAACCACAATGAAACTGCTCTCGGGCTTTCTTTCTCCCAGTGAAGGTCACGCGCGCGTGGGTGGTTTTGACGTGAGTACGCATCGGATTGAGGCCAGTCAGAAACTGGGCTACCTTCCAGAAAATGGACCACTTTATGAAGAAATGACACCTCGAGGCTTTTTGAAGTATGCCGGAGGTGTGCGAGGTATGTCAAAAGCGGAACTCAGTAACAGGCTAGAGTTCGTGATGGATAAATGCGACTTGAGCAGCGTCTGGAAGAAACCCATTCGGAAATTGTCGCGTGGTTTTCGACAACGCGTAGGCATGGCACAAGCATTACTGCATGACCCGGATATCTTAATATTGGATGAACCAACGAGTGGACTCGATCCGAATCAGAATCAGTCAGTGCGCGATTTGATCCGCAGCCTGGGAAAAACAAAAACGATTCTGCTTTCCACACATATTCTCCAGGAAGTGAAAGCTGTCTGTAGTCGTGTAATTCTGATTAATCAGGGCTCCATTGTTTTTGATGGATCTGTATCAGACCTCGGTGGCAGTCAGGATGATATGGAAACCAGCTTCCACAAATTGACACACGCGTAAACTCTAAACCGATTCATTCTAATTCATGATAAAGCTGACGTAAGGACCCTTCTATTATGTTGCGGAACAACGTTGTACTGGCCATCTTCAAGCGAAACGTACAAAGTTACTTTTCTGGAGTGCTGGGTTATCTGTTTATTGTCGTCTTCGTAGTTGCTGGTGCTTTTGCCGCCTTCAATCAACAATTTTTCGCGAACAACCAGGCAAACCTGGATCAACTGACTCTCTGGTACCCCTTATTGCTGCTATTCATTATCCCGGCAATTACGATGAGCGTCTGGGCTGATGAAAAGAAAATGGGCACCGATGAGTTGCTGTTTACACTCCCTGCTTCCGATGTCGAAGTCTTACTTGGCAAGTTCTTTGCAGTGCTGGCCGTCTATACGATCGCGCTCCTGTTTTCTGTCACACACATCCTGGTATTATTGCGAATTGGAAATCCGGATATCGGTTTAATGTTTACCACATACTTTGGATACTGGCTCGCCGGTGCGTCTTTACTGGCGGCAGGGATGTTTGCTTCCGCATTAACCAGTAGCACCACTGTTGCCTTTGTTCTGGGAACCGCCATCTGTGCGATCCCCATTTTTATCGGTCAGGTTGCCCCCACTAATAATCTGGTTCAGGGCTTGAGTCTGGTCACACAATTTCAAGATTTTGGTACAGGGGTCCTGCCATTAGGCTCGATCCTGTATTTCATCTCGCTGGCTGTGATGATGCTTTATTTGAACCGAGTGCTGATTACCCGCAGACACTGGAGTTCTCAAGAACAAAACTCCATGGGATTACAATTTTTGGCTCGCACAGTTTCTCTGGCAGTCATCTTGATCAGTGTGAACGTTATCGTCTCTTATGGCAGTAGCCGTATCGACATGACCAATGAAAAAGTATTCAGTCTGTCACAAACAACCAAGGATCTGATCTCGAAAATCGATGATAAGAATCCCGTCACAATGGAAGCATTTATCAGCCCCGATGTTGCACGAGAGTATGTCCCCATTCGCAAACGCTTAATTGGCCTGTTACGTGAATACAATCAGATCGGTGGGAAAAAATTACAGGTCCGGTTTGTTGATGTCGTGCCTTTCAGTAAAGAAGAGGAAGAAGCCAGACTGCTGAATATTACTCCACAACAAGTTCAAACAGAACGCGGCGGTCGTGCCTATGTCGATACGATCTTCATGGGGGCTGTCGTTAAAAGTGGTACCGATGAAGTTGTCATTCCATTCTTTAACGTGGGAACTCCCATTGAATATGAATTAACGCGTTCGATTCGTACCGTCTCCAAAGATGATCGGCTGACAGTAGGAATCTTAAATACCGATGCCAACATCTTTGGTGGATTTAATATGGCAGCAGGCGGTAACCAGCCCCCCTGGCTCATTGTCAGTGAACTCAAGAAACAGTACCGCGTACAACAGGTTTCTCCCGACTCGCCCATTAGTGATACGGAATATGATGTATTGATTGCTGTTCTGCCTTCCTCATTGACACAACCACAATTAAAGAATCTGGTCGACTACGTGAAAAAAGGAAAACCAACGCTGATTTGTGATGACCCACTGCCTGTCTTTGGTGGTGGTCGAGGTATTCAAGCCGCTCCACGTATGCCCAAACCCAGCCCGGGCGGAGGCATGATGGGAATGCGGCAACCTCCTCCAACCCCTAAAGCAGATGAAGGCCGATTGACCTCGCTGCTCAACGTATTACAGATTGCGTGGAATAACGGTGAAGTTGTATTCGATTATTTCAATCCTCATCCTGAATTTTCTGAAGTCGTACGTCCTGAGTTGATTTTCATTACTCCGAAAAGTGGTACACGGGGAGCCTTTAATTTAGACAGTAACATCACCAGTGGATTACAGGAAATCTTAACGTTCTTCCCCGGTAGCATTCGTCCTCGTAAAGGCAGAGACCTCAATTTTGAACCGCTCCTGAGAACGGGACCAAACTCGGGACTTTTGGATTGGGGAGAAATCACCAGCCCCTTCTTCAACTCGATTCGGATTGCTCAAGATCCACCGCGGCAGATTGATTCTGACGCCCATGTGCTGGCAGCCCATATCACTTCAACATCGAAGTCAAAAGAGAAGAACATCAATGTCATTTTTGTCGCAGATGCTGATTTGATTTCCGATGAATTATTCAATATTCGTGAACGACAGGCATTCGGCTTAAAGATTGATAATGTGACATTTTTACTTAACTGCGTCGATCAATTAGCGGGCGATGATTCCTATATTGCACTACGAAAACGTCGTTCGAAGCATCGCACACTGACGCTTGTTGAACGGGAAACCT
This sequence comes from Gimesia aquarii, assembly GCF_007748175.1. NCBI lineage: Bacteria > Pseudomonadati > Planctomycetota > Planctomycetia > Planctomycetales > Planctomycetaceae > Gimesia > Gimesia aquarii. Next base: position 6,679,862 of record NZ_CP037422.1, read on the forward strand.
CTGTCTTTGTTAAAGAACGTAACGAGGAACGCGAAAAAGCGACGAAAGATGCAGAAGCAAAACTGCAAGATGCCCGTGATCGATTGAAGGCGGAACGGGAGAAAATCGAGCAGGATAAAGCACTTAATAGTCGAACGAAACAGATCATGTTACGCATGGCCGAAGAAAATGAAAAACGACGTCTGGAAGTTGATGAAGCGAATATTGAGTTGGAAAAACAACAACAAGTTGCAAAAATCAAGGCCAGGACAGAACGCCAGATTCGTGAAATCGAAGACCGTATCCGCTGGTATGCGATTCTTGTGCCACCCTTTCCGGCAATTCTGTTAGGGATCTGCTTCCTGTTTTTCAGAACGACCAATGAAAACCAGAACATTTCCCCTGACCGAAGATTAAAGAAATAATCGCAGGCTCACTGAAAAAGTCAGCCTGTGATCTCACATAGAAGTTGAACTGCGTCCTGTTTGAATTCAATTGAAACCACTGTTTTTAAGTAAAATCGTTTACCATGAATGAAACGACCAAAACACTGACCTTTGTAGGGATTGCTGCCGTTGCTTTAGTAGCGGCTTTCATCACCGATCGCGCATCTCAACCGGCTCAATTAACTGGCTATGAAAATGTGGGAGAGGAATTCTATCCTGAATTTTCTGATCCGACACAAGCCAGATCACTGCGTGTCGTCAGTTACAACGAAGATTCTGCTACTCTGAAAATCTTCAATGTCGAATTCAAAGACGGCGTTTGGAAAATCCCTTCGCATCACGATTATCCGGCTGACGCCGAAGACGAATTGGCTGAAACCGCAGCATCACTGGTAGGCGTTGTGCGGGGTGCTTTGGAAAGCAGACGAAAAAGTGACCACGAACGCTTCGGTGTGATTGATCCATTAGACGAATCGAATACGAATCTCAAAGGTCGTGGGCAAAGGCTGACGCTCGCAAAAGAAGGTGGGACACCACTGGTCGATTTTATTATTGGTAAGGAAGTTCCTGAACAATCAAACGAGTATTACGTCCGCAAAATTGACGAAGATTCTGTGTATCGAACCAAACTCAATGTGGATCTCTCCTCAGAATTTTCTGATTGGATTGAGCCAGATCTGCTGAAAGTGGAACGAGACAGGCTGGTTGAAATCATTGTCAATAAGTATTCAATTGATACACAACAACGGCGGATCGTGAACCGGGAGTTGGCCACGCTAAAACGTAAAAAATCGACTGAGCCCTGGGAACTGGAAGGTTTGAATAAAGAAACCGAAAAGCTGAATACCAGTGATGTCAACCAGATGATCAATACGTTAAGTGATTTAAAAATCCAGGGTATTCGTCCTAAACCTCCTGGCATTGCCAAGGAACTGAAAACTTCGGGTAATCTACGGCTTGATCCCCTCGATTTTGTGGATCTGCAAAGTAAGGGCTTTATCCTGGCCAGTGACCCCCAGGGAAATCAACAGCTGGTCTCTAATGAAGGAGAAGTGATCGTCGCTACAAATCAAGGCGTCTTGTATTCACTCTACTTCGGAGAAATATTTACTGGTAGTACTCTGGATATTGAAGCAGGTAACAGCGCAAAAAAGAAAGAAGAAAAACCAAAAGAAAAAGCAGACGCTTCTGATTCAGAGGAAAAAACAGATGCGGACAAAAAAGAAGACGAAAAGACGGATGATAGTGCCTTAAAAACCAGTCGCTATTTATTCGTGACTGTTTCGTTTAATCCTTCCTTTATTGGTGATCCTCCACAAAAACCAGAAGAGCCCCAAAAACCCGCGGGTCTCAAAGAAAAAAAGGCGGAAGATAAAAAGAAAGTCGATACCAAACCTGCTGACAAAAAAGAGGACACCTCTAAAGAAAACAAGAAGAAAGAGGAAGAAAAACCCACCCCTGAAGAAGAATACGAAATTGCGATGAAAAAGTATCAGTCAGAACTCAAGACTTATGAAAAGAAGTTGAAAGAGTATGACGAGAAAGTGGTGAAGGGTAATGAAATCGTACAAAAACTGAATGAACGTTTTGCAGACTGGTATTATGTGATTTCTGCTAAGAGCTTTGAAACTCTGAGAATGTCACGCAAAGCACTGATTGAACCCATTGAGAAACCCAAAGAGGAAAGCAGCAAAACAACTCTTCCAGAAGGTGCAGGCAAACCAGCAGCCAAGGATGGTAAACCAGCCCCAAAACCAAATGCTGGTTCTACGAAACCCAAGCCTTCACCCAACAAGAAACCAAGTCCTTCGAAGAAGGAATCTGATACCCAACCGAAAAAGCAGCCAGCCAAGCAGTCCACGAAAGAAAAAGAAACGGGTACTGCAAAAGCTCCCAAAGCAAAACCAAAAGAACCATCTCAGTCCAAAACGCCTCAAAAAAACTGATCATAAATCCAGCATTTTTATAAAGCCGAATCGATGGTGCACTTCCGTCTGCAAGTGTATCCCTCAGATACGGCTTCTTTTATAGGCGCCTGAACCCGCGCTCTACCGGTTAGATAAACTTTACTGGCCACGTCCATATTATGCGGAAATTTCGGATCGAATCGTTCATGAAAGATCCTCATCTCCTACCGATAAAGCTTAATGGATGAGTTATAACGATTTTGTAAGTTCAGCTCTCTTAACCGGGTCATCAAATTATCACTCATATAAGACAGTTGCAAAGGAATTGCAGCTTGTACTTGTGAAGGAGTCACAGAAATGCAAAGACTTCAAACTAAAAATCAATGGATCCTGACTTGCTTATTGACTGTCCTGTTAGTGGGGTTATTTTTCGATCTCTCTCAGGCAGAAACGAAAACGCGTTCAGCCAGTCAGACGGAAGATCCCATTAACTGGCATACGGATCTGGAAACAGCACATCAAGCTTCATTAAAAAGCAATAAGCCAATTTTTATTGTCTTTGATGCCAGTTGGTGTACTTACTGCCGAAAGCTGGAAAAAGATACACTTTCTGACCCCAGAATGGCTAAATATCTCAATCAAGCCTTTGAACCAGTTCATCTGGATTTTGACAAAGATCGAGAAATTGCCAACGTTCTGAAGGTAAAATCGATACCCTGTACTGTCATTCTCAGCTCAGAAGCAGATCTCTTAGCGCGGCAGATTGGTTATTCGAAAGTTCCTCGATACCACGCGATGCTGGAAAAAGCCCGTAAATTACAGGCCGTAATTCGACATATCGAATACGCAAAAGGACGCTAATTTCGCTGAGAAGCTTGATTCACCCCGAGGCAAATCTTGAAAAATCCTCGGGGAACGTGTACTTTGCGCATATGAATAAAAGCAAAGAGCCTTTTGGCATCAATCCGTCAGGCGAAGGTGACTCCTGGGAGTCTCTCGCTGGTGATCTGTTTGGAATCGATTTCAATCAAGAAGTTGAGCCTGTACCTACGAATATTGAAGAGGAACTGGCAGATGAGGGCGAAGAAGCATCCTCTGAAGAACAGACTCCAGCAGAAGAACCTCCGGTTGAGCAACCGGTATCAGAGACTTCATCAGAAGCATATATAGATGACAATCATTTCGGTTCATCCATATTTGAAGAAGATGAGGAATTCAGTCCCTCAGTTCCTGAAACAGCCGACGACACAGAGCAAGATCTTGATTCCGAGGCTGACTTCGAAATTGAAGAGGAAGACCTGGAAGAAGAGTTCATCGAGGTTTTTGAAGCCGAAGAGGAATTAGAAGAAAATGAGGTTGAGTTCTCCCCTGTTTCAAATATGACTGAAATAGAAGAGGAAGACGACGCCGAAGAAGAAGAAAAAGATACGTACTGGGACGCGCTTGATGGCTGGAATTGGGATGAAGATGATTCTGCGATTGTAAGTACCGACGTAAACGCAACTGAGGAAGATGATGAGGCCCTAGACGAAACTGTTGAATCAAAACAACCTGCTCAGAAGAAACCGCGAGCGAAAAAGTCTCGTTCTAAGCCTGCAAAAAATAGTCAAACACGAGCAGATGAGCGCCTTGACGATGACGATTCCTTCGGTTTTGGCCTCATTTCTCAAGAAGTCGAATTTGAGGAAGTTGCCTTTGATTCTGATGAAGACGAACTCGAATCAGAAGAAGAAGCTGTCGCTGAGGAACGTGAAGAAGAAGCAGAATCAACGGAAACAAAACGTCCCCGAAGGCGTCGGCGACGCAGGCGTTCCCGTTCTCGTAAAAATCAGGAGACCATCGAGAGTGCTGAAGACGAACAAGGTGAAGAAGACGAAGATGTCGAACTCCAGACTGACAGCGAAGATGAAGAATTAGAGGAATCTGAAGAACGCAAATCGAAGAGACCTTCACGAAGGCGCTCCCGTAGACGTAAAAAAACGCCTCGTTCGGATTCAACCGACTTGGAAGAACTTTCTGAAGACGAATCCTCTTCACACCCAAATAAAAGTGAAGCAAAAAATAAATATCCCAACGTCCCAAGTTGGGAAGAAGCAATTTCCTATCTTCTGAATCCTAAACTTGTTGATAGTAAATCAGGTAAAGACGACGAGGGGGAAAAACAATCTTCATCGAAGTCCGAAAGTCCCAATCGAAGACACCCTAAACGATCACGACGCTCGTCTAATAAGCGAGGTGGAAATCGCTCACGGTCTTCTAAAAAGTCTTCGACATAACGGTTATTTTAAGATGGCTGAGTTGTCTCAGTCACTTGAAATAGTCTAATGACTTGACACTCCGGTTTAATCAGGACATCTAGCACATCCTGAAAGTTTTGATCTCATGTCGGAACCATTCACCTCACCTATCAAAACTGTCCAGGAAATTCCCGAACTACGAACGTTGATCCAATCACAACGAAAACAGGACGCTTCGATTGGTTTCGTTCCTACGATGGGAGCACTTCATGCTGGTCATGTCAGCCTGATTGAGGCAGCACGAGAAGAATGTGATTTTGTTGTCGTTTCCATTTTTGTGAATCCGACTCAATTCGGACCAAATGAAGACTTTGACAGCTATCCTCGATTGTTAGCACAAGATCTGGAGAAATGCCAGACAGCAGGAGCAGATCTGGTCTGGGTACCAACAACCGATATCATGTATCCTCCTCATTTCTCGACATATGTTGAAGTGAAAACACTCTCTGAAATTCTCGAAGGGGCAACACGTACAAATCATTTTCAGGGTGTCACGACCATTGTTACCAAACTCCTCCTGAGTTGTTTGCCAGACAAAGCGTTTTTTGGAGCGAAAGACTACCAACAGCAGGCAATCATTCGACAGATGTGCCTCGACTTGAATATCCCTGTCGAAATTAAAACCTGCCCTACTGTTCGAGATGCGGATGGCTTAGCTCTAAGCAGCCGAAATACATATCTCTCAGAGACGGAACGTGAGTCAGCCTTATCACTCTCACATGCTCTGAATCTGGCGAAAGAAAAAATACAAGCTGGCGAAACCAACCTGAGCCACATTAAAACCGAGATGCAACGACTTTTAACAACAACCCCGTTGGTAAAACTCGACTACGCCACCATCGTGGATGCCCAGACTCTGGAAGAGATAGAAACTCCTCACCCCAAAATGGTCGCTTTGGTGGCAGCTTTTGTAGGAACCACTCGTTTGATTGACAATTGCACCTTAAATTGAGCCTCAATAGACTGAAATCTACTTTCCTGGTCTGTATTTACCATCTGGTATTGACGTAACGTGTTAAAAAATAAGAAGATACTTACATATCCCCTAAAATCCCCGTTTTCTTTTGAGAGCGGGAACTTATTTTGTCTCTCATTCGTCAATTAGATACTGTGACCAACAATGATCAACACTTGATTCAAGAATGTTTGGCAGGTCGTACAGAGGCGTTCGATCAACTGGTTCTGAAATATCAGGATCGCCTGTTTCGAACGTTAGTGCGGATTCTGGGTTCGAATGATGATGCGCGCGATGCGGCACAGGAAGGTTTTACACAGGCTTTTTTTAAATTGAACACATTCAGAGGAACAGCCGCATTTTATTCCTGGTTATTTCGCATCGCCTTCAATGCCGCGATTACTCAGAAAAGAAAAATAAAACGAACTTCCACCACACTGGATACACAAGATAACCCGGCTGGCAATTGGCTGGTTGATACACACCCTGAAAACCGCCCCTCCGATGTTGCCGAACTCTCCGAACGAAAAAAAATGGTCCATCAGGCCTTAAATGAATTACAAGAGGAATATCGTACCCCTCTGATACTGCGAGAACTGGAGGGAATGTCATACGGGGAAATTGCAGAGATCACGGAAATTCCATTAGGAACTGTAAGGAGCCGCATTTTTAGAGGAAGGAACGAATTAAAACAGAAATTGAACACGCTTTTCCAGACCGAACCAGTCTCGCGTGCTTTCAAATCTGACCACGAGTCATCGGTAAGTGAATCAAAATGAGTAGTCAACAACCATCAAACGAAGATCTTTCTGCTTACTTCGATCATGAAGTCTCATCCGAGGAGCGCAGACAATTAGAGTCGCTTCTGGAGAATTCAGTTGAAGCACGGCAGGAACTACACGAAATCGGAGAACTTTCCCGACTTCTTCAGGAAACTGCTACGGAATCTGCCCCACCTGAACTGGCACCTTCCATTCGTAAACGAATTGAGCAGGAAACTCTGCTGACTCAAACAACTCACGCTGCAGTAAAACATACTCCCTCTGTATTTCGTTATCGTATTGCTGTTGCAGTTAGTACCTGTTCTTCACTGGCGGCACTCGTTTTATTCGTATTGTTGATGAACTCTTACGTAACTCCCACCCAACCAGAATTCAGCCAAGGTTTTGCTATATCACGACCGTCTACTCCGCGCTCCAGCATGGAAACTGCAGTTAAAACAACAGAACTCGTTCGAGAAGAAAACGCCAGTGCCGATGTGAGTACAGACGGCGTTAGTGCAGACTTAGAAGCCCACCAAAATGAGAAGGTCACTGCATTACTTGATGTTCTGATGGCCGATAATCAGACTAATCGTCTTGGTCTTAGAGGAAATGTCTCGTCTGGCAAAAAGGAAATGGTCGTCGAAAGTTTGAATGCACCAACGGCAGCTAAATCATTGGGTAAATTCTCGGTCATGAATAAACTTCCTGAGGGTGTTAATTTTAGTGACCATTCTAGCAATAGACTCAGGACTTCTATGGTACCTCCTTCACAAGGGATTCCCGCTCATATTCCTCTCGATACCATTCGTATTGGAGACGTTTTACCTTACATTGGTGATATTGATGGAAAAGTGGCAGTGATTGAAGTTCGTGTTGTCGATGTTCAACAGGCTCTGGGAACGATGGAATTGCTTCTGGCGCGCAACAATATTCCCATTAATCAAAAGAAACAGTCTGAGGTGGAACGCCAGCTTCAGAATCCTCAATCCAGTTCTAAAAGTGAACTCAAAGCCAAAGGGCAATCACTGGCTCAGAGAAGGGACGAATCTGAAAATGAATTGTTTGCTGTCTACGTGGAAGCCACTGACAATCAATTATCTACGGCACTCCAGGAGTTCCAAAACGATCTTAAACGAGATCAGCTTGTGAGCCTCTCATTACAGCCTGCGATTAGCGAACGGTCTCTCACTGAGAAGATTGAAGAACTGCCAAAACTTCTGGCATACAAATCCAACACGCCACGATCTAATCATGATGCTTATTTTGAAGCCAAAAATGGAGCAAAAAAACCTACTGATACTGAAAAATCCAATGGAGCGGCACAAGAAAATCGTTCATCCGCAAAGTTTAAAAAAACGATTGCCGATTCAAAAGTCGGTAAAGATTTAAAACGGGATCTTTCGCGTTCATTTCAGACTCGTTATCGCATGCAACTCCCTGAAGAAACATTAGTACGATCTAAAGCCACCAAAGGCAGAAAATCCATGCTATTGGGGTCATCAGCGGGGGCACTGCCATCACCGGAATCTCCTCTCGCTGCCTCAAAACCGACTGGGAATAAAGCGACCGATAAACTGACTCACCTTACTAAAAACCGTTCTCTACCGTTCTCTAAATCGCGGAATCTCAATCAAACGAAAACACCAATCAAAGTGCTCTTTGTGTTTAAAAACTCAACAGGAACCCCTACCCCGGCAGCTCCTCGCTAAAGGAACTACCAGAGGACAAGAGTTTGATATCGTTGTGAAATCAACTATTTAGCAGCGCCAATACGGCCTTTGGTTTTGGTTGGTATGCGTACCAGATAAGTGTCAGCGGTCAGATAGAGTGTTGAACCATCACCACCCCAGGCGCAGTTGGCTGTGCGCTCACCGGTACTAATTCTGCCCAATAAATCTCCTGATGGGGTAAAAACATAACAGCCACCTGGTCCTGTTGCAAATATGTTGCCCTTAAGATCCGTTTTCATACCATCGGGTAAACCCGGAAGTTTACCAACGGCTGAAGTGGCATCATAGAGTATTTTCCCTTTTTCCAACGTTCCATCTTCGTTCACAGGGAATGCTTTCCAGATTGCCGCCTTGGGATCAGATTGTGCCACATATAATGTTTTTTCATCGGGAGAAAAGGTAATCCCATTCGGGCGTGTCATTTCCTTCGTTAATAAAGTCAACGTGCCATCCTTTGCCAGTCGATAGACACCGCAGAAATCAAGTTCTCTGCGAGGATCGTCATAGCGATTCGGCAGACCATAAGGCGGGTCTGTAAAATAGAGATCGCCATTTGACTTATAAACCCCATCGTTGGGACTGTTGAGTCGCTTACCCATATAGTTATCGACGAGCGTCCGCTTTCCTCCGTCTTTAGTAAGAACCGAAACACGACGATCGCCGTGTTCACAGGAAACGAGACGCCCTTTCTGGTCTAGTAAAAGACCATTCGATCCGGGTTCTCCCCCATATTTGACAACTCCGGTGTATCCAGAGGGTTTCAGAAACAATGAGGCACCAACTCCCTCTTTCCATTTCATTACGGAGTTCTTGGGAATATCCGAAAATAGCAAATATCCATCCTTGGCATCTCCGATCCAAACAGGACCTTCGCTCCAATCAAATCCAGAGGAGAGAACCTGGATCTTGGCATCTTTATCAATGAGTTCATCCAGCCGCGGATCAAGTCTGACCACTTCTCCAATGGTTGGAAAATTCACGGAATCCTGAGCCTGCGTTGCTAATTGAAAGAGACTCAATACGAAAGTGATTAGAATCATGCAGGTGAGTCTAAGTGTTTTCATGTTTTTTTCCCTGTTTTCATTGTGTTTGTTCTGTGTTGATTTCATAGGGAAATCTTGATGCATCAATTCTACAGATTCTTGACAGGAGATGCACGTATAGAGGGAATTTTACTGATTCGAAGCCATAGATTCGTTGCATCTCTAAATCCGCTTTGATAACGTAAAAATTGAACCTTTTGTCTCAGCAGGAGTCTTTTCAGACGTACAATATTTAGTTAGAATCGGATCTATGCTGACAGAAACTGGCAAAATCATCAGCCAGTCGACTTCATGTGGTGGGTATAGCTCAGTTGGTTAGAGCGCCGGATTGTGATTCCGGAGGTCGCGGGTTCGACCCCCGTTACTCACCCTTTTCAATTTTAGTCGAATAGCGCTATCAAATTCTGTATCACAGTTAATACGAAATTAAGAATCACTGTGATTTAGAATCATTCAAAGTCCCCACAAATCTCAGTATGGTGTGCATTCTCTCTGCTACCTCATGTGCTTTGAATCGCCTCTCACGCTAAGTAAAAACGCACACTCTCCCTAATTGGGATGCTTAAACAATCGTTAATCTTGGTATCCAATGATTAGAGGCGTGAGACAGCTACTCTGAATAAACCGTAAAATAGGAATTTTGCGAAAACAGCGCAGATTTACACATATATATGCTTGAGTTCATTATTGTATACGGGCATTATTGTATATGTAATCTATATTCTATCATGCGTTATGAGTATTCATAACTGGCATCAAAGAGTGATCTGGAGAATCGCGAATGTGTCTGCCTCATTCAGGCACACGTCTATTACTATCAACAAACAATCGGGAACCGCGAAAATGAGAAATCTGTTTTTAAAGTCCATGGTATTTGTAATGGCACTTTCCCTGGCGGTGAATTTCACGTGCGCTGATGCAGCAAAAGACCAAGAAATAAAAGACCTAAAAGCAAAGATTAAGCAACTCAATGCCAAATTAAATGACAAAAATAATGAAAACACGATAGAAATTCTTAAAAATGCGACGGCTGAGCAACTTGAAGAACTAAAAGGTGAATGGCAAGAAGCTTCCGTTGCGACCAAAAAAGCAAAAGCAGAACAAAAGAAAAGTCGTGAAGCACTCAAAAGTGTTTTTGATAAATCAAAGGCAATTTTCGAAAATGAAATTACGTCTGAAGAAGCAAAAAAACTAGATCTCGAAGAGGCTGAAAACAGACTTGAAAAGTTCATAAAAGAAGAAGCTGATATTTTAAATCCGTCAGAAGATAAATTATTAAAAAATCTTCTGGAAGCCGTAAAAAAAACAATTGCTGTAGAAAAAATACTTGAAGCAAAAAAAGCTACCGAAGCCAATAAAAAAGCTGCTTATGATGAGTTATTGAATAGTGTAAAAGCAATTGAAAAGACTAATGAAGATAGAGATTCAACTCTCTCTGTTCCAGATTCTCCTTCGAAAGAAAATGAGTTAGCGGCTCTCAATAAGACGGTTATCGATCTTTATAATGCTCATCGAGATGTGATTCAACTCGACCCTCAAAATGATAAAAAAACAATCCCTTTTCTAGTTAAGCTCTATTCAGACCTTCTGGAATCCAGCAAAGGAATTGATTCTAATCAAAAAATTCGGAAGTTGTCAGAAGACCTGATAACCAAGCGTAATGCATTCTTTAAAAAAATGGCTAGGCCAGGCATAGCAATTAAAATTGCTGGAAAGCCAAATACCAGTTCTTTTGCAAGAATTAATGCTAGTAAGAAATGGGAATCACTATTTAAGACAGTAGATAAAGATTTGTCAGTCATAGAACAGCAAGGAAATATTAAACAAACTCGACTTGCATATGATGCGATCAGGAATGGGCTTATTAATAGGCAAAAATATGAGACTGCTCGAAATTTGGGAACAGGAAATGTAACAAGAATACAAAGTACGACCAGCACATCATCTACGAATGTAATCAACCAATTACAGGGTCTTTACCCAAATAGACTACCAGACACTAACAATGCACACAGTCTGAAACGCGCACTAAAATATCGACGAAAAGTTTTACAATATCGACGGAAACTGCAAAAACTGCCTCAACAATAGATCGCAAAGATTATTTTTTCTTTCAAAACTACGACTAGACTAAATTGGAGTTTACCATGCCTGCAACTACTGGGTTCGCCATAGCCACATTAGTCTTGAACATTGCCAAAAGACTCAATGAAAAAAATAAGAGTGATCCGACTCTTTCCGCTGGCAGCATCCCTTCTGAAGTTGGCTTAGCAAATGGTATTCATACGCTAATTGAAGAAGGCTTACTTAAATTAAATCCGATTGATATCGAAACGCCTGAGGTTGTTAGCGATCTACTTTTTGAGCGTGTTCTCGAATCTATTACAAAATTCCAAGAATCAGTGAAGAAGCATGTGACTGTCGATGGAATTCTTGGAAACCAGACTCTTAACTTCCTACAATTACCATCCTGTTTGGGTACAAGAGCATTTCGCACCTTTACAGCAAGTGGTAATAACGCTCCAAACGCATCGCCAGATGGTGGCGAAGATGGTGATGAGCCAAAACTTCGCTATGAAATTGAAATAGATTCATTACCAAACATACCTGATGCAATAGACTTAATTGCTGACGCATGGAGTATCTGGGCTAGTATTATTAAACTGGATATTCAAGAAGCCACTAGTTCTGATTCAGCAAATGTCGTCATTCGAGGTGCTGCGCTTGACGGGTTGGGGGCTAAACTAGCTGATGCCGATGTTGGGCCGCCTGAAAAGAATTTGATGGAGGTACGATTTGATATCTCCGAAACCTGGACACAAGATAAATTTCTTTATGCCGCCATTCATGAATTTGGGCATATTCTTGGGCTACACCACACTGATATTCCTGGAAACATCATGTTTAAAAGATATCAACCAGATATCGAGATTGGGCAAGATGATATTGATAGAGCAACTTTAATTTGGGGCGCCAGGGACTAATCTTATATTAGTAAAGTATTCTCAAAGAAAATCTTGAAAAGAAACTGGGAAAGTTAATTTTCGGGAGATTGTGGCGCAGGTGGTAAAGATTCACTCCCAAATCCCCCTAAAATCGAGTCTTCAGATGCTGTCTGATAAACAGCAGGAGGAGCTAAGGTTTGTCCCAAACCACCAAATATGCGTTTTTTCTTTGTTGTTGGCAAACACTGAGTGCAACCATCAAGACAGCCTTTGCAACACTCATCCTCCAGCGCTTCTTTACACTCTAAAAGTGGAACTGTGGTACGTTTGATATTTGATTGTCTTAATGAAGGGTTTTGTAATTCAACATTCAAGGTTACGGGAAGCATCAATGGGATTTCTGTTGGCAAGATAGCTAATTTTGGGGGTGCTTCCAGATTTTCTTTATCTATTAATTTATCCTTAAGTGGCCGCGCACAATCTTCACTCCCTGATTCTAAATTTTGTTTTCCACTTCTTAGTTTCGCTAAATTCTCACGATGCAACTTTAGTCTTTTCGCATAGTCTTCATCTAGCTTCTTCTGCTCCTGCTTTCGATCATCAAGCAGCGCTTCCATTTTCTTTAAATCAACTTGTAACTGTCCTACGTTTAACCGCTGGTTGAATTTCAAGCCAAGATCCGTCTCTAGTTGCTCCCGAAATTCTGGACGGCTCGCTTCAATCTCAGCTCTGGCATCAGCCATTAATGCTTCTCGTTCAGCACGACGTTTTTCTACTAAAACATCACGAGAAATCTTGAGAACAACCCGCTCATCTTCTAAATCTGCCAATTTTGCTTCGTGAACGGCCGCTTTATCTAGCTGTTTTTCGCGCGCGATCTTGGAGCGATACGTCCATTTCTCTCCTATACGTTGTGGGATGAGCGCAATACTATTCACGGCTGCACAGCCATTAAGAATACTGGCCAAGATCAGGCAACATGAAACTCGAATGCTCAGAGCTGATGGCACGAGGAATCCTTTCCCATTTTAATACGGTAATTAAGGAGGTGTCTCCTTACACTATGGATTGATATCTTTGTATATCGTAATCTTCAGCAGACATGTTCATATCTGCGAATGCAGAGAATCACTTTTCGTAATTGATCAGCTTTTTTCATGCTAGTTACCAAAGAATGGTAAAGTTTAAGTATCGAAGGAATTTGCCTGTTTTTTTCAGTTCTGCATGCTTAGAGTCCGTCAAAACGAAATCCGTAACCATTGCGGACGTTTTGGTGAAGCTTGAGTCGTCTATTCAAATTGAAACTCCTGACTTTTCAACATAAATGGCAATCATTTTTATTCCTGTATAGAGCAATTTGTATTTTTTACAACAAATTTTAATTCATCCATGTGACAACATGGCGCCATACACTTTACTAAGATGCCTTTTGTAAATTCCGAGATATTCTCTGGTCATCAATTTTTCGAAGAAGTTTGTCTGCATTCACCTGAATTGAAGTTATCCCTCATTGAAAAGCTGATTACGAAGTACTTTAAAATGCTACCTGGATATGAAAATTGGGAAATCAAATATACCTATGTAATAAGTCATGAATTCTCATTTCCGTGTTGCTGATGAAATGTTCCAGCAAACAAAGAGATGGATTTGAATCAATATTGTCATCCTTTTTCTGATTCAACTATACTCCTATCTCAGTAAATCTCTTGATACAACCTATTCAAACTTTGTAGCAATAGCAGGAAAATCTCGTCTGGCTCTTTTCATCGGTGATCATTTTTCGAATCCGATCCACTTTGAAAATTTTGGCATAGAGATTTTGGAGCGAATCATATGAAAAAGGCAATCAGAATCATCTGCCGTAATTTGGAGAGATCGATTGAAGCCAAAAAACTGCTTCTGGAAAACCCGGATATCCAGAATGAGTTTTCGAAATCTGTTGATTTAGTTCTTAACAGCTATCATCAGGGAGGCCGAATCTATATTGCAGGAAACGGTGGATCTGCCGCGGATGCACAACATCTGGCCGCAGAATTTGTGAGCCGACTGGCAAAAGACCGTGCACCACTGGCTGCTGAAGCATTAACGGCAGATTCTTCTATTTTAACGGCCATTGGAAATGATTATGGTTACGATTCTGTGTTCTCTCGCCAGATTAGGGGGAAGCTCACAACGCATGATGTTTTCCTGGGGATCACCACATCAGGTAATTCTCCCAATATTGTAAAAGCTCTACAGGCATGCAAGGAAAAGGGAATTCCGAGCATTGTTTTTACGGGACACGATGGAGGGGAAGTTCGTAAATGGAGCGACGTTTGTGTGATTGCTCCGGGCGAACTCACAAGCCAAATCCAGGAAGTACACTTAGTTCTTGAGCACACCCTGTGTGAATGCGTGGAAGCGGAACTTTTTGGTTTTGATCTTTAAACCTTGAAAGAGAGGTTTTTTCATTTTGCAAAAAGCGTTGTTTCTTGATCGTGATGGTGTCGTCAATGTTGAAAAACACTATCTGCATCTGATCGAAGACTTCGATTTTATCGAAGGAATTTTCGAGTTGTGTCATGCGGCAACATTGTCGGGATATTGCTTAATCATAGTCACAAATCAGTCTGGAATTGCGCGTGAGTACTACACAGAACAACAATTCATTGACTTGATGTCCTGGGTTGTGGATGAGTTTGCAAAACGGCATCTTACGATTTTAGACTTTTTTTACTGCCCACATCATCCAGTACATGGAATGGGAGGCTATCGAATTGACTGCACCTGCCGAAAGCCTAAGCCAGGGATGTTGCTGGAAGCAGAAAGAAAGCACAATCTGAATCTCTCAGAGTCAATCTTAGTGGGAGATAAATTGTCTGATATCAAAGCAGGAAAAGCCGCTCGGCTGAAGACAGCGGCGCTCGTAGGAACCGGGCATCGTGTTAGCGAGCAGGAAATCAATACGGCAGATGTCTTTGCACGCTCTTTAAAAGAACTTAAAGACCAACTGTTTCCTTTCACAGTCAAAGCCAATCATGGAATTTGACAAGTTCATTTTCAGATTCAGCTCAGTTCGTAGTTTGTGCTTGTTCTCGCATAGTGTATTTACAAATCAGACTCAGCAACTGTTTACGATTAATCGGTTTGCTTGTATAGGCATCACAGCCTGCTGCAATACACTCCTGCAATTGGGTATTCATTGCATGCGCCGTGATCGCAATAATTGGTTTCGAATAGCCGGAAGCTCTTAGCGTTTTCGTAGCAGTGTAACCATCCATCACCGGCATTTGGATATCCATTAAGATAATATCAAAAGGAGTTCCCTTCTCCTCTGCAGTCTGTACTGCTTCTACAGCCACTTTTCCATTTTCAGCAAGTTCATATTCGCATTGCCATTTTTTGAGTATGTAAGAAAGTAAATGTTGATTATCAGCCCCATCATCTGCCACCAGTACTCGTGGAGAAAAACCAAAGTATTCTTTCAGACTGTCTGGTACAGCAGGCGAGGCTTCTTCTTCAATCACCAGATCCTGTTGTCCTTCAGAATCATAATGAACCAGATTCACGTCTGCCGGGACTCCCGTTGGAATTTTAAGGACAAAAGTAGAACCTACTGCTGAAACACTGGTCACAGAAATTGACCCATTCAACATTTCGATCAGTTTTTTACAAATCGTCAGCCCCAGTCCCGTACCACCAAAACGTCGGGTCATTGACACATCTGCCTGGATGAAGGGTTGAAATAGTTGTTGCATCTGGTTGTCTGTAATACCAACTCCGGTGTCTACGACTTCAACTTGTAAGAAAGGAACCTGATCTTCAACCAAGTAACGTGCAATTACTTTTACCGCCCCCTGGTCCGTAAACTTGATGGCATTCCCGATCAGATTGACCAGTATTTGTTTGAATCTCGTAGGATCTGTTTGTATATACTCTGGTATGGCGCCATCAAATTGTGTTGTGTACTCAATACTCTTCTTGTCTGCACGTACTTTAAGCAATGACTCTACATTGAATAATATTTGTGTGGGAGAACATTGCATCAATTCCACTGTCATTTTTTGTGAATTGATTTTTGAGAGATCGAGCAGGTCATTGATCAAACAAAGTAAGTAATCGCCATTTTGTTTAATGGTCTCAATCATTTTCACTTGGGATCTGGATTCCAATTGCTCCGTTAAAATTTCTGAATACCCTAAAATAGCAGTCATCGGAGTACGGATTTCGTGGCTGATATTTGCCAGGAATAAATCCTTGGAGATGTTTGCTTCCACTGCTTGCTGCTGAGCCGCTTTCAGATCTTCAGTCAATCGATCATTAATAATGGCCATACCAATCAAATCACCAATGGATTGCAAGAACCGTATCTGGTCAGGATCATCATCCGGAAACGTTTCACTGGATAAAACCATTGCGCCGAGAGACTCTCCCAGATGCGAAATGGGAACCAGGTAATGGCCATGCGATCCGTCTGATTGACCTTCTGCTTTAGTTTTGGAGTCACAGTGACATTGATTAATGATATGTGTCTGAATCACCGAATGAGGATATTCTGCATACTCTTCTTTAAACCAATACTCATGATAGGTGAAGTGAGGAGAGACAACAAAATCTCCAAAACGAGAGAGCAGTTCACATTGTTTAGTCTTTGTATTATTCAGATAGAGACACCCCCGCTTCAGATGCTGGAATTCAGGAATGTCAATCAGTGCACTCAATACCTGATCCAACTTTTCTTTCAGAGACGTCTGTTGTTGTAAGCTTTTTGCCACCCTGGCTCGAATGACAGCTTGAAGATGTTTCTGAGACTGCTTTTTCTCGTTCAAAACCTTATTCGTAATATCTCTTTGTACTGCCACATAGGAGATACATTCCCCCTGTTTATCATAGATCGGGGAAACCGTCATGTGTATCCAACGATATTGTTCCAGCCAGTTTTTCTCCTGCCGTGAACTCTGTCCTAATAAAGGTAAACTTGAAACCGTTTGACCTACCTTGCGACGATTAATTAACGTTCCCTTCCAGGTTTTTCCTGAAAGTAGTTGATTCCACATTTCCTGATATGTTTCTTCAGGATTGAGATGACTCTTGAGACAACGCGGAGTCTGCCCGAGAGCGTCTGCAGCCGACCACTCATAAAGTTCAGAGAAAGCTGGATTGACATAAGTGATTGTGCCTGTAGTGTCTGTAATAAAGACTGCATCAGCGCTTGATTCAATCGCGCGTGCCAACCGCTCGACCTGCTCTCGTTCCTGTACCAATTTGGTGATATCCATCACCAGAGCCACAATCGCCGGTTTAGAAAAGACCGTAGTTCTCTGAAGATAAACTTCAGCAGGATAACAGGTCCCTCCCTTTCTTTTAAATTCTGCATTGAGAAATGTTTGGGAATCGTGACTCTCTAATAAAGAATGAAATACCTCTTCAAGTTGCGCTCTGAAATCTTCCTTGACTAATTGAAAAGGAGTCATCGAATTGAGTTCCTGCGAAGTATAACCCAGATTTTTTGTGGCACCCCGACTCGCATAAAAAAGCTGCAGAGATTCGGCGTCAAAAATATAAATCTCGTTTAATGATTCTTCGAGCACATTGCTCAGTGCCATCTGGATCCGGTCAGACTTCTGATTGGCAATGATCTGGAGTGTATTTCGAATGCGTTTGTGAACAAGTGCCGGGCAATAAGGTCGCAGCAAAAAATCATCCACGCCATTCGCAAGCGCGATGGTGATTTTCTCCGATTCCTGGAACTGAGATGTAGCCATAATCGCAGTATTGGCGAGTACTGCGTGTGATTTGTAAAACCCGATCACCTCAATCAAATCCATCTCCTGGATTTCGAGGCTTAAGATAATAATGTCTGGCTTAAGTTCTAATGCTTTCAACAATGAATTTTTTACATCCAGACAATGATGTATTTCATATCCCTCTTCTGTATTAATTCTCTCAAATTCAACAAAATGGTTTGCCTGGTCATCTACATATAGAATGCACGGAGACCATTGCCTCTGCTCATCGAGCAAGTTCAAAAGCTGCATACCGAACCTAAACCTATCTATTCTTCAGTGCCAAAATCATAGATGGACGTATTCACGTTTTCACATGTTATAGCTTGTTTCAGCCCGTCTTATAGTAGTTCTACCTACTCATACTTTTGTTGATCGGATGCTTTTTCGCTATAAATCCAATATTTTACCATGAAATTAGAACACGAAAGAATCGAAGTAAGAGGGCTCTCAAGCAAACTATTCCAAACAGAACAAACGGTTTTATCGGCCCGTTCGGATTGATCGCTTTGAGAAGGAGAGAGGCAGGAGGGATAGTGCTGAAACGATTCAGGATTCAGCTTGAGCTTCACCGGTTAAAGGAGCTTGTCTCAGCGAGTTGACCGCAGTCTGGAATCCGTTTTCAGTGTGTGAAGTGGGCTTGATGTGATCTTCAGATCAGATTTTATTTTGCTGAGGTTTTCTCGAAAATAAGGATGTGCTGTCGAGGCAAAATCCCGATGGTCTCTTTCCATTTCAAATTCAATTCTGGTCGAGAGACTTCTTTTTTCGCTTGTGCCTCGGACATTTTATGGACGAGTTTGATCGGCACAGTAGGATCTTCTTTGCGATATTCCACCAGCACCACACGCCCTTTCGGCTTTAATGCTTTTGAAATTTCCTGCATCATTTCAAAGGGAAATTCAAATTCATGATATACATCTACCATAATCGCTACATCAATTGATTCTGGTTTGAGTCCGGGTGATTTCTGAGTTCCCAACACGGGATGAATATTCTTGACACCTTGTTTTTCAAGTTTTTTATTAAGCAGTTCCAGCATCTCTTTTTGAACATCCACCGCATAAACTTTACCGTCAGGGCTCACATGATCGGCTAGAATCACGGAAATGACGCCGCTGCCCGCACCGATATCTGCAATCGCCATGCCGGGCTTCAGTTTCAATGCTTTCGGAAGCAAAGACAGTCGTTCTTCCTGCTCGCGTGTTTTGCGTTCCAGCCAGGGAGCTCCCTGATAACCCATTACACGGGCGATTTCGCGTCCCCGATAGAATTTACCGATACCATTCGGGTCATGATCCCGCTGATAAGTATAGAGCGTTTTTTTTGAATCCTGCTGGCTCTGCTTCTGAGATACTGTCGCAGGTTCATCGGCAATGAGCGGAAGAGTAAACCCACCACTTACCAGAACATAAAATGAGAATCTGATGAAACGATTCCAAGCTAGAAATTTCTGCGATGCATCCATCAGTTTCTCTCCTCTGGCAGGAATTTAGTTCAGGAAACCAACTCTCCTGAAACAGGATTTCGGTCATTGCGTTTCATGATTTCAGCCCACTCTTCCTGAGGAACTTTAGTCGCTTCCTCCACCAGCATCACCGGTATCCCATCTTTGATAGGATACCTCAACCGCGATGCTGGATCGATAGAAACTAGAAAATCACCATCACGCACAAGTTTTGCTTTTGTTTTCGGACAGGCGATAATGTCCTGCAAATGCTGAGGATCAAAAGACATTGTTTTTACTCTTGGACAACTTTAGTGTAATTGTAACAAATACAGCAGGCAACCACGGTTTTCTCTTGAACCAGGAATTTCTACCATTCGATACTCATTGAAAAGCAAATAAGAGGAATTAGAAACCGCGTAAAATCTGGATATCTTTGAAGGTTCGTAGATCATAATCAATGCCGACATAATCGAGAACCGAACAAAGGGCTCTTACCGCCACTCCAATGCCGTCGGGTCCACTAAACCCGCCAAATTGTCCCCCGCCCTTCAAATGTGGTTCTACTTCCAGAAAGACACCGGGCGCCCCCAGCTTCTTCATTTTTTTCTCCATTTTTGGAAGAATCGTACGCAGTTCACGTAAAACAAATTCGTGCCCGGCATCACCAACGTTTGCCGGCACAAAGTTTTTCAAGCGTTCTTCATCGACAACGCCGGTCCATTCCAAATCAGAATCGACGGCATAGTCTTTGATATGTAGCCAACCCATCGATTTGCTCATATCATGAAACTCGCTCAAACACTGCATTGCATCTTTATTCTGCGCCGCGATATTTCCGCCATCATAAATAGTTACCATGTTAGCGCGTTTGACTTTACGCGCCAGCTCAGCCAGTAAGGGTCCGGTTTCTCCAATTAAGTTCGGCTCGATTTCGAGACCGTAAATCAAACCCTTTTTCGCACAAAGATCAGCAATCTGACCAATCTGGTCGACGGCCTGATTCATATAGGGCTTGGGATCTTCTCCTTTGGGAGGATAAAAAGAAAAACCTCGAATCAACTTCGTTCCCAACGTGGTGGCGGCATTAATCGTGTTGGCAACTTCTGTTTTCAAATACTTTTTGAAGGGTACAAACACATTATGAGAACCATCATCTTTATCAACCAGCTTGATCTTTCCAACACGGGCTCCAATGCTGGTGACGCTCATGCCATATTCATCATGCAGCTTAAGCAGCTGTTTATATTCCGCTTTATTCAAATCCACGACATGTTTGACGTTTCCATCACCCTTCACATCGATAAACCGAGGACTGTAATATTTCAGCCCTAAAGCAGAGAGTGCCACCATTTGTTCAATTGCAGTTTTATGATTTGCTGCTTCATCTGCAAATGCACTTAAAATCACACGTGGGTTGTCTGACATGACGAATTTTTGCCTTTTGTTTCAAAATCTAAAGCGGATAAAAGAGTAAACCAACGAAATTGTCTTCGTCGAAGCCATTTTTGACAGGTTGGGGATAACTTTCAAGAGCCAGGAGAAAATCGCACTCGCTTTTCAACTGCATTTCATCATTTTGATCATCGAACTACCAGTTGCACCTGTCAAACAATCAAGCGATCGGGCCGCATCCGGGAAGCATTTCGTAAATGCATCTCCATGGCAACAGAAGCGGTTTCAGAGTCGCGATTCTTTAAGGAATCCAGGAGAACAGTATGATCATATAAGCCCCGCGTCATAATTTCTGGAGTTTCTTCAGCTGCGGAATAGGAAACCCGCTTATAACTCCAGCATTTATGAATGGCTTCAGAAATTGGTAAATTCCCACAATATTCGGCAATGGCCAGATGTAAAGCGTAGTCAAACGAACGAGATGCCGTGCTCCACTTCTGTAAGTGTTCGCTAGAATGGTCTCCCGCTTCATACTGCTGCTGACAGGCTTTGACTTCAGCCGCCTGGTTTTCCAATTGTATCAACTCAGCTTCAGTAATCGTTTGTGCGGCCATCGCAGCAGCGGAGGGTTCTAATAACAATCGCAGTTCATGAATTTCGACTAACCAGTTCTCAGCCCCTTCTCTGACAACGGCACGATGGTTCTTTTGCTGAATCACAATTCCATCAGCCTGTAAACGGGCTAAAGCTTGTACTACTGGAGTTCGGCTCACACTAAGTTCACGTGCTAATTGCGTACTTTTCAGTTCCGTCCCGCCGGGAAGTTCACAACGAATGATCCTGAGTAACAGTTTCTGATAAACCTCATCGACAAGAGAAAGACTCTCATCGTCTTCTCGAACATTTTGTTCACTCAAATCGGATACTAAAGAAACGTCATTAGTCACGCGAACCTCGTTTCATCTGAAAAGTTCGAAATCTAACAATCACTAAAATAGCCAGAACGGACACTGCGAGATCAGCTTCTTTGATTGACAAAGCCCTCTGATTGACTTGACAATCCCTCAGCAAACGCATAAAGTGCATTCACTTCAAGAGAATAACATTGAGCGCAAGATTCACACAACCCTGATTATAACAGATTATATGAATTTTACAGACTTTAAATCCACATAATCTGAATTCACTTAGGAATATTTCATGAGTTCAAAAACACAAGAAAACAAGCTGAAAGCTGGTTTGGTCGGATTTGGGATGATCGTTGATGAGACATATCGTCCCTTCTTTGAAACAGTCCACGAAACGGGCCTCTACCAACGCAACACAGGTCCCATTGAGATTTCACTGGAGGCGGTCGCTACGCGAACCGGTGCTCGTGCTGAGAAGTATCTGGCTGAACGTGGTGAAAAAGTGGGAGGATTTCAAAGCTTCTCAGGAAATAATGCGATTGAACAGATGGTCGCTTCGGGACTGGATTTTGCCTGTGTTGCTTCTCCCGATGATCGCCACTTTGATTCCTGTAAAAAAGTTCTCGAGTCCGAAACACATTTGATCGTTGAGAAACCCTCGGTTCTGAAATTGCAGGAACTGGACGAACTGACTGCACTTGCTGAGGAAAATAATGTTGCCGCAAAGATTGTTTATCATAAGCTGCTCGATCCCGATCATAAAAAACTGAGAACGCTCGTCCATGACGATGTGCTGCAACATGTCAATAACGGCTATTGCTCTTTGCTGGAGCCCAAATCCATTTCTGGAAGTCAGTTCGCACAGTGGATTACCGGCCGCAACCCGGGTACTTATGTCGCCGTTCACTATATCAAACTGATTGATTTTACGTTTGGTGGAAAACTAAAAACGATTACCGCATCAGGTCAACGTGGTTTGGTTGGCGAGAAATATGGTCCTACCTGGGATAGTTGCCAGATGCGGATGGTTTATGAATATGACTCCGGACGCGAAGCCGCCTTTGATATTCACACATCATGGGTCACACCGGATAATTTTCCCGGTTATGTCGAACAGGAAGTTCAATTTCGTTTCGACAATGGGTTATGGAACGGCCATTCCCGCAAACGTGGTGTTGAGTGTACGGTAGAAGAGAAAACACCATTCACACTCAAAAACTCGATGAACAACCATTATAACGGCACTTTTGTCGAACCCTGGGGAACCTGTTCACAACGCGGTTATGGCATTGAGGTCATCGAACGTTTTGCCCGTGAGGTCGCTTTCATTGAGCATGGCGGTCCCTCAGCGGAACGCCAACAGCGTCTGGAAGAAGTACGAGGATTAAGTTACAACGACTTATCAGCTGACCGCCAGACCGTTGCAGCCGTGCAGGCATTGGAAGCGATTCTCGAAAAACACGTTCAAGGTGAACCGGATTGCGTCGTCCGTGTTAACGACAAACGTGGCGGTCTGGTCCTCTTCAGTCCAGGCTCATCGGAGGCAGAAGTGCTTTACGAAGGTACGGTTTAAGCTTTAATGAATTTTTCACTCTTTAAAACATTCTTTAGTGTCCCTTTATCATCCTAAATCAAAAGAGAAAACTATGACCACAGCCATTCAATTTGATAACGAAAATCAATCGAACGCGATTCGTCAAGATCTGTTTCAGACAGAACCCCTGGCCTTACGGACATTCACTCCCAGTCAAGCGGTGCTCGCAAAATCAGCAGGTTGCTTTCACTGGACGCCTGAAGGACGTCGTCTGTATGACTTCACCTCGGGTGTGCTCGTTGCAAATTTAGGGCACAACCCTCGACGCTGGATGAAGCGGTTCAGTGAGTATCTTGGATGGAAACCCGAACACATTACCGGCGAAGGGGAAGGTGATTACTTTGAAGCAGTCACACTCACCGCCTATAACGCCGTCACTGAAATTGAAACGGAAGCCAGCAAACGGCTCATCGCCAATATTCAATCCTTCAAGGGAGGCAATCGTTGCGACAAGGTTATCTGGGCCGCTTCAGGGTCAGAAGCCGTGCAAAAGGCACTTTGGGCTTGTTTACACCGAGATCCCGAGCGAGATATTATCCTGGCAACACGTTATGGATTTCACGGTAAAAAAGGGTTGGCTGGTGCAGTCACCGGATCAGAGACAGATCCGGATCGCGATCCCCATGTGAAATTTATCAGTTTCCCCCGGACAGAATGTGATGATGTCACCAAATGTAATCAACCTCTGGATACAAACAAATATCGGAACGAGTTAGAAGAACTCTGGAATGCCTATGGCGACCGGATTAACTGCTTGATTACCGAACCTTATCTTGGTGGAGGGGGAAGTTACCATCCGCAGATTGAATACCATCAAGTTTTGCAGGATTTCTGCCGGGAGCATGATATCATGTTAGTTCTGGATGAAGTTCAAGCGAACTTTGGGCGTACCGGATGCATGTATGCCTTCGAAAAATACCAGATCGAACCTGACTTCGTAGTACTCGGAAAAGGGCTGGGAAATGGAATTCCTGTCGCTGCGACTGTAGGACGCTCTGATGTCATTTCCTGCCTGAAGTATGGGGAAGCATCCGACACTTGGAGTGCAAACCCCGTCTCCTCTGCTTCTGTGTTGGCGACACTTGATGAATTCGAAAGCACTGACGTGATGGAAAACACTCAGAAACTTTCGAAAATCTATATCGAAGGCCTGCAAAGTCTGAAAGAAACAGGGGTCATCGCCAAAGTTCGCGGAGAAGGAATGGTATTTGGAATTGAGTGCGCCGAACTGGGTGGTAAAACCAGCCAGGAAGTCGCTATCGAGTTTGTCAAAGCCTGTTATCTTGGTGAAGAAGGTGGAGACGGCATTCACCTGCTGGGTGCTTTGGCCGGCAACGTATTACGCGTCAGCCCCCCCATGACGATGACAGAAGAACAGGCGCGAGACTCAATTGCACTTCTACAACGTTTGTGTGGAAAACTGGCGATCGAACTTCAGGCTGCAACTGCCTCCGCCTAATTGAAAATCACTGGCCATCAACGCAACAAACCCTGGTAATTACCAGGGTTTGTTGCGTTGATACAATTATTAGTCGATGTCTCTGAATTAAAACTTTCGTTGATTACGCCACTGTTCCAGTTGTTCAGCAGTCAGGTTTGCAGGTGGTGCGGCTGATTTCGCATTGGATCCCAATTTATGTTTTTGTGGTGATACGCTTGCACGGCTCATGCCTTGTACAGCACCCGATTTTTGTTGCCTGACTTGAGCTGACCTTTGATTTTTTGCTTGTGAGTTGGAATACGAAACCTGTTTGGCTCCCGCATTGAGGCCTTTCGTTTCACCTGATGTCACTCCTGCTAACATCAGACGATTTTCTTTCTCTCGACGAATTTCGTCGAGCCAATACTGCGCCTCGTTGAATTCCGGTTTCAATAAGACTGCCTGGAGGAACTGCTGCTCACTCGCCTGTAGCTGTCCTCGATCTCTTAAAATGTAGCCAATGTTATAATGGGCTTCTGCTTCACCCACAGCACGAATCAAATGGGGCATTGCTCCCTGATAGTCACCAGAAGAGGCCATTGCGATTCCCAGTTGATAACGAATGTTTTTATCTGCTGGAGCAGACTGCACTGCTTCATTTAACAGAGCGACCGCTTGATCCCACTTTTTCTCAGCCGCATAAAATTGACCGATGCTGGCACGGACCTTGGGATCTTCCGGGGCCATTTCGAGCGCTTTCTGAAATCCTTTTTCTGCAGAAGCTTTATCGCCGGCAACCTGATCTAAGCGGGCAAGTCCCAACACAGCTTCTACTGATTTTGGGTTTTGCCCCAAAGCAACTTCATAGGAAGAACGCGCTGTCTTCACATCGCCCATTTTTTCCTGAAGCTGACCATGCGTAATGTAAAACTTGTCTGGATCTTTCAGTTTTTGTTTCGCAACAAAAATTTTATCTTTCAAACTGGTCGGTGCTTCATCTGTACTGGCAACTGATGCCTGGCGCATCGAAGAACAACCATTACAGAGTAGTAAGGCACAGGCAATTCCAGTAATCCATGTTTGTTTAGTCATCCGTACTGACATTTCATTACCTCCATGAGGTGCACGTGAAAGACGTGAATTGCGAATCAATCATTTTTCTGATGGGGCACTACCCATTCATATTGTGATTTCCAATTGATGGAAAAACAGCAATTGGCAGGTACGAATAAAATGAAAGAATCCAGTTGCTTTATGACCTTATATGAAAGGTTCAATCAAGCGATGTAAGAAAGGAACTTATATTTGACAGAAGAAACGTTGCGCTGCTTCTGAGATTAGTTGGGTGGAAATGATGGGTTTCTGTCCTTTAAATCGGCAGATTGACTGAATAATCTCCAGTAAATCTCGCGGGTCGCTTGATCTGGGAGCTTTTCCCTGACGATAGCAATTGTCATATAGGTAGTTTACAAAAGATGGATCATATTCGATGTCGCGCTGACGACAACACAGCTTGCAAATTTCTGTAAAGATCTGCCGGGAGGGAGCGCTAATCTGAATTTTATGTCGAATCCGCCGTAGAAAGGCTTCATCTACAAGATCATTGGGATCCAAATTTGTCGAGAATACAATCAGCTGTTCAAAGGGAACGGAGAATTTTTTGCCTGTTGCCAGCGTCAAGTAATCTACTCGGTCTTCAAGCGGCAAAATCCACCGGTTGAGAAGGTTTTTGGGGCTAACCAACTGTCTCCCAAAATCGTCGATCAGAAACACACCGCCATTCGCCTTAATGTGAAGTGGCGCTGTATAATAGTTGCTGGATTTATTGTAACGTAAATCGAGCATTTCTAAGGTCAGTTCGCCACCGGTAATCACAACCGGCCGTCTGATTCGTCGCCATCGCAGGTCAATTTCAGGCTTATCCCAGTCTTTCATTTTTGAAATTCTGTCGGCATTCTGCGTTTCAACCGAATTCCGTTCCTGCAATTCAAGATCGTCGGTTGTTTGATGAATCGTTGGGTCAAACAATGTGATAATGCTGTTTTCCATCTGCAACGCATAGGGCACATAGATGTCTCCTCCCTGACGATTCAGAAATTGCCCCAATCCTTTTGCAATCAATGTTTTACCATTCCCGGGCGGACCATAAATAAATATCGAACGTCCACTACAGACTGCGGGGCCCAATTCGTTCAGAAGTCCTTCGCGCAGAATGAAATCCTCAAAGGCATGCTCTAATTTCTCGGGAGTACAATCAATGCCTGTAACAGTTTGCAAACGACACTGACGTACATAATCATGTAGTGGAACTGGAGCAGGTCCGACATAGCGACATTGTTCAAACGCTTCCCGTGCGCGAATACGTCCCAGTTCAGTCAGATTAAAACGATACGAAGATCGACCGATCATCTTACCTGAACTCACCTCAATGCATTTGTCTTCTTTCAGAAAAATCAATGCTTCATCGATAATCCCAAACGGAAGGTGTGCGCTGCGGGAGATTTCAATTCCCAGAGCACTGCCTTGCAAATAGAGTTGCTTCAAAACCAGATTGCACAGCTGCATTAAGGACAAGCCACTCTCTTCCAGTGTCTGTGGCGCTGGAATCGATTCGCCCTCATACTGGTCGTTGCCTAAAGGAACGACCTCTTCGGGTTCCTCTTTGACAACGACTTTTTGTGGGTCCTCAGTCGGCTTTTTTTTCTGAAACAAGTCGTTATACAAATCAGAGAGATCGTGGTTCTTCGCAGTATATCGAGGCTCCTCTTCTGAACCTGTCTCTTTTGTAGAGCCTTTCATATACTCTAAAATGGAATCATCGGGTGGATTCTGAGATTCGTCTTCCGTAGGTCGATCAATCATTTTAGTTAACGTTTACACTAAAGTGAATTAGAAATACCAACGAAGTCACAGCAGAAAAAAACAGGAGTTATTCCCCCCCATTAGCGGCTGAACCTCCACCGGCTGTATACTGAATTCGCGGTGCTAAAATAGAACCCACGTAGGCTCGGTATTTCAGATCTTCTTCGCGTGCCGGACGACCATAGGCAGGAGCGACTCTTAGCATTGCCGATGGAATACTTTGACCACCTGACATCTCAGAAGCCGCATATTGGACATTCGCCAATCGTTCCTGGCTCGCAATAGAATGATCTGCTGTCTGAACAAAAATCACGCGACGGTTCTCAGGAGCATGTTCCAAAATCCAACGTAAATGGATTAAACCTGCTTCTGTCAACTTGTTTCCATCTTTATCAAAGTGATAATCATAAAGCGTTGTTTGATCGGTCCATCCGTTGTGTATCTGTCGCGCCATGATGTCACGCACGTAAGCCTGATCTTCACAATTATAGGGATACGGCCAATAGTGAGCATGATGGTATTTGTTCCAAAAGTGCCGTTTTGGTCCAGTGGGTCGGGGAACTGGCGGCCAAAGCTCACCAAATTTGTATTTTTGTCGGGAGCCAACAGGTCGAGCAGCTTTCTCTGCCCACTTCGCTTCTTTTTCTTCTTTAGAATGCCAAGGCCAGCCTGCTTCGGCTTCGGCAGTAGTTGCTAAGCTAACCACTAATAAGATAAGCAGATACGTGTTTACTTTGACGGCAGTCGTCATGCCATCTCCCCCTTAATTTGATCGTGGTAGAATCACTCGTCAGTACGCGAAGGCCCCTCTTGCGCATGTCAGACCGATAACCATTTGAGGCTATCCCTTTGTCTTTGTATCGGCAGACAAAAGGTTCGGTCCTAACGAGAAAAACGATTCTATCGAAAGAATAAGAGAGATAATTACATACACTAAAAGCAAAAGGCTTGAGATGGCTTACTCACAACATGTTAAGCAATGTCACCCTACTTCCTGTTACAGACAATCAGCAGAAAAAAGTTGGCTGAAATGTGATGCTCAAATTTGTTTGTACTGTTAAGTAACCACACATGTTAAAGACATAAGAAAAGACATAGAATTGTGAAGCTCAAAAAGCGGATGAGTCACTTACTTTCAAAGTGGAATCCGGTTTCGCAAGGCATCTTTTGGGCCACTTAAGCCTATCAGACTTGAGCATTCCCCATTACACTTTCCAGAAATGCCGCGCAGTCCTCTCATTGGATGATACCGTGTTACCGTTTCTATTTTTTCTTAAAATCGTTATTCTTAATAAATTGTTTGTCAGTAGATCCTGTCATTGAATCTAATTCAAAATTTGAGTTTAAAAAACTTAATTGATCGGAACGAATCGAGATCGGGATGGATACGATTGAGATAAAATCGAATCAGTCGAACAAGCATTTCTCTGAACACGATGCAGAGCAAATGGCTTTGGATTTGAATCTCTCCTCACAGCAAATTCTCAATGTGATTGCATTGCTGGATGAAGGGAATACGGTTCCCTTTATTACACGCTACCGAAAAGAACGAACTGGCAATCTGGATGAAGTTCAGATTCGCAATATTCAAAAGCGGGTACAATCAAAACGACAAATATGGGAACGTGCTTCCACAATCCTGCGTTTAATTGAAGCACAACAGCAACTCACGCCTGAGTTAAAAGCAGAAATAGAAAAAGCCGATACACTCAAACGTCTCGAAGATCTTTATCGCCCCTATCGGCCCAAACGAACCTCCCGTGCCGCGACTGCCAGAAAGCGTGGTTTCGAACCATTGGCAGATGCGATCTGGAAAGGTGACGCTCACATTGAGGATCTCTCAAAAGAAGCATTAAAATATACGAAAGGTGAAGAAGGAGCCCGCACAACGGATGAGGTATTAAAGGGGGCTGCTGACATCCTGGCGGAAAAGATTGGTGAAGATGCCGACGTGCGTGAAATCTCTCGCAAGATTGCCTGGAAATCGGGACGGCTGGTTGCGAATGCCACAAAGAATGCTGAAGAGTCCGGTCAGGAATATCGCGATTACTTTAAGTTCTCAGAGCATGTTGTCAAAGTGCCTCATCATCGCACATTGGCGATGAACAGAGGAGAAAAGTCGGGCGCACTGCGCGTCCGCTTTGAATGGGACGAAGAGTCTGCCTGCACATCAATCGCCCGCCAATTGAATTTAAGTCACCATCGCTTTGCAAAATTTCTCACACAGGTAATCAACGACGCGCAACAACGTTTGATCCTACCCAGCCTCGAACGCGAAATCCGCCGCGAGCTGACCGAAAAAGCAGAAAAACATGCTGTTTCCGTTTTTGCCAGTAACCTGAAAAACTTACTGCTCCAGCCCCCCTTGCGAGGCGAACGCATCCTGGCCATCGATCCCGGATTACGAACCGGCTGCAAATTAGCGGTACTTGACGAACTCGGAAATTGTCTGGCGAATGACTTGGTATATGTCACGGGTTCCGCAGAGAAAAAAGATTATGCACGCAACAAATTAGCTGAGTTCATGCAGGAACACGAATGCAGACTGGTCGCCATTGGTAACGGTACTGCCTGCCGGGAAACGGAAGAAATCATTACAGAGATGATCGAGCAGAACTTACCCGAAGCACGGTATTTAATCGTGAACGAAGCGGGAGCCAGCATCTATTCTGCCAGCCCGGTGGCACGCGAAGAATTCCCCGACCTGGACGCAACAATTAGAGGCACCATTTCCATCGGACGACGATTGCAGGACCCTTTGAGCGAATTGGTAAAAATCGATCCTCAACATCTGGGTGTCGGCATGTATCAACACGATGTCAATTCGAAGCGTCTTAAAGAATCACTGGATGAGGTAATCGAATCGTGTGTCAATTATGTTGGCGTAAATCTGAATAACGCCAGTGCGTCATTACTACGACATGTTTCAGGTATGAATCAATTGATCGCCAGACGAATTACAGAATGGCGCGACAAACATGGCTCATTCCAGAATCGAAAACAACTTCTCGATGTCGCTGGAATTGGGGAAGCCACTTTTACACAAGCCGCAGGTTTTTTGAAAATTGACGAAGGCGATGAACCTCTCGATTCGACCTGGATTCACCCAGAGAGTTATGAACACGCTCACAAAGTTCTCACACAACTCAATCTACCGCAGGACAGCCTGAAAACGTCAGCCAACGATCGCGCTGCGATTATTGAAAAGGTCTCTCAGGTTGATAAAACGCAATTGAGTGAGAGTCTCAAGATCGGCTTACCAACTCTGGAAGATATTCTGGAGGCGATTGGAAAACCAAGACGCGATCCACGTTCCGACTTACCCGGACCAATTTTCAAGAAAGGAGTTTTAAAACTTGAACAACTGGTCAAAGATATGGAGTTGCAGGGAACCGTTCTGAACGTCGTTGATTTTGGTGCGTTTGTCGATGTTGGTTTAAAAGACAGCGCACTCATTCACGTGAGCGAAATGGCCACTCACTTCATTGAAAATCCCTATCAGTTTGTATCCGTGGGTGATGTGATTACGGCCTGGGTTCTAGGTGTAGATCTGGAACGGCGCCGGGTATCACTGACGCTGATCAAACCGGGTACGGATCGCCAGTCGAAAAAAGAATCCTTTTCGAAACCAAAGGCTCCTCAAAAACAGTTCGACAAAAAAAAGCCCACTCCCTCAGGATCCAGTCAAACTGAGCAGAGACCCAAAAAGAAACGAACTCCGAAAAAGAAGACGCCCCCTGCGGCTAAACTTTCGGATGAAATGAAATCGGGTGAGCAGCCATTACAAGGTTTCGATCAATTAAAAGCACTTTGGAACCAGAAAAAGAAATAGGGAAATCAAATTTCTGCGATGCTGACAGAAATACAAATTGACTCATGATGCACACGAATCGTACCCGCACTTTTATCGCTGTCCCCATTCAACCTCCGCGCGGCCTCAAAAAACTAATGCCCAAGTTGGAAAAACTAGGCTCAGGAGTGAGACCCATTCCCGTAAATCAGATGCATATTACGTTGAAGTTTTTGGGTCCGACTGATTTAGATGACATCATGCCCCTTAGTTCGATTCTGAAAACCATGCGAACTCAATTTTCACGTACAAAACTGGCATTCAAGGGCCTGGGCGCATTCCCCCGCCCTGACCGCCCGAATGTGATTTGGGCAGGTATCACTACCAATGCTACGGTGTTAACAGAAATGGCAGAGTATTTAGAAACAGAAACAGGGAAACTGGGCTATGCTCCTGAACGCAAAAGTTTTCATCCACATCTCACACTGGCCCGTATCAAAACTCAACCCCCGGATGAACTGTTTCAAATTTTAGAGGATCGGCGAAACGCAGAATGGGGTGAAACCACGATTGATACAATCAAATTTTATCAGTCGGAACTCAGATCTCAGGGCGCACGCTACCATGAGATGCAAACAGTGAAGCTCTCTCAAGGTTGATCCGGATTCGGTTCCAAAATCAATTTTGGTCTGAAAAACAAAAATCGTACTGCTAACCCCAGAACAATCAACGTACAGCCAACAAGCGTTGTGAACGAGACAGTCTCACCCCAAAATATCCAGACCCAGATCGGATTCAAAATCGGTTCAGCCAGAACCAATAGTGCCGCTTCCTGTGAATTGACTGTTTTGACCGCGTGGGAAAAGATCACATACGGGGCTCCCATCTGAATCACACCCATTAAGGCGATCAGACCAAATTGCACACCAGTGAGAGAGATTCCCAGTGTCAGCGCCCAGGGAGCGACCAGTGCGGAAGAAAACAACAGACATAACGCAACCAGCCAGGCGGGATGTTCATCCCTCAACATTCGAAAGAAAATGACAACAAGCGCATAAGTAATCCCACTCAACAAAGCAAACAGATTTCCCATAAAATTTTTGCCCGCGCCATCTGCAAACACGATAAAACCAATTCCCATCATCACAATCAAAATGGAGAGAATCGATCCTCGTTCAATTCTCTCTTTCAAAAGGAGAAAACCAAACAGCATCGCCCACGCCACACTTGTATTCTGCAGAAAAATCGCGGCCGCCGCTGATGTCTTGGTCATCGCGACCATAAACAGTAGATTCATCAAACCAAAGGTAACCAAGAGTGGTATCAAAACAGGGCGCCAACGGATTTGGTTTAATTTAACAAACGGCAGCAGGAATAAACCCGCAAAGAAGACGCGATAACAGGCCAGAATCAGCCCGCGGTCTGCCTCAGGAATGGACAAGAAAGGTGGCGACTTAATAAACAGACCGCTCAGACTCCACAATACGGAAGCCAAAAGTATTAAGAGTCGGGCTCGGAACAGCTTTCTACGATCAACGTCATTCATGATTGAAGGCAATCTGTTCCTGCTACTGCCAAAATCGATTACAGATTTGTGGCAGCAATGGCGGCGGGGACTTCAATCGTTCCTTCGTATAAGGCACGACCAATGATTGCGCCCATTAATCGAGGATGTTGTTGATGGACTTCCCCCAGACGTGAAACATCTTTGAGCGTTGTGACTCCCCCCGAAGCGATGACAGGCAACCCGAGTTCTGTTAACTGGATCATGTCCTGAATCGTGGCTTCATCGACTCCCTGCATCATGCCGTCATTGGCAATGTTCGTATAAATGACGGCAGCCAGATCGACGCCGACATACTCTTTCGCCAAATCGAGGGCTGAAGTTTCAGAGACATCCAGCCAGCCCTCGGTAGCAACTTTCGAATCGCGGGCATCCAGACCCAATGCCAGCCTTTGCGGATAACGCTGTACCATTTCTTTGAACCATTGCGGGTCTTTCAACGCCTGCGTACCCACAATCACCCGATCAATGCCAATGTCATCCAGCATCAACTGAATCGCGGCTTCATCCCGGATTCCACCACCCATCTGACAGGGCACTGAGACTGCATCCACAATCTTTTTCACGACTTCATGATTGACGGGTTTTCCAGCCTTGGCGCCATCGAGGTCCACCAGATGCAAACGTTGTGCGCCTCCCTCTGCCCAGCGGAGTGCCATTTCTGTGGGATCATCACCGAAGACGGTTTCCTGGCCGTAATCGCCTTGTCGCAAACGCACACACTTGCCTCCTCGAATATCGATGGCGGGCAATATTTCCATAGTTGATCAGTCTTTCTAGATTCCTGTTTAATTCGATTTGTCTCGAATTAGAATGAAGCAAAATTTTCCAGTAGTTTCAATCCTGCACTTTGACTTTTTTCAGGATGAAACTGGGCAGCGACAATGTTATCGCGGGCAACCATCGAAGCAAAGCGACAGCCATAATCAGTGTAAGCAGCAACAACTGATTCCTCTTCAGGGGCGACATAATAACTGTGCACAAAATAGAAATATTCCTGTTCGGGAATGCCTTCCAGAATCGGATGAGGGGCCGTTGGTTCAATCTGATTCCAACCCATGTGTGGAATTTTCAGACCGGGCTGATCCTGAAAACGGATCACTTTTCCCGGAATCACGCCCAACCCTGCGTATTCTCCGTCTTCATAACTGGTTTCGAAGAGCAATTGCAAACCCAGGCAAATTCCCAGAAAGGGTTTGCCGGATTGAATCTGCTCCAGAATGGGTTCGACTAACGACTGCTCTTTTAAAGCATGGATTGCGTCTCGGAAGGCTCCCACACCGGGGAGCACCAATTTAGACGCCTGCGAAATTTCTTCCGGCCGGCAACTGATAACCGCCTGTGAGCCCACCTTTTCAAAGGCTTTCTGGACACTTCGCAGATTTCCCATTCCATAATCGACAATCGTAATCATAGCTGCTTCTAAGTTAAGGTTTTATATCAAGTTCTGGCAAATATACTACTACGGATACCTAAAGAGACACATTCGAAACGGATGAGTTCGACGTGTGTAGCAGATTCTAGTCTCTGAACCGGTTTTTGTGAATGATGCGTACAAAAATGGTCGTATTCCTGAAATTACAAGCACACAATTCCCATTTCAGAATTGTTGATCAGGGCCATGGATATTAGAGAAATAAGACAAAGCAATAAGTGTGCTTTGTCAATACTATCGCGAGTATTTTCACTAAGCCATTTACCTAGATGTGAAGTCAATCGCTTCCTCGATGCTGGAACCAGGGACTATGTAAGAGTATAATCGTACAGTGAATCAAATTTGAGTATCTCACCCCTTAATTTATTGATCACGTTGTACGTTTCATCGAGTTTTTCAGAAGGACCCCCTTATGTCAGCGACTACTTTGACAATTCGTGATGAAACCATGACCGGAAACATTACCGGAGAATTGACTTTAGAGTTTCTGACAGAAACCATAACCGTGCGCGAGTTGATTCGCAGTCGGGTTTATCAGGAAGTGAAAGACTATAACACGACACAACCTGAGCATTTTCATGGCCTGGTCCGTCCAACAGATACCGAAGAAACACTCAATGGCTTCAAACAAAAAACACGCCGTGAAATCGACTGGAATCAACAGTATGAAAAAGTCATTGAGGCGTTTGAACGGAATCAGGTGCTGATCCTGATCAACGATCATCAAGCCGAAACACTGGAAGAGGAAATCACGGTTTCCCCTCAAACCGAAGTAACGTTTCTGAAACTGACTCTCCTGGTGGGAGGCTGATCCGCTGACATTTATTAGTCTACGAGCTTGAAAACCTGCCGCATCCAACAACTCCACAAACAATAAAAGCACAAGACAGATTCACTCCTATGGAATATTCTCTTCGCGCTGACGAACTCTACCGGCAATTACTGAATGATGTTGATAGGGAAATTTATACTTTGAATGAAGTTGGTACATTCCCCATCGTAAAGGAAATTCTAGCAGAAGAGAAAACTGTGCAAAAGAATTTTATCTTTCTGACATTCGGGCTGATGTATCATGATCCCAATTCGGAAGATTGGCCGGAATGTCTCAAAAAATTATATCAATCTCTGCCAGATAAGAGACCAGGTATTGCAATCATAGCAATTCAGACTGCGGCCCGACTGTTGCTCCGAAACTTTCCTTTCAGCATACAAGAATATGCCTGGCTGGCAGATCGCTGTACCCAAGCCCAAGATATCTATAAGTGGAAAAATCCGCATCTCCCGGCACTAATCAATCACATCAAAAGGTATCTAGACCATTCAAAGGAGCAGCTAGATGAACAGCTAAGAAAATCGCTTGTTAATTTGTTAGAATCGCAAATGTCATTATATTCTGGGAATGACCTAAAGTACTTTAAAACACTCGAGGGTATCATTGCAGACCAGGTAGAGTTTCCTCTGCAACCGGGAGAAGCTTGGTCTGATCGAGCACTGGCGGACAGCCAAACGATGACCGATCCACAACGAATTGCATGGACGGCATTGCTGTTGCATTGCCAGACAGCATCAGCAGGCAAGCCTTCTAAAAAATGGCTAAAGACAGCGGAATCGCTTCTCGCCGAAGTGGGACAAGAGCTATTCATCGAGTCGCTTTTGGAATGGTTTCCACTGGTTGATAAACAAAACACGGGATCTTTGAATGAATGGAACTGGCTACAGCATCAGGATACACTCAAAGGGCTACTCTGGTGTTGTAGCCTGGTCGAGAATGCAAAGCTGACACGAGCCATCTCGGCATTAGCGATTTCAACTTATAAAAAAATTCCTGGCGTTGGTCCTCGTGCGATCAAAGTGGGAAATGCCTGTGTCTGGTCACTGGGACAGATTCCCAGTGATACGGCACTCAGCCAGTTGGCATTTCTGAAAGTGAAAGTCAAATTCGGAACTGCACAAATTGGGATCGAGAAAGCACTGAACGCGACCGCCGAACGCTTGAATGTCCCCCGCGATGAGATCGAAGAAATGGGGGTTCCCGCCTACGGACTGACTGACGTCGGACAATTGGAAGAAACATTAGGAGAATTTACAGCCCAGCTCAATATTACCGGAACAACCACAACGCAACTCGTGTGGATCAAACCTGATGGCAAAACACAAAAGTCAGTTCCGGCTGCCGTCAAGAAGGAGTTTTCGGAAGAACTCAAAGATCTCAAGGCCACCGCCAAAGATATTCAGAAGATGCTACCCGCCCAAAGAGAACGCATCGACAACCTTTTTTTAGAACAAAAAGTATGGCCGTACGAAACGTGGAAGGAGCGGTATCTCAACCATCCTCTGATGGGAACTCTCGCCCGGCGAATTATCTGGCGATTCAATACGGATAACAAAACCGTCAATGGAATCTGGCTTGATGACAAAATCGTGGACCACGAAAGTAATCCCCTCAGCAATCTGAATCCAGATACCACTGTTGAACTTTGGCATTCCATTGAAAAATCAACAGAAGAGATTTTAGCATGGCGTGAATGGCTTGAGCAACATGAAATTCAGCAGCCCTTCAAGCAGGCTCATCGTGAAGTGTATTTGCTGACAGACGCAGAACGAAACACGAACGTTTATTCCAATCGTTACGCGGCTCATATTATCAAGCAACATCAATTCAATGCACTTTGCGCGGCCCGAGGATGGAAAAACCAGTTACGGCTGATGGTCGATGGTGATTATCCCCCCGCCATGAAGATGCTACCCAAGTGGGACTTGCGCGTCGAGTTCTGGGTGGAAGGTGTAGGAGACAACTATGGAACGGACACAAACGAAACCGGTACGTATCTCTATCTCGCCACCGATCAGGTTCGGTTTTACCCACTGACTGCACCCCAACGCACAGCCCATGCTAGCGGAGGCGGCTACGCTACATGGGGAGAGGAAGGGAGTGACACCCCGATCGAATTAAAAGAAATTCCGCCCTTGGTACTAAGTGAATTGATGCGTGATGTCGACCTGTTTGTGGGAGTGGCTTCCGTTGCCAACGATCCGACTTGGTCTGATGGTGGCCCGGAAGGACGTTATGTAAATTATTGGCATGAGTACTCGTTCGGCGAATTATCCGAGTCAGCAAATACCCGTAAAGAAATTTTACAGCGTTTGATCCCTCGGCTCAAAATCGCAAAACAATGTTCGTTTGAGGATAAATTTCTGGTGGTCCAAGGAGAAATACGCAGCTATAAAATTCATCTGGGTAGCGGTAACATTTTAATGTCTCCTAACGACGCCTATCTCTGCATCGTTCGTAAACAGTCGGCCGTCGATAAAAGCTCCGAAAACCTGTTTCTTCCCTTTGAAGGGGACAACGTGCTCTCGATTATTCTCAGCAAAGCCTTTCTGCTGGCAGATGACAAAAAAATTAAAGACCCTACAATCATAAGTCAGATTGGTACCAAAAGTAATGTGGGCGGCTAGGAACTTTATAATAGAAAACCTGACTTCTTAGACCCCTTCATTTCCACAACTCGCAGCGAATGAATCGCAGCGGCATTAGCAATCGAAGTTAATTTGCGTTGTGATGTTCATTACCAATAAACGGGATCATTGAATTCACTAACGCATATAGGACGTTCTTTGATCACTGGGATTGGTTCTTCTGATAAAGATTGCCCTTGCCAACCTACCGGTATTGAAAGCTCCAAGGGAGCCTGGATGACATTTTCTGACAGAGCTTCGAATCCTACTTTGGAGTAGAAAGCGGGATCGCCATATGTGACAGCAACATTCACAGCACGGTTTTTGAGCTCATTAAGCCCATAATTGATTAGTGCCTGTCCGACGCCTTTTCTCTGATGGTCAATGCTTACTGCAACAGGAGCAAGCATGTAAACCCGGATAGACTCATTAAATCGAAGACGAGTAAAGAAAATCACTGCAATGAGTATTTCATTTTCATATGTGCCAAGACAGATTATTTCTTGATTGTCGATATTTGAAGACAACTCTGAGGCAAGATTGCCAATCAATTTGCCTTCTTTCTCTCCTTCAGATGCTGTGAAGACTGACCTAAAAAGGTCTGTTACTTCACTTTGATTGCGTTTGTCGAGAACCTTATAAATCATGTCTCATCCTGCAATTTGATTTCACAAAGTTTTTGAACATAATGACCAGCAATACCGGACCGCCGCCAAGTGACTCACCATTTGAAAACGACTAGATCGGTGGCTCTGGTGCAACGCCTTGTTATGTCGCTTTGAAATTGCAGACACCTTTAGAATACGTCTTCGCCGGGTAATTCAGAGGCCTGACGTACCCAATTCGTGAAAGCTTCTTCGTCTAGCTCGTCATTTTCATAAATGTGGAAGTACCGCACGGTCTTCTGCTTGGATTCTATTGGCGGAACAGGATTAAGAGACATGCCCGCGAAAAAGGCCACTTTGACATATTTTGTGGTGCAGTCGAAGGCGACAAACCAGCCCTGACCCTCGATGCCATAGAACGGCGTGTTCCACCTCACGGCTTTGCGTACGTTGGACACAGTGTAAACGATCATTTCGTCCAAACGCCGCCCGATCTCACTTTTCCATTCTGGCATGGCTTTGATGTAAGCCTGAACTGGAGCGTCGCCATCACCTTTCGGGATTTGTGGATTGCCGCCCGTGAGCAGTTTCGGCTTTGCAGCGGCTCGTTTGGGCGTAGTCTTCGTCTTTTTGCGAGCCATTGTAAGTGCCCTCAAGTTTGCGGCATACCAATTACTAGACAGAATTAAGTTCTGTCTAAATCTATCAGGATTTCTGTCTATTATCAATTGCAAGTTTAAAAGGTATCGACCGGGCTCCGATGCTACGGATTGTTCTATTACTAGATACTAGAAGCTGTTATCCACAACAATCTCTTCGAGAGGTAACTGCCCCGGTTTTGGCCACGCATCTTTGAGGCCTTTGCCAATGGCCACCATCGGTCCCATGACGTGGTCGTCCGGTAGATTGATGAGCTCTGCCACTTTTTCGATGTCAAAGCCAATCATGGGACAAGACTGATAACCAAGTTCCTGCGCCGCCAGCATCAGCGTTTGCATTGCCATACCGATTGACCGTTGGGCTTCATCCCTTTGCAGCCATTCGCGTCCTTCATGAAACGGGCCCATCCAGCCCACAAGCAGTTCAGCAACCTCTTTTGGCGCATTGACCCAATATCGTTCCGGTTGCTTCTGCCATGCTTTCATATCTGCTGTGAAAAGCACAAGCAGGGACGCATCGGTCATCTGCGACTGGTCATTTCCGAATTCCGTGCGAATCCGCGATCGGAGCTCCGGATCGCGCAGAACGACAAAACGCCAGTGCTGAATGTTAAAACTTGTCGGGGCAAGTATGGTTGCCTCGAACAAGCTACGTTCCTCAGCTTCGGAAAGAGAGTGTTCAGGGTCAAAATGCTTGATCGCACGACGATTGCGAATGGCTTCCAATGTATTCAAGAGAAATCCTCCCTATTTGCAATAGAGTGTCCGACAGAACGCAAAAGTCGGTACACAGAACGTTACAGATGATAGAAAAAAACTGTTTTCTTTTTCAACAAATCAACATACGCGACTTTGACGAACAAATCCACATACGTGTTAGGTTATTCGTCGCAGTTTGGATACGTGGTGAAAGAAATAGTGAAATTAAGATCTACGATCCTTTTGAGTGTTGCGTGGTCGATACCAAGATTAAA
Source organism: Gimesia aquarii (assembly GCF_007748175.1). Taxonomy (NCBI): domain Bacteria; kingdom Pseudomonadati; phylum Planctomycetota; class Planctomycetia; order Planctomycetales; family Planctomycetaceae; genus Gimesia; species Gimesia aquarii. Next base: position 6,719,805 of record NZ_CP037422.1, read on the forward strand.
ACCGTGAGTGTCGCCAGTTTCTATACCGATATTAAAATCTTTAACATGACAAGTATCTAAAATCGCTTTGAGATCAGGCTCCAAATTTTGAATCACATCAAGAAGATTGTTGATATTGTCAGTTGGAAGTGCGTTACAATTTGAATGGGAATCTTCAACTACCGCCCACCAAACACCATCATCATTTTCACAACGGAGCAAATCAGCGTGTTTATCAAAATGCTTACCGAGCAGCGTAATTTCTTGATAACTTTTTAAATCTAAATCAGTGTTTAAATAGTTTGTATTCATTAGTATCAAGATATCTAACTATTGATAGACAGAATCAAATTCTATTTAAATTTATCAGGACTTCTGCCTATTATCAATTGATACGATATGGACTTGCGTCCCCAATTGGAGTTGATTAGGAAAGATCGACATGACAGCGGATTTAAAAATCTTGTAACCATCTACAGCAGGTCACACGCGGCCGCCACCCTGGGCGAAAATGGAATCCGTCAAGATGGGTTATGAGGTGAGTTCAATATCATAATCTAAGTATGAAAACCCAAAAATAACCGCCGTTACTTGGGAGCACCTGAGTCAGAATTTTCGGTATCAGAAGTTGGCTTTTTTTGATCAACTTCTTCTTTTATAATTTTATTCCCACTGAAGGGAGCTTTCAGCCGCCCATCTGGCGATTCAATAATGATAAATTCATTCGGATCCTTCTCCTGTTGCACAAGCGTTAGCATGTCGATCCCCCAGGTAACCTTATAACCCAGCAACTGTAGTTTCTTGATTGCATCTAGAGCTTTTTCTCGAGCCGGGCTGCTCAAACTGGAGGCATGCTCTTCAAGCACTTCCCAACCCTTGGGACCAGTTTTATGCTTCATCGCACAAAATCCATAAATTGTTGCAACAGTTCGCAATGCTGCTTCTTCAGGATCTTTGGGTGTCGAACTTGTGGGAGCTGATTGAGTAGCAGGTCTGCCACAACCCACAATCAGCGAAATGCCTAGAAGTAGAACACAAGCAAACTGGACACGAACCATTTGATTTCTCAGCTTTCCTAAAATTATTTCTTTAATCTTATCTAAATCTAACTACAGTAATTTGGAAAAAATCATAAACAGAGATTTCCTAATATGAATCAGCTTGGAAACGCTCCAGATATAGACAGCCATGATTATAACTGCTGCGGTTCTCTCGTGTCTAACGCGTGGTGATTTTTCTCCATTTTTTCAAGATGGACGACGTTGATTTGGAGATCTTGTGCAAAATCATCACCTGCCAATAATCTGAGAGTTGCGCGAATGAATCGGAAGACACAACCGGAGTGTCGGCATTATCTCTCGCATACCACTTATCACTGCGAAACTAATGGATCCAGAAACTGATAAAGTTGCTGTGTTGCCGGGTCATCGGGTTTGCCAAGGTCGTTATTCAGGCGACTGTGGTTACTATCGCTTTTACCATATGCTGTTGTGGGAATCTCCGACGCCTTCAGGACACTTTCCAATCTTCGCGCCTGAGCTCTTGTGTTTGGATTGCCGGGAAAATAGAGGATGAGGAACGGCGGTATGCCTTTGCCTTTCTTCACATGTGTTACGGCAGAAAAATCAACATGCTTCTCCGGATCGTTTCCGAATTTTTGCCGATGACCAAAGGTAAACATCTTGCCGCCGTAGAGTGCCTGGCGGAACTCTGCTGTCATGATGATCTTGGGGATGTCGTAAGTATCTCCGTCAACCGGAATACAACCTTTGAGCACATCAAACGACAGCCCTTCTTTCTTTAAATAGCGATCGTCGATACAAATTAATGCTGCCAACTGAGCGCCGGCGGAATGTCCCCCCACAAAGATTCGGTTGGGATCACCGCCATACTTGGCAATGTGTTTGTGCACCCAAGCGAGCGACTTGGCGACATCGGCAATCAACTCCTCCATGTTCACTTCCGGAAGAAGTCGATAATTCGTTGAAACAAAGACAAAACCGCGATCGGTCAGTACTTTCGGTTTCAGTGCGACATCACTCTTGTCCCCAACTTGCCATCCGCCACCGTGAATCCAGAAGAGGACGGGCAGGCTCTTCTTGGTAGGATTTTCCGGCGTGTAAATATCAAGAACATGACGATTGTGACCGTTCTCTACGTATGGAATATCTGACGTCAACTTCTGTGCAAGCGCAACGTTATTGAGGGATAGAAGTGGGAATACGATAGCGAGAATGAGTTTGGGGTTCATGCTGTAGATTCCTGTTCATTGCAAGATGGCGGGAAGGATTATCGAATGCGGCTTCAACGTAAGTGTTTTCACCTTACAACAGTGGCGTTACTGATGCAAGAAAACAGATTTTGTGGACCGCACTTTTTTTTAGCAGAAATTGCAGAACTATTTTCTTGTTTTTATCTATGTGACAGTGTCAAAAGACCGCCGCAACTGTTTTTAAGCAATGGCGGCGACCTCAATAGGTTTCTTAGCTTCATTCCAGATAGTTTATTCTTTAAACTCACCTTGAGAAGGCTTGCCATCAACCTCTCCCAGAACAGTCCCTTCAAAGTTGGCTACATTACCAATTCCAGGATCTGTCCCCACGAACTTTGTTGCTTTCCCGTCAGTTTCATCTTGGGGGACCAGTTTCACTGTCATGGGAGGCACGACTTTTCCCTCTTCTGTCTTTGTTTCTTTTGTAGTTAAAGTTAGTTCTTTGGCTGTAACCGCCACTGGTGTTTGTTCATCGTCACCGATAAAAAGAATCATGCATTCCTGCTTGGCATGATCGGCGGTGAACTCGGCGTGATGCTTGCCAAGATCAAATACAACACCTCCGTTCGGTCCCGCACCGTGGACGTGTGGTGCCTGTTCTTTGTTGCTATTGACTTCATTATTCTTTTCGGGTTGTGGTGTGGTTTTAGTCGTCGGAGCGTCTGTGCCGCCTTTGTCTGAACAACCTGTGACAATTGACGCCGCTAGAATCAGGCTTAAAATTTTTGTATACATCATTTTGTTTTCCTTTGCATTAGAAAAATAGTGAGAGTGTATTTCATCTTTATACAGCTCGCAGTAGTTCTTCATCAGAACTTTCATTGCGGACTAGTCGATCGGCATCTTTCCCCGAGAACTTCCAGAATAGTCCGGGGTGAATAAAAAATTCGCAAAACGTTGAAGTGATTAATCCTCCTAAGATTACAGTGGCAACGGGGTATAAAATTTCCAGCCCCGGTTTGTTACCACCGACAACAAGAGGAACTAATGCAATACCGGCAGTCAACGCGGTCATCAAGACCGGAGAAAGTCTTTCCAGACTGCCGCGCAATACCATTTGAGGGGTAAAAGCTTCTCCCTCTTTTTCCATTAAATGGAAATAGTGAGTGACTAGCAGAATTCCATTGCGAACGGCGATTCCTCCGAGAGACACAAAGCCTACCATACTTGCTACCGTGAGAGTCTGATTAGTTAGTACCAGTGCGAAGACACCACCAATGAAGGCTGTCGGAATGGCATTCAAAATTTGAAACGTGATTCGGACTGACGGATAGAGCATCATAAGAACAATAAAAATTCCTGCGACTGAAACTATCGCCAGAATAGTAATTAGAAACGTGGCAGACCTCTGTGCTTCAAATTGTCCTCCGAACTCAACAAAGTAACCGGTCGGCAGAGCGACCTGATCACGCACTCGTTTTTCAATCTCAACGACAGCGCTGGCGAGGTCACGTCCTGAGACATTACTACGTATTGTTTGTCGCCTTCTGACATTTTCCCGATTGACCAGATTAGGACCACTGGCTGACCCCGGGAAATCAGCCACCTCTCGTAAACGAATTTGCCCTCGTCCATCAGGAAGATCAAGGCGCAGCTCTCCCAGGTTATAGGGATCGGAACGGTATAGCTCATTGAGTTTAATCACCAGGTCAAATCGTCGTTGCCCCACTAATACTTGTGATATCGCTTCGCCTTTTAATGCAGTCTGCACAAAATTGGCTACGTACTCCCGACTCAGTCCGAAAAAGGCCAGTTCATCTGGCTTGAGAACAACATGCAACTCGTCTACTCGTTCTTGTGGATCGATGATCGGGGGCGTGACACCTGGTACATCAGCGATGACATCGCGAACCTGTCCGGCCAACTCGCGCAGTTTATCCAGATCATCCCCATAAAGCTTAATACCAATCTGGGCTTTGACGCCGGACAACATATGACTGATGAGGTGTGAAAGCGGTTGTTCTGCCTCAATTCCCACCCCGGGCACGTTGGAACGCAAATCTGAAAGTAAAGTATCCAGAAACTCATCACGACCGTGATCGGAATCGGGGTTCATTGTCAAAATGTACTCACCCACATTGACTGGTTGAGCGTGCTCATCCAGTTCGGCCCGACCGGTCCTACGAAAAAAGTGTAACACTGGTCCATTTGGGTTGTCCGAAGATTTCTGCATTTTCACAAGTTGCTTGTCGATCAGGGCAGATGCTTCATTCGATGCTTTGAGGGAAGATCCACCCGGTAAAGTCACGTTGATCTGCACACTGCCTTCATCAAACTTGGGTAGGAAATCAGCTCCTAACTTCGACAATTCCCAAACACTAAAACCAACCAATACCCAGGTCAAAACCAGTAAGATTCCTGCACGTCGTATACTGAAACGAATCAGGAAGCTGGCTCCCCACTTTAGCACTCGCAGTAATCGACCATCCTGGTGGTTATGCGTTGCCTTTGCTTGAGGCAGAAGGTAGTAAGAAAGTACCGGTGTGACAGTCAGTGAAACCAGTAAGGACGCCAGGATAGAGACAATATAAGCAACTCCCAGTGGGGCAAACAGGCGACCTTCCACACCAGACAGAGCAAAAAGTGGCATAAAAGCCAGCACAACGACTGCTGTGCCAAATATGATTGCCGAACGGATTTCTTTGCTTGCTTCATATACGACAACAATAGCGGGTTTAGGATTGGGACTCATGTTGTTTTCTCCCAGACGTCGAAAAATATTTTCCACGTCCACAATCGCATCATCCACCAGTTCACCAATGGCAACTGCAATTCCCCCCAGCGTCATCACATTAATAGAGAGTTCAGTTCCAGTAATGACACCAATAATCCGGAATACAAGAGTTGTGATCACCAGAGACAGAGGAATGGCCGTCAGCGTAATGAACGTCGTGCGTAGATTGAGCAGGAACAAAAACAGTACGATGACAACGAGAACAGCTCCAATCACAAGCGCTTCCTCAACGTAGTAAATCCCTCGATCAATAAAACTCTTGAGCTGGAATAGATTGGTATTGATCACAATATCGGCAGGAAGTGTTGATTCTGCATCTTTCAGTGCCGCCATCACATCATCAGTCAATTTTCGCGTATCAGCATGCGGTTGTTTGACAATCGTAATCACGACTCCAGCGTGTCCATCAATACTGGCATCACCACGTTTCGGAGCAGGGCCTTCCTCAATTCGTGCCACATGGTGTAACAGCACAGTTCGATCCCCATTCATTTTGACTGGGGCTTTTCGGAGTTCTTCCAGGACGTCGTTTGCAAGCGAGCCAAGACGACCAATCACCCGCACAGGACGTTCCGTCTGGCCATCGATGATGAACCCGCCACTGGCATTCAGGTTATTAGCCTGGACCGCTGCCTCAACTTCTTGAAGCGAAACGTTATATTCTTGTAGCTTGATCGGATCGACCAGGACCTGATACTGCTTTTCATCACCACCCATGACAATGACTTCAGCGATGCCAGTTAACTTCAGTAATCGCGGTCTGATCACCCAATCCGCCGTGGTACGCAGATCCATGCGTTCTTGCAGAGGAGTCGGGAAAACAACTTCGTAGGACCGTTTATTCCAAACAAAGGTCACGTTTCGTTTCGGGCTTGCCTGATTCCATTTGGGATTCTCGACTTCGACTTTCTTCCACAAACTGAGATCGTTTCGGCTCACCGGATCCCAGACAGTTAGCACAGCCTTACCATCGCTTTCAGTACGTTCTGCCAGAAAAGGTGTTTGTCCAACTTGCGTTAAATCTCCACCTCGCGGTCCTTGTCTGCGATGAATCCCGATGTGAAGAATCTGTCCCATAATGGATGCCTGGGGGGTCATTATCGGGCGGATACCCGGTGGCATCGGTACATTTGCCAGACGCTCTGAAACAATTTGCCGAGCGTATCGAGGTTCGGTTTCCCAACTGAATTCGACGTAGATGACGTTCATACCCTGACCGGACTGACTGCGAACATCTTCGACTCCATTGGCTCCCAGAATTGCTGTTTCAATTGGAAACGTAACAAGAGTTTCGACTTCTTCGGACGACATGCCAGGGCACTCTGTCAGAATGACGACGCGCGGGCGATCGAGATCAGGGAATACATCGATCGGTAATGTTGTCGTTAAATAACCGCCGTATGCCAGGACAACAACACAGGCTGCAAGAACCAGTGTCCGATGAGTCAGTGAGAGTCGGATGATAGAGTTAAGCACGATATTCCCCTATTTCCCTTCGTCTTCGTTCTTATGGAGGCTGCCATCCGCATGAATGTGGTAGCCTTCTGGTAAGTCATTTCCCGATGACGATTTCAGCATTCGATTCAACTGTTCGGCAGAACTCTGTACAACAAAAGAACCGGGGATGAGTGATCCATCATTGGCAATGACGGTATAGCGTCGATCTCGTTCCAGGACTCGAACTGCCTTGCGTTGAAACGTGTTGACATTCTGGAGAAATACAAATGCTTCAGCATTGTCACGAGCAACCGCATCCGTAGGAAGTACGAATACGTTTTCAAGCTTTTTGGTTCGAATCAAGATGCGGACTTTTTGGCCAGGGCGAAATCGCCAAAGTACCTGGGTCCTTCCATTTTGTTTCACTACTCGAGACTGATTCTCTAACGGCATACGGAAGGCAAAGGTACGGTTAACCGGATCAATGACATTTGCCAGATGCTGAATGAGAAAATTTTGATTAACGGGAAGCCAGTCTGTAAACACATTTTCTTGAAAGTCGATCTCAACAGGCCAGCCAGCTTTCATACTTCGCTCTAGAAGTGGTATTTCGTCTCGAAAAGCACGACCTTCTATTGAGAGTAGCTGATGATTTGCGAGTAGACACAGCATCTGTCCCGTTTTGACCTGCTGGCCCAAGTCAACTTTACTTTCCTGAACTTCGAAGATGGGGGAGGATTCTGGTTTTACATCCTTACCTGTCGCCTGCATTACTGCTGAAGTTCCCATTGGTCTGGACTCATTAGTTTGAGAGGGAACGCGAATATTCAGCTCTTTCACAAAATTACCGGCAGCGATTTCTTTCAATTGTTTCTGTGTAAACTCCCGATTGAGCAACTCCTGCTGATATCCCTTGATAGCAACTTTAAGTCGCGTGATTTCATTGGCGACTTCAATAATCCGGGAACCGGGGATTGCCCCTTTTGCAGACTCTAAACGCTTCTTCTTTGACTCTACGAGTTTGGTTTCCTGCGTATCTTTAAACAGTTTTGTTTGGGTCTGCTGCAAAGACTCGCTAAGAATACGAATCGTGTAGAGCACATCTCCCGGGTGAACAGTGTCACCTGGAAAATAATTCATTTTTTCAACCACACCATCGACGGGAGAAATAATACCGCGGTCACTGTGGCCTGGTCGATCGATGACCATTCCCGGAACCTGTAGCGTTTTCCAATAGGTCTCTGGTTGTATTGATTTCACTTTCAAACCCAAGTTGGCAATGGCCTGATCTGATAGAATGATCTGTTCGGAAGCTGAGCTTTTCGTATCACCTGGCTTTGTTTTTGTGGTGGAAACATGATCCGATCTGGCTGTCCTGTTCTGTTGTAATAGAGGCAACCAATGGTCACGCGTGAAATACCCGGTAGCGATCAGTACCGCTACGAAAGCCATTGTCAGGATGGGTTTCACTGTTTGAAGAAGTTTCTTCATGATTGTTCCTTTACAGGTAAAGGAGGAACAGGCGCTGAGGACCACAGGACTTCAAGGATCAGCCCTGTCCCAAGCAGAACCGAATTAAAAAATGGACACATCAATACCTCCCTCGCATCTTGCGAAGAACTAAGGAATTAAAAGAGAAATTGTCCGACCACAAACGATAGATTGAAACGATGAAACTTATCGCGCAAGGGGTCGACGCCAAAAGCAGAGTCCAGCGCATACCAAGCTGATAACTGGTACTACCTGCATAATGAGATGCTTATATTAAATAAGCGTGGTGGCGGATAAAGAGCGGTGATTCTGAATCAGGGGGCGCGCATTGAAAATCATACTGTCTCATTGCAGTGTTCTGCAAAAAGACACAGACTGAATCCCACCCGAGAGGAGCCCATTGTAAGAGGTCTACCATTCCTGACTCGAAAGTGGAACGTGAACCCACAGTCATATCCGTATTGCTGAGATAGACAGCAGATGAATCGTGATCAAAAGGCGATTCAAATTGCGTCGAATTTTGCTTTTCATGATCCGAATGATGTTCATCGCTATGATTGTGGTCATTAGGGCAATGGTGATGAATTCCATCTTCAGAGGGATGACTTACGTGAATATGTGGACGTAAGCTGTGCCCCGCAGGCTGGTTGCCTCCGTGAGAATGGCCAAAAGTAACTGACTGAATCAGCAGTACACAGGGCATCAAGATGAGGGACACAATTTTTCGACTCATATCCAGACTTTCGATATTAAATGCCAAACCCTAAAACATCCTAACGCTCGTATTTCTAAAGTCCAGACTCAACATCAAAATACTCCCGTTGAGGTATATTATATCCATATAACTGGGAATCCTAAACCATGGAAAATTTGGATGATGGGCTTGCGTGTTAATCATGAACGATATCATTGTCTCCAGTTGTCTTCTGGAGATCACCATCATTGCTCATCCCTCTTCAAGCACCGTCAAACCCAACCAAAAGACACTTCAGTCCGGAAAAACGTTGTGTTTTCCCTACCTCTTTGAATTGACTAACTTCTTTGATATTAGGCAAATAACCATAATTCTCCGATACAACCAAACACTATAAATAAAATTGCATTAATATTGCATATTAATTGTAATTGCATATTGAATTGGTTTATTGGGCTGTAAATAATAATTCTTATATGCTTTACGCTCATTTTTCTCTCAAACCTAGGGGGTAAACGTCCCTGAAGTTCCGTCTGGTAAACTATGTCATCAAAAAAGTCAGATTGAAGAAAGTGTCGGTTCATTGAAATTCCGAAGTCAATCGTTGGTCTCAGCACTGAATTACGATTTTTGTCCTCAGTTCAATAAATGGGTTTATTGGATGAAAAACCCGTTTTGGTGCCTGGCGATCAGTGTTCTCACAGCGTTGATTTGCGGGATCCTTGTGAATACCGCCATTCTTTACATTGCGGGAGCAATCTCGCTTGTCGTCTTAAGCGGTGTGGTTTGGCCCTGGATCAGTATGTCCGGAATCGTTGCCGAGGTGACATTCAATAAACGCAGGGTCCGATGCGGTGAATCTGTAGGCGCCCGACTGATTGTTAAAAACCGCTGGCCCTGGCCGGCTTGGGGGGTTTATCTCAGGCATCGTTTCTCTGAGCAATCTGGCCACTTATGTGAAGTTGCTATTGAATACATCCCTGGCTGGAAAGTGAGTGAGTTCAACTGGTCTTTTGCTCCGCAGAAACGCGGGGTTTATTCTACACAAACCGCTTTTCTGGAAACCGCTTTTCCCTTTGGTCTCTACCGAAAAAAAAGGGAACTCTCCGTGGAGTCAAAATTGATTGTCTGGCCTGAAGTGCAGACTCTGACGTCCATGCCGGAAATCAGAGAGGTTAACTCAAGCGAAGACAGGTTTGCTTCCAATCGCGTCGGTGATTTCGGAGATGTGACAGGCACGAGGGAGTTTCGCATTGGGGATTCCCTGCGGCGCGTTCACTGGGCTCAGACGGCAAGGCAGGGACAGATGATTGTGACCGAGCGGCAGGCCGCATCTGTCTGTGCTTTAAGAGTGATTCCCGATCTCAACCCTTCCAGTTATGGAACGAAAGCGGAGCATCGAGCTGCTTTGGAAGCCGTTCTGAGAATTACCGCCAGCATTTGTGAGTCTCTCCATCAACAACATGCCTGGGTAGAATGTCTTGTTGGCGACAAATTATTTCGTTGTGAGAATGATTCTTATGAACTCAGGAAGCTGTTTGATGCCTTGGCACATGTTCCTGTGGAAGGCGTCAATGACTCCGCATTGCATCACAAAGTTTCATCGCTTTCTCAAATTGTCGTGACCACGAGTCGTGGGTATGAAAAGCACCTTAGTTTTCGTCACGCTCAGCACAATCAGAGAATTATTGTCGTTCATGATCATTTTGAGCAAGAAATGGAAGCCGCTTCTTCCTGCCAGTGCGAACCGTGGTTAAAGCTGAACGATCCGGAAGAAAGCCGGAATAAAGTGTTTGTCGATCGATGGAAGAAAGCCTGTTATGCGACATAACGAGAATACAGCTTTATCCAGTCCCGTTCTACACATCACGACTATCGTAATGGTTCTGATCGCGGCGTTGGCGCTTTCAATCTCCGATGCGGAAGGACGTTATTCTCGAATCTGGATCGCGGTCAATTTTGGGATTGAACTTTCAGTAGTTCTGTTGGGAATGCGCTATTTTGTCCGTCTGGCAAAAGAAATGAAAAACGATGCGTATATTTCTCCGCTCCTATTGGCGGTCATGTTGCTCAGCCTCCTATGGGAACCGGTTAAGCGTGCTGTTTGGGGAGAAGGCAGACCATTTGAACTCATCATGATGTTCAGCGTGAAAAATACCTTATTGGTGATGGCAGCCGCCGGTTGCTGGAAACGATATCAGAAGATTGCCATCTGGGGATCTCTGTTTTTGATTATCTTTTCAGCAACAACGAATTCGAGCCGCGATATCATCGTTCTGATTGGTCTGGAATTGATTGTTGGCTTTTTCTGGCTCTTTTATTCTTATTGGAACAGCATCAGAGCTTACCTGATTCCGACACTGGAAAAACATCAATGGCGAAAACATGGAATCTTGTCCTGTCTCGCCTTGGTTTTACTTCTGATTCTGTTTATGTCGGGAAATAATCCCATTGTCCATGCGTTTAAAGGAATCATGCCCAGTTCTGGCGGCGAAGGGTATAAAGATCAATACGCGAGAGATGGCTTAGGTGATGGCGATTTGCTCGTGGCCGGAAAACATGACATTCGTAGTTTTGCGCCTGTGGAAAATGCTCCCTTTCTATCTTCAGACGAACCCAGCCTCTATGACATTATGTTTGACACCTACAACGATGACGGGGAAATGGCGAAAAATGTCGACCGTGCCATTAGTCTGATAATGCAGGACCAGAAGATTGAAGAGAGAGAGCTTCCGGAATCGGAAAATATTAATCGCCATTTTTCCACAGCCAGGAAGCAGAAACCTGAAGAAACAAAATCGAACGAGGGGCTTAAATCAGACGCATTGATGTATGTGTCTGGCAGGACTCCCTTACACCTTCGTATGGAAACTTACGATATTTTCGATGGAGTGAAATGGCACAGCGAACCACTAATCAGAGACCGCAAGGGAGGCTTCTCGCTGAAGGAACGATTTGAGAAGCCTTGGATCGTTGTGAATACCAATGTCAGTTCTCTTTTTCAGGAATGTCGTAACGAGCTGCATGTCATAACAAATAATCATTTAAAGTCCAATCAGCTTCCCGCGCCACTTCACTTGAAAGAAATTCATATTGACTATCTCGATCGGACGGACATGTTCGGCTGGCATCAGGAAAGTGTCGTCAAACTGGATCGAAAAGAGTTACCGCGGCTGGTTCCCATTCGTTTGATCAGCCATTTTCCTGATCCTGATCTGGTTGAATACCGTGATGTAAAACATGGAACGGCTTCGCATCGAAAACAACACTTGGCGTTACCGGAAATATCTGTCATCAAGAAAGTAAAAAAACTCGCCGAAGAGATTGTTGCAGGCGTTGAAAATGATTGGGAACGAATCCGAAAAATTGAACAATACCATCGCGATCAATTTCAGCATGATCGAACGATTGCCTTTAATGGAGAGACGGGGTTACCACTCGAAAAATTCTTGTTTGAGCAAAAAGCGGGTCCGGATTATCTGATTGCCACATCAACGGCATTGATGCTCAGGTCTCTGGGGTATTCCACCAGAGTGGTGAGTGGCTTTTATGCCAGTCCGGATGATTATGACCTGGCCTCGGATCATACCCCCATTCATTCTGACGACGTACACTTTTGGGTAGAGGTAAGAGTGGGACTTGGTGCGTCTTCCTGGTTTACGGTAGAACCGACTCAAGGCTATGAGGTTTTGGGTCCACCACCTACCACGTTTGAGAAGATTTATCATGCGGTTGTGGGGGGACTGCTCTGGTTCTGGAAACATCTTTATCTTTGCCTGACTCTGATTGCCTCCGGATCGATTTTGTATCATTTTCGTTTCGTCTTCACCGATATTCTCCTGACAAGGTGGTTCTATGTTTTTGAACCCCGCGATATCAGAAAATTAGTTCTCCGTACACTATGGCTGATTGAATTACGGATGCGGTGGACCGGTTATCGACGCCCGGAGTCAACTACGATCAATCGATGGTTTCAACAAACGTCAGAACATATTACAGCGAGTTCACAGTCATTAAACGAACTCTCTTCGTATGCAAACTGGGCGACCTATTGTCCGGATGCGTCAAAAAATATATCTGAAGAAAAACTCAATCACATTAAACATTGTTGTTTTCAAGTCATCCGGGAAGCACGTTGGAAGAAAACTTGAATGTGAATGCGGGAGAGAGACTTTACAGCAGGTATGTTGAATATTTTATTTTATTATTGATTTTTTCAATTTGATCGAGTGTTGCAATGTCAGCGATGATGAGTACAGATTCACAAACTAATTTGGATCAGGAGTTTGGTTGTATTAACCGGCTTCGTGAAACTCTCAACCACGCGCTAAAAGGGAAAGCGGAAGTCGTTGATCACGTGATTGTATGTCTGTTGGCTCGAGGTCACTTATTAATTGAAGATCGCCCCGGTCTTGGCAAAACAATGTTAGCCAAAGCATTAGCCAGTTCCATTGGAGGTAAATTTGCGCGGGTTCAGTGTACTCCCGATTTATTGCCGAGCGACATTACCGGGTTCAATATCTTTAATCAGAAAACACATGAGTTTGAGTTTCGCACCGGTCCCGTTTTCTCTGACGTGATGCTCGCTGATGAAATCAATCGGGCCACGCCAAGGACACAAAGTGCCTTGCTGGAGGCGATGGCGGAAAGACAAGTGACTGTGGATGCAGTGCGCTATGAACTCGCACAGAATTATTTTGTCATCGCAACCCAGAACCCGATCGATCAACATGGCACCTATCCATTACCTGAAGCTCAGCTTGACCGTTTCTCAATGAAACTGAGTATTGGCTATCCGGGCGAAACGGATGAATTGAAGATGCTTGAGAATGCCATTGATGACAAGTCAGAATCCGACAGCGATTGCGAACCTTTATTTGAAGAATCACAGCTATTTCGCATTCAGAAACAGGTGGCTTCACTTCCCGTAATTAGTTCCGTCCAAAAATATTTGATCAAACTTGGACAGGCTACCAGAAATCATCCGGAAATCTCTCTGGGTTTGAGTCCTCGGGGTTTATTAATGTGGCAGAGAATTGCTCAGGCGCGTGCGTTTCTTAACCAGAGACAATATGTGATTCCGGACGATTTTATTGAGACCGCAGTTCCTGTTTTGGATGTCAGGCTGGGCGTTGATCACGAAGATTCCATACCGGTCATCGAGGGAATCATGGAATCAACCAGCGTTCCGAAATATGAAGTCCCAGCTCAGTAACATACAATACTGATTTTCCTGGGGTAACAATTGGCACCTCAAGATGAAAGACTTGCAGAATGAACGGTCCTAATTCTTATTTATCAATACCATTTTTATTGTTTGCTATCGTTGTTCTCGCTGTTGGCTGTGAAGAGTCTGGAACTCCTGCGGTTACCACTGACATGCATGAGGACTTCGATCACACGCACAAACACGCGCATGGGGAAGGCAGTGAACATGAGCACGAACATCAGGACGGGTTCGAAGGCTCTCATACTCATCCTCACTCCCACAGTCACCGACATGGTGAGCCGCTGTTCGGTGGGAAAATTACTTCAATAGGACATTCACATCACAAAGGAGGAGAAACGCATTACCATGGAGAAGTCATGCCTGTGATGGATGGAGTCATTACCTTTCACCTGTTAACGGAATCTTCTGACGGTAAGTCTAAAAGTTATCCAGTCGAAGAGAAAGAGATCGTCTCGTTGATTAATGAGGTCAACGGAGAGCCGATTCGAGCGAGTGAACTTGTATTCGCTTCCCAAAACGATAAAAGTCCATCTTCAACGTTTGTTGCGACCATTCCGGATAAATTCAGTGAGAGCCAGAAGCTGCTGATTGTGATTCCCAAGATCACCCTGGGGGGAGAGCGTCTCAATTTTAGTTTCACTGTTGATCAGAATAATGAGAGCAAGGAGAACAAGGAAAGTCAAACAACTGATTCAGAGCCGGATTCAACTCAGCCGGAGAAGGCAAAGTGAAACACAGGTTTTTAATTGCCGATGGTCCCGGTTACACGGGATTTCTCACCGATTTCAACACGACATTTTGGAGTGGTGTGCTTCGTGTTGCTGAAGCGATGGTTGCCGCAGCACCGTTTCTGGTGGCAGGGGTATTCGCGGCAGGAATCCTTCGTGGAATGGTGGGGGCCGATCGCACCCGCAAGATTCTGGGCGTCGGTCATTGGACGGGACCCTTTCGTGCGTGGGCCCTTGGAATCTTGTTACCGATTTGCTCATTGGGAGCATTACCTGTCGCACGAGAACTGCGTCGGGCAGGAGTTCCCAGCGGAACGGTACTCAGTTTTGTCCTTGTCGCTCCCGTTCTCAATCCTGTATCGATTATATATGGACTCAGTCATATTACGCCCATTATGTTGGTCTATTTTGGTGTCGGCACGTTTGTCGTTTCGGTTGGCATCGGACTCATTTGGAATCGAGTGATCGCAGACAATCAGGATGTTGAGCCGGAACAGATCGAACGAGCGCCACGCGATAGTGTAAACCGTTTGCTCGTGGTGGGCGATACGGCAGCAAGAGGATTTGTAGGACCTGTTTTTATTGACTATGGGTTGGCACTCCTGGCTGTTGGGTTCCTCGGGGCCTTTTTACCGCATGGGGTTTTACAGACCGGTTTGACACGCGACAATGCCCTGGCACCAATTATTATGGGACTGGTTGCCATTCCCGTTTATGTCACTCCGACAGAAGTGATGATGCACTTTGGTCACATCGTCCAGGATGGTTATTCGCTGGGTGCTGCTTTTGCTCTGATCCTTCTTGGGGCGGGTGCGAATGTGGGAGTGGCGAACTGGCTTCGACGCGACTATGGTCTGAAACCGTTAATGTTATTCGTATCACTTCTCATCGGCTCTACCCTGGTCATAGGCATCACCGCCGATCGCACGCTCATACACGGTAATGCGACTGCCACCGATCATACTCATGCCTTTGATCCGTTTACTCGGTTGGCGAATGTCGAATCAGCTCAGGCAAACCTGGTATGGGTCATCAGAAAAGTCTCTAAAACCATTCGTACTGATGAAGCCTACGGGTTGGGGCTATTGCTGATCATTATTTTCGCAGGCCTTATTTTAAAAATATCCGGGAAGCGACTTAGTGTCGAACATTTACTGGAAGATCAGCAAGACGAATCTGAAGCATCGAATGAGTTAACGAATCCAAAGTGGGATCCCGCCCTTTCACCAACTCAGCTTGTTGCGGCTGGGACCCTTTGTGTTATCAGTCTTGCTATTGCGGGTCTGTATCTGTTCTATCCTTCGGCTGACAGTCTTTTTGATGACATGAATTCGATTCGTACCTACGTCTACGATTCCGTAAAACAGGAAGATGTCACCGAAACAAAGCGTCGTTTAAATCAATGGCGAACACACGCTGGAAAGCTAACAACCAGTGTGTTGATTCGCACCGGAGAGGTTTCAGCAAAACGCCGCGAGTGCGTTGATGAGGTCCTTTATAGCCTTGACACTTTGGAAAATCATATCGCGACAGGAAAATTTCAAGAAGCGAAATCATTAATTGTCTATGTCGAGAAAGTCTATGGACGATGTCGAACTGAATTTCGGAATCAACCGTAAGATAAATTTGCCTTAGCCGTTTTAAATATCACGAAAGAATTCAAATGTTTGTTAAAAATCAAAGCATTAAAAGAAGTGGATTTACCATCATTGAATTGCTGGTAGTCATTGCTGTGATTTCAGTACTAATCGCCTTATTATTACCCGCCGTTCAACAGGCGCGCGAAGCAGCCCGCCGTGCAGCTTGTAAAAATAACATGAGACAAATTGGGTTGGCGTTCCATAACTATGAGTCGGCTCACCGCGTTTTTCCGCCAGGGTATATTCACAAGCCTGGTCCCGCCGGATCGCCAGCGGCAATAGCCAATCATGCAGGTCTTGCCTGGGGATCGATGATTCTTCCACAACTCGAACAGGCAAGTCTGTATCAACAATTTGATTCCCATGTTCCTGTATGGGATGCGGTGAACCTTGTGCCTCGGGAACAGCATCTTCCTATCTTTCTATGTCCTTCTGACCCTTATTCCGCCGGTGCTTATGTGGTCCGGGATGATTCAGTCACTCCGATTGAACAATACGCGGCAGCCAGCTATGCCGCCAACTGGGGGCCTTCCAATGCCACAGTGAATCTTGATGATACACCACTTCAAAGTAGAGGCGTTTTTTATCGCAATAGCAGTACTCGTGTTCGTGATATTGCTGATGGTCTCTCAAATACACTCGCATTAGGCGAGAGAACAAATGGCCCACTTCCCACCAGCAACCCAAGTGCCGGAGGGCATTCAGCCTTTGAAAATGCCTGGCCTGCTGCTGTTCGGGAAGTCACCGATTATGCAGACGATCATGGGCATATGGTTTTGTTTGAAACTCAATTTCGTCCCAATCAAATCGATGGTGATGATAAAGGGCTTTCCGCTCCTCATGAAGGAATTTGCCACTTTGTTCTCTGTGACGGAGCTGTTCGTGCCATCAGCGAAAATATCGACGCCTCGATTTACAACGGCCTCGGCACCCGGGCTGGGAGCGAAGTGATTGGAGAATATTAAATGTCGCGGACTTTGAATATTCAGGTTCCAACTCTTGTATCAGGCTGATCTGAGAAGCAGTCTTTTCCCAAATAGAAATTCCATGTGAAGAAAAAGTTTTAGACACCTTAAATCATGAGTGTTGCTCAGAGATCCTCATGCCCCTACAATGTTGAGTTTGGGGAGCAAACAGGATGATTAATGGTAATCGAACTCGCGGGTTTACACTGATCGAATTTCTGGTCGTCATGGCGATCATCGCTATCCTGATCGCGTTGATTCTGCCAGCCGTGCAGAATGCACGCGAGGCGGCCCGGCGAACGCAGTGTAAGAATAATCTGAAACAAATCGGGCTGGCATTGCATAACTATCAGTCCACTCATTTACGGTTTCCGCCAGGATTCTGTGCGGACCTTGCAACAGATGGCGGCGAATGGTCGGTTCACGCGCGACTGCTGCCTCATCTTGAGCAGGCGAATCTCGCATCTCTGATCGACTTCGCGGACACGCACGGAAGCGGTGACAGTGCCACCATCGCCGTTCGGAAAACTCGCGTGGCACCGTACCTGTGTCCGAGCGAGATTCAGGACCGTGTTCGAACCGACGACAGTGGAAACCCTACTGACTATCCAGTCAACTACGGCTTCAACTTCGGAACATGGCAGGTTTGGGACAACGCAACGCAGAAAGCCGGCGACGGGGCATTCACTCCGAATTCGGCCTTCGCGCCAGCCGAGGTCACCGACGGACTGAGTAATACTCTTGCTGCATCCGAAGTCAAAGCATTCACACGTTATCTGCGAGATGGCAGTGGCGGCGGACCGGCTCCCCCGGCGCCATCGGGCATCAGCGCGCTGGGAGGTGAATTTCAGCCTACAGGTCATACGGAGTGGGTGGACGGTCGCGTTCATCAGACCGGATTTACGACGACGTTTACGCCGAACACTGTGGTGGCTCACGCCGACAGCGGAACAACTTTTGATATCGACTATACCTCGTGTCGTGAAGATAAACCGACTTCAACCTGCACGGGACCAACGTACGCAGCGGTCACTTCGCGAAGCTATCACCCGGGCGTTGTGAATGTGTTACTGCTTGACGGTTCAAGCCGCAGCGTCGGTGATTCCATTGACGCTACCGTCTGGAAAAACCTCAGTGCCCGGGCCGACGGTGCGACCATCGGTGAGTTTTGATTTGGGTGCTGTGGGCGGGCTATTCAGAGTCTATTGCAAGTCGAGACAATATGGGGGCTGAACCCTTAAATCCTCCCCGAATTCGTAGACGGCTCCTGTTGAATGATGCGCACGCTTCGCTTCCGCCTTCATCGCTCTGGCTACGCGACGGCATGGCGCACGAACGAGTGTCAAGGATTGAGTGAGTGGCCACCATTTCGCGAAGACTTCATCTTTACATTCACTCACAAGTCACAGTTCCTCAAAGGTTGGTCTAGATTCGGGTCGTTTTATCTACGCCCGAAAAGATACCATAAAGGCGTTACTCTACTCGTTATTAAACCAAAATCTCATATGCTGCCACAATAAAATTCACGATTAGAATTCATAATATGACCGTCACCTGCAACGTTCGAGTATCCAGTCGAGGGAAGTGAAATGAGTTCAAAGTAAACAGTTCAAGGCGATCATCAAATAAGGCGGCATAGTCTTCATCACTCTCGAAAATCGTCATCCGAGCATTCGTCTGATTGAGTGAATGATAAATGAAACCAGCTTGAGCCGCGCGTTTAGGTCTTCCCGTAATCGAAAATTTTAACGCGATTGAATTGCGAATCAACTAAAAGATTCCTTCCTGACACCTTTTCATCCGGGACACCTTTTTATCCGCATTTAGGATGAGTACTCAAAGAGCTACTTGACATGGTTGCCGATTCAAATCAGTATGTGGACGACAAATAGGTTCCCTGTTTACTGTTTGAATCCTCGTCTCCTTTGCTTTTCAGCCTTGACTGGGAGCTTTACACAGAAATGCGTTTTCAGTTTGAGGTGCAGCGAGCAGCACCGTCATTTCTGATAGTTTCCAGTACCAGGTTGCAGACCAAAACAAATACATAGCAGTTATTTTGAGTAAGAGTATTATGAATACAATCGTCATTGAAGGTTCTGACATTGTGCTCGTGGCGATCTTCGTGCTTTGGGTGGGAGATATGATCACAAGCAAGGTCGCTATTTTGAAAAAATATAGTATTCCTGTCGCTGTGACGGGCGGTTTGCTCTGCAGTATTATTGTGGCAATCATTGCCGGTGCTGGTGGTCCAGAAATCACCTTCGATATGACGCTTCGCGATACTCTACTGATGGTGTTCTTCACGACAATAGGTATCTCCGCGAAGCTTTCTCGGCTCAAGGCAGGCGGGAAATCACTTGGCATTCTCGTTATCTGTGCGGCTGTATTTCTTGTCGTCCAGAACATAACGGGGGTTTTGCTTGCATGGAGCTTTGACGTGGCGCCGGGGTATGGTCTCTTTGCAGGTAGCGTCTCGCTAGCAGGCGGCCATGGTACCGCAATCGCTTGGGGTCAAGAAGCAGTAGCGGCTGGTCTGAAGAATGCCGAGGTGGTTGGAATTGCCTTTGCTACATTTGGTCTTATCGCCGGTGGTATTATCGGCGGCCCTGTTGCTGAGCAACTCATCAAACGATACAAATTATCCCCTTCCACCTCGGAGCTTCCTGGCGACACATCCTCTGATCAAGCGCAGGATAATCCTTTCAAACTTCATCGTGCGTTCGGTGTATTGTTCATAGTTGCCATTTGCCTGTCATTTGGCGAACTCGTAAACTACTGGTTTTTTTCGAATAACATCAAGCTGCCTGGTTTTCTCACCGCGATGATGGTCGGAATCTTCGTGACTAATTTAGCAGACAAGTTTCAAAAACCGCTTAATGGTGGCGACTTTGACATGGTTGGTGAGGTTGCCTTACAACTTTTTCTTGCCATGAGTCTGATGAGTATGGATCTCTCTTCATTCGCGAGTGCATTCGGGATGATGTTCATCGTCCTGAATGTGCAGGTCCTGGTAATCACACTTTTTGCAGTACTAGTCGTGTTTCGTGTCATGGGGAAAGACTATGATGCAGCTGTCATCAGTGGTGGTTTTTGCGGTCTGGGTATGGGAGCGACTCCAGTGGCAATCGCCAATATGAATGCGATCACTGCAAAGTACGGACCATCGTTCAAAGCGTTTCTTGTGATTCCTTTGGTTGGTGCTTTCTTTGTTGATCTCCTTAACGCTTTGATCATAAAGTTTTTTCTTGGACTACCATTCTTGCAGTAGATACAGCCTGGAACTTGATTTCTCTGCATAGAGACCTAGACAGATCCTACCAAGTTACATCAAGCTGACCTTCGAATGTAATGTCAGCCGCAATGCAGATTGGAGTGTATACTGAATTGAATGAAGTGCACTTCAAGGCAAATCGAAAATAAACGAAGCTTGAATTCGATGAGCGTCTCCCGTGGCACCATTCACGTTTTTACGTATACCGTAGAGGTATTCGACGCCGACCTGGACGCGTTCTAAGGGGGACCAGATTAAATTAGCGGCCAGATAAGTGGTCTCGTCTACATCGTTCGGATCTTGAAAGGGAGTTGTACCCAAACTGTTTTCAGCATAGGTGAAGTTTGAACTCAGGTCCTCGTTCCAGTCATGTGTCATACCGACCATCCAACCAAAGAGAGACAGCAATCCGCTACGATCTGTGGCAGTGGGGGCGGCGTCTGGAAGATCGCGGTAACTGCCAATACCTTCACCAAACACGATTTGTGAATACGCTTTGGTTGAATCCGAAAGCAGGTAAACTCCCGTAAAGTTGAATCCCCAGGCGGGGCCGGTAATCACTGCTTGTCCTGTTGGCTGGAAACCTACGATGCGATAAAGGCCCGCTGCCTGAAACTGGCCCCGCTCCCGCAACAGGCGTAGATGCCCAACGAAGTCAGGTGAGGGGTTTCGTGGTTCTCCTGTGATTCCAGTGGGCGTGTCAATAATGAATCGTGTGTCTTCGACTGCTAGCGCCAAACTTAAGTCATCATGAAAAATCGTTTGGGTCCACCTGGCTTGTGCTTGTCGCCGATTGACGTTGGACACAGAGCCTTCGAAATCAAGAGTTGCAGGCGCGGCTGCCACATCAGTAAATGTGGTCCATGTCTGTCCTACCAGTAAAGAACCCACTTCGCCATAGGCATGCCGAAGGCGAAACTGATCGTCTTCACTGAAAAAATCACCTTCTACATAAATTCGAATCACTTGCTCATCAGAGATCCAGCGGGTGTCAAAACTCAAACGAGATTGTCTGGCGTGAAATCGTGTATTTGTGCGGGGCGGTGCGCCGACCGGTATGTCGGTCGTAATAAAAGAGTCGGTCGAGTCAATAGGATTGAAGTCGTGTATAAAATCCGCTTTCACGAAGCCACCAAACTTCATTGCGACATTGGGACCAAATACAATCAAGCCTCCCTTGAATGCAGGAGGGGCATAGAGATTGAGCCCAAGATTTTCATAGGCAAGTGACCGGGTTGTGTAAGGTCCCACGAATCGTTGTTCATCGACTTGATCAAGATTGACATAACCAGTTTCTCCAAATTGTGGCACAGGCTGTGCTACTGAGTCCCTGTTTTCCACTGCAGGAGCAGGTGGTACAAATTCCGTTTGTATTACTTGCTGGCTACTGTCGATTGTACTATGCGCAATCGCTAACTCCGGGTCGGAAAACAGGTTGTCCTGTGCCCACCCGCTAATGGGGACCAGAATGACAATCAGGATTATGATCAATCCTGTGTAAGATCGCATTGGATTGGTTTGTGAGAAGAGAATGATGAGAAGAGAGAGGGAGAGAATTTTACCAAAATGTACAGAACGAGAAAACCTCAGTATCTAATGATGCATAGCCCCGTAAGATCAATTTATTGAGACGAACTATAAGTAGAGTTGTCGAAGCATGTTACAATTAATCATTTATTGAATCGTGTCTCGATATTTTTCAACTGCAAAAATGTTCGTTTTCGTAAACAACTCTAGATAGAAAAGGTACCAGGAATGCTCTGTAGAGGGGCACAAAAGGGGTCAGGTACAATGCTGTTCGGCCCGGCAGTTGCTCTCGCTATCTGCTTTTCAGATCTGGACATTGAGTGATTGTGGAAATCGGTAAGTTGCTCTGCGAGCTTTTGGTGTGTATTTTAACCGGCGCAGCGTCAAGTAAAGCAGACGAGACGTGCCGATGGACTGAGCAATACTCTCCCCGCATACGAAGTCAAAGCATTCACACGTTATCTGCGGGATGGCAGTGGTGGCGGACCGGCTCCCCCGGCGCCATCGGGCATCAGCGCGCTGGGAGGCGAATTTCAGCCCACAGGTCATATGGAGTGGGTGGACGGTCGCGTTCATCAGACCGGATTTACGACGACGTTTAAGCCGAACATGGTGGTGGCTCACGCCGACAGCGGAACAACTTTTGACATCGATTATACATCGTGTCGTGAAAATAAACCGACTTGAACCTGCACGGGACCAACGTACGCAGCGGTCACTTCGCGAAGCTATCACCCGGGCGTTGTGAATGTGTTACTGCTTGACGGTTCAAGCCGCAGCGTCGGCGATTCCATTGATGCGACCGTCTGGAAAAACCTCAGTGCCCGGGCCGATGGTGCGACCATCGGTGAGTTTTGATTTGGGTGCTGTGATCGGGCTATTCAGAGCCTATTGCAAATCGAGACATTATGGGATCTGACCCTGTAAATCACTTCGAGGTTATGAGGGTTTATTTTTTTAAATCTCAGTTGTATCTTCGACTTGAACATTCGAATCATCAGCGGCTTCCTGAAGTCCTACTAAGATCACAGCGGTAAACGTCAGACCGGTTACGAAAATACCGAGCAAGAAAATTCCGATCGTAGTCATTAAGCTTCACCTTTACCTTGAAGCATGAGGCATCCAAAGGCAAGGATAGAGGGAACCCAAATCCCAACGAATAGACCTTCTTCTCTCTGCCCACTAAACCACAATGCCACTGAAAAAACAAAAGAGATGAATGCAGCAAAAACAAACAACAGTTTTCCTAATTTTCTTCGTTTCACAATACCCTGTACCCTTTATGTGAATGAGTTAACCCAGAAATTCCCAGCTAATTGCTTGAGTTGTCTGTCGATATAGCCAAACAGAAAGCCGCTATGAACACAATCGCAAATACAATTACGCCTAACTTGAATATTTCCAGATCGTCGATGATTGAACTCCGCTTTCTAAAGTATTCGCTATTGCATGGTAACTATAGATCGCTCATCAGGTTTGCCAAGTGATAAATTGCGCTCACAAATTAAACGAAGGAGGGTAAAAATTTATCACGAATTTTGATAAATTGAGATAGAGTAAAAATTCCGTCTATCAATTGTTCGCTGCCTGGTTCGTCACACTAGCACTGTTGAATCATAATGTTCACGAGCGCGCGATCTAATAATCGGATTGGCACACAGTTATGCAAATGGAAAACCCCAATACACCATCTGGAACCAAGTCGAATGCTGAAAAGCATCGCTTCAAGTTGGGCATAGCGTTTATTACCACGGCCTTAGTCGTGACAATAGGAACACTCCTTCTGTGTTCGCAATCGAATCCCCCCTACGCAGGGCTTTTCTTCGTGCCATTCGCATTTGGTCCACTTGCGGTTACCGCAGTGCTCTCCTGCGTGTTGCTCTCCACGCGCGCACAAACAATGTTGACGATCAGTTCTGTAGTATACGCTCTGTGGTTCGGCTATATTTATGCGCAAGCCTTCTACATCAATCCTGACCCTCAGTCACCTATAGCCTTTCTGTTTATCGGAATCTATGCTGTGCCCGTGTTGGCCATTTTCTGGATCGCCGCAGGTCTCACTCAATGGCGAGCCACGAAGCACGGGAGCAGCGAGGGCGGGCGGACCCAAAATGAAGATCATCCGTCGTCGCCCCGTGATCGGTGATGTTGCTCTTGCCCTCATACGACATACTCAAACGTTTTCTCAAATGCATTTTAAAAGACTCCCTCTAAAAAAGTTTCCGGTAAATAGATATTTGCCGGACATCATTCAAAATGAATGTCTCTTAAAACAGCAGTTTTTAACGTCAATCCATAAAACTAGACTTAATAAGACAAAGTCACGAGAATGTCTAAAACCACATTGTTATCCCACTCCAAGATCTTGGATAAACCTGGCGGTGGGAACAATTTCATCATCATCTACACCTAGCTGGTCGATGACAATCTCTTTGACGATCGAAAATACGAAGTCATAATCTGTTTGCGTGGGTGGATTCGTCGCAATCGTTAGACCAACCATTCGTTTTGTTATATCACCAAACGTTTGATATCCTTTAGGTGTTCGAGTGCGCAAACCAATCGTTGATAAATGCAAAATAATGCCAAGTGCAATCGTTGCTAACCAAATCAATATCAGTATTTCAACGTGCCAGACTATTACCCGGACAAATAGAAGAAAGAGGATTCTTGTTAGATTTGATTGAGCATATTCTTAGTGGATATCTATTGGTTCACAATATTCATCGCAATCAAGCCAAGTGTTCCGCCAAACAAAACCACAAAAACAGTGACCATTGTTGCCTGAATTCCACTCAACTCAATTCGCCCTTTGGTAAATCGCAACCGAGCAAAGTCACGTTTTCCGCGAACGATCAAAAATACTGTCATGCTGCCAGACAATATTAAAAGCAATGAAAGGGTGGCGAATCCCGGTTTCTTGTTCGAAAAAATTAGCAGGGCTGCGAGTCCAAGTTCGAATTCCCACGACAAAATCGTAATCATGTATCCAAACAATGATAAGGTTGAAACTTGCGGATGATTAGGATCCAACATCAAGCCTTCCGGAAAATACATCTAAAGGAATATTCCTCAATTCGAATTTATCAGCTTAACAGATTATCCATCAAATGCAAAACTTCCTCTTAGTTTGCATCATAATTGGCTCGACTTTCTTAACTCGGTTTAAAATGTTGGGTAGTAAATCATTATTTACCGGACACTTTATTAGTATTGAGATCTTGCCAAAGAAAGTGACCAATAAAAAATCGTTTCCCGGTCCACGGATCGTTCAATTCGATCTATTTGGTATTAAGATTTTCCAAACGCTTGATCATCCTCGCACGTGTCTTTCAATGCGCGGTCGACAATGCGACGGAATTGACGTTCTAATTCGTCGACATTGCGTTTGTCATTGGGGAGCATCATCCAGCAAATTTGTAGAGCGTGGCGCACGGATTGGTCCACCTGCGATGGGTTGAAGAATTCTCGCATCTTGTCGAACGATTCTTCGTCGTTGGGATCGAATTTTTCAAATGCCATTGAATTCTTCCTTGCTGCAGAATTTATTATTCACTTGCCATTACTGTATATGACGCTCATAAGGCATCAAAACGTGCAAAAATTGTCTATGTGCTCAAATATAATACCACAAGAGCTGACACAGGTTTGTAATAAGGGTTAGTTCAAGACACCTAAATATCGTACTTTTTTGAATCACCCTGTCAACAAGGAGCTTCACACCCTCGTAAAACTGAAGAAATAAATAACTGGGTAATATCCGTTATCCGGAGAGTATTTTGATGAGCATCTCTTAAAAGGGTGATTTCTTAAGACTCGAACAATCTTACGAAACTGTTTTCAGTCGAACAGTTTTTTTGCTACAGGATAAGCAAAGACGAACCACATGCCGCTCATAATACTGATGCCGGCTAAGAATGCGAGAAACGGATTAATCGCGTTACCCAGAAACATAAATGCAGCCCAAGAGACGCCAATGAAACCGTAGGAGTATTTCCAGGTTATACTCCATAAGGGACATGCCTTGGCAAATCGTTCCCGTCGATCTTGCGTCTCAAAAGAAGGTTCTCCATCGGAATTCAACCCTAGTTGTGTATAGGTTAAGATAAACGGTAAATAGAAAAAAACAGCTCCGAAAAATATGGTAACAAATGCATTCTCAGTTTGTAGAAACTGGAATAAGGGAAGTCTTACAGCATATGTTGCTATGGCGAGAGTAGCTCCATAGAGGAGTGACAGTATGCCAAAAATTCGGGGAGCGTTCATCAACAAGGATTCTCCTAGTTGTTATTAGAAAAGACCAAGCAGAGAATAGACAATCGCAAGTACAAAAGCAGGATTTTGTCGGGATTTTTCACTTAGGCCCCGAGTTGTGCCCATAAACGCCGAGTATATCCCCATCGTAGAACGGACCAAGTAAGTTTGGGTTTTGACGTGAAGAACCTTCTCATTATACACAGAGCAGAACTCGTTGAGATTAGCTGAGGAAAATTTTATTTTGAGTATTTAGCAATCCAAATATCAGCAGTATTTCATTTAACGTATCGATTGCTGTAAGGTTCAAAATAATTATGAATTTAATATTTCAAAGTAAATCAATTCGCAAAAGTGTCTGTTAAAATTACGGGCGTGTTGAAAAAGCCGACTATCTGAGAATATGGAGAGAGTGGGTAGCGGTCATTCTTCGGCATGACCACCGCGCAAACAGCAAAAAACAAAACGCCTTCACCAACCGCTTCAGATTCTGAGCGGTTGCAATCAGATAGGCTTGGATTTGTACCTTGACTCGCCCGCGACAAACCGTGGTTTTGTTTGGCCTCGGCAAATAACCCTTCGCTCTTCCACATTCGCTCCGACAGCTTCTGGCGGAACACGGGATCGCGCATGCGTGTCAGTACTTCTTCAAAGACATCCTGATCAGGGCTGCGCTGAACAAAACGCCGAGGAGAACTGCTGCGTGTTCGCGCTGGACAGGTTGACGCTTGCGGACAAACCTTACAGTCCGACAGAATTAAAAGGTTCCTGACAACTTTTTCTTCGTTAAAGGAAGCAAGTCAGGTAAACCGAATTTCTAAGAAACTCTGAAAATTTTGCTTGACTTGCAAATTATGAAAAGATAGTTTGATTTACTGCACCGATTATCATGCAATTCTATGCTCACTGCTGTTTTCTCATCGCCTCTCAGGAATTCACAGAATGACAAACGAATCCACTGGCCCTCAGATTTACGTTACTGATCGTGAGTCCAAACAATATGTGGCAGTATTGCATGAAAATGCGTTGTATCTGCTAGAAGACGTTAGCAAAAAAGTAGCTCAAACGGCGATTAAGTCGATTTCGGACGGTGGACCGGTGGTCGACGCATTAGGCGACAAGGCGATCATCATTCCGGTTGATTCGGTGACGAAAATGACAACCGCTCAGCACGATGATTTCGTTAAAGTCTGGTATTCTAAAGACGGAGCCGAAAAGAAACATGTAGTTGCGATGGAGAGTCACGATGAACAAATCGCACTAATGCGTTCGATGGCTTCTGCTATCCCCAGTGCGAAAGAATCCGAGGAGCCGATTCCAGTGATTCAGGCCATTATCGGACCAGGCCTGACCTCGCTGGGAATCATTGGCGGGACAATCTTATTCTTTGTGTTGGCTAATGATGTCGCATCTGGTAATGAAATCGATACTTCCGGTCGTCGAGGTGGGTTAAAGCTCATCATCGCCAAAGTGCTGGGCGCCCTCGGGCCAACCGGAGTCATCGCAATAGGAGTCTTGGCGTTAGCTGGTTCGCTGTATTGGGTCTACAAACGTGTTCAATCTCCACCGATCCGTACGACAATCGAGTGTTCTGCGTGACCAGCGATAGATCCAACCATAGTGGCCCTGGCCCTGAGTTAAATCAAGATTTTGAATAACAGTTCTCATTGCTGCAAAGCAGGACACGTCTGTTGACCGGCAAGTATGCCAAGAGTCAATAGAGAGCCAATTGCTAATATAGATTGAAATTCTGACAGGTTTAGATAGGATTAAATTCTATCTATCAATAGTTCTCCAGCTTATGTGATCGCCGAGTGATACATGAATGAGAATTACTCCAAAACTGTGCTTTCTCCCTCAGCTCGTCGGAAGTTCTGCTTTTACCTGCCACTTGCCACGCTAGCTGTTGTGGGGGCAGTATCAACTGCGATTTTGGCACTTTTCGTCATTACGGTTATGAGCAAAGGCAATGCCCCCGCCTCTGGAAACCCCGACGCATACATCCTTATGATTGCCGGGCCATCGGTATTGTTGATATCCATACTTTTCATCACAATATCCACGTCAATCTCTTGCATTCTCACATTTCTGATTTCATTTATTCCTTGGCGGAGACGAATAGCAGCATTCCTGTGTGGACTTGGGTTACACGCTATTAGTGTGTTCGTGGCGCTCTACTTCATTGTTTCACCGTTCAAATAGATAACTTAGTCGTTACATTTGCCCTCGTTCGATATACTCAAACGTTTTTAAATGTGTTTCAAACGATATCCTCTAAAATAGTCTCTGGTAAATAGATATTTGCCAGACACTTCCGCTGTTACAAATTATGAGATAAAAATACTTAGCCTTTATCAAATATCAATTGTGGAGTTGATCATCTGCTTCACAGACTTGTTCAATGTGGCTTAAAACACTTTCATAGTCATTAGATTTTGGAACGGGCATATCGAATATCCTAGTGTTGTTCTTCGTACCGACTTCAATCCATGAACTCGTATCAAAAATTATTTGCCAATGAATCTTCGTGTAATGAACTGATTTAGTAGTTTCAGTCCAGCCATTCGCAGTTAAGTACTTTGTAAACATGATCTGACTCCTTCATCTAACTCTGCCAGTTATAGTATATGATGCTATTCTTAAAATCCTGACTCATACTCTTAGTTTAGTATAAATCTATGTTGTCAAGATGAAATAGCGAGAAAGAACGTATCCGGTAAATCACTAATAGCCGAAAATCATTTTTGGTGGAAATAAAAAAGGTCGGCACCGAACACTTTGAAAACAGAAGCGATAGCTTATTAAGGCATATCATTTAGTATCATTTCTGAAACCTAATGCTAAAATGAATTTTTTGTTTCTGTTAACCACTGCAAAGGCAAGTATTATGAATGAAGTTGCATTAGAACTTTTATTATCTTGTAAAGAACCAAACTCTGGAAATTTTTTTGCTCGAAAAAGCGTTTTACTTCCAGGATACCCCTCTAGGGGTGACGTTATTTATTTGTCCAACGATGACTGCAAATTCAAAATCGAATCTCGTCTATGGCGCGAGAGCGATACCGTTTTGTTGCGATTAGAAAGTGATTATCCGACATTTGAAGATCTCGACTCATTGAAAAAAATAGAAAATTCTCTAATCGACAATGGTTGGGAAATCGAGATACAGGCTTAGTTATTATTTTAAAGTGTCTGGTAAATCACCGGGCTTGTTGAAAAGCCCACCCATTTACCGGACACTTTTCAGCCTTCAACGTTTAAGATTATCTTACTGAAGGCCCCCAAGGTTCAAAGACATAGTGTTGTTTACATGGATAATCACCTGCTAAGGCCTCAATTTTCTTTTTTAATATGTTGACAAGAAAACCAGTCATTGTGAATGGTTGAATCTTCATTCCCGAGCCTCTATTTTCCATTTGAACTACTTGCCATTTGGTTGGGGGGCCCTCGGAAAGCCAGAAGTAGTCATTTCCGTTTTCATCATTACCCCATGGCACAAGCCCATTGGGTTCCGGATAAAATGGATATGGAAAGCGATCTGGAAATACCCTTTGTGATCTTCGATCCTGGTTACAAATGGTATTAACGCATTTAAATAAAGATGTGTATTCAGATTTCGCAAACGGATTATAGATACGATAGAATCCGGCAAAGAGGCCACTACCATAGGAAAAGATAAACTCTCGATAGTCTCTTGGAAGTTTGAGGTTGAGTTTTTCCTCAACTTGCTTCCATTCATCAAGCGTTCTTACTTCAAATGGCTTCTTTGGAGGTGGTACAAGTTTCTTCAATTCTGTGAGAGACATACTTTCGTTTTAAAAAAACTCTAGAAGGGATTTTAATGAAATGACTTCATTTTCTAATCATAAAAAATCGAATTTCAGTCGAGAATAATGACCGGGAAACAATAATTACCCGGTCATTAACAGTGATTTTATTCTCCCAAATACCCCTGAATTTAGAAGCTATATTGAAATTAGTAGCGAGGTCCTGTTGATAGACTTTGTTATATGATTTCCTCATCTACTATTTCGAACTTCGAACCATCTTTCACTATTCGGTAAGAAAGAAAGATGGATGCCACAACGACTAAAGAAAACAAAAAATCGATGTATGACTCTTGTGGCAAATGCAAATATACCTTTGCCACTGCAAAAGCTAGAAATAGAGTGACGTAAAATAATAAGTAAAATAGAAACCGAAGCCAATGTGGAATTGTTCCCGAGTTATCCTTTAATGAATGAAAAACAAGCTTTTGGCGTTTAATATCCTTTCCATTTTTGCTTAACGTGCATAGAAAAGGCCCTTTGAAAAGACTGACCACCTTCAAAGTAGTGGAGTAACTGTCTTCTCCAATATGAAATTTGTTAGATGATTGTGTAGAGATATTTCTTTTAGACGAAACTAATGTACCATCAACAAATACTTTTTCTAAACCGGAAAAAGCGCTACACCAAACCTCAATATTTCTTCCGTCATCTTCAAACGAATATGAATACCCTTTGAAAAAACTAAATGGTTTTTTTTTGCTCATATGTGAGTGTTCCATTTAACTTGAAATTATTATGTATATGATTCCAATACACTTGATACTTTTTTTCAAGAAAGTCACAACAGAATTTATCTTAATCATACCCAATAAAACAGCCGGCCAATAGAGAGAGTATGCTAACTGCCGCATTAATATTGACTGGGAAATGTTCGTTTACCCTACTCTTTTATGTTTTAACCCAATCTCTTGAATGTTAGATATCACCAGCTAAATGAGAATAGCAGGACGATAAAGGCAAGTATGATGCCTAAGCCAATTTGTAGTTTGGCCATTTTCCGCATTGCTGAAGTCCATTGCTCATCGCGAAGCAATGAACGAGCTACTTCACGCATTTCATCCTTAGGAACGAACGTTCGGATATACGCCTTAGGCCGAGATGAAAAGAACCAGGCAATCAAGCCAATCGAACAGAAACTACATCCAATCATTAAGGCAACCTGGATGCTTTCGTTAATCGGATACATGTTGCCGAACCTTAGTAATGTCGAAGTAACTAAATACGTTGCACATGTGGCCTAAACAAAAATCAATATCTATATTACTCTAGCGGAAACTCTCATTCTAGAGAACATGTCAGACATACCAGCACACAAGAAACAAGGAATAAAAGAGACCTGACCCCTTTATTCTCCCTGAAACTCATTGAGCAACTCGAACAGACATTAAAACGCAAACAGTTTTCGCCCGATTGAGACGAGCAAATGAAAAATATCGTTGTCTGGGAAACATTAATTACCCGGTCATTATTTTAGTCTACCCCTTCAATGTTTGCGTTTTTGTGTGAACGGATTAACTGGTTGACGGTGTTTATGATCTTGTCACGGAGTTTGTAAACGGATTGTAATCCGGGCTCAATGTCTGACCACCATCGAATCGTTGTAGAGCAGGCCCGTATGCCGATTCGCAAACCATACCAGGTACCGTCTTTGCCTGTATATTGAGTTCGGGATGCAGGCAAAGACAAGTCGCGAACCATCTCATAAATATCCTTCACATCATCGTGATCCACCTGGAGTTCCGTATGTTTCTCCAATTCGCGGATCTCCTGCATTACAGCCATCGACGCATGACTTATTAGTTGCTTGCGAACCACATAAACGACGCGACCGGCTTTACGATCCCACTTTTGCGCGATCTCGTAAATATGAAACTTGTTGCGAAACCCTGTCCTATTCAACAGGATTTGCCATGGATCTCGTTTATCAGTGTTTTCTATTTCAGTCACGACGTAATATAAACCAGATAACTTATTTTTTAAATGTAATATCTGGGTAACACACATTACCCGGTCATTATTCTCGATTATAGCAATGCTATAATTCATAACATACCATTCTCTCTCAGATCCTGTTCAAGCACTGGACTGTGTGAAGGATAGCTCCAATACCAGAAGTAACTTTGCGGATAGTTCCCGCAAATACATCGTTTTGTGGAGCCAGCCAAAAAGGGGTCAGGTCTCTTTTCTGGGTCTTCCTCGGGGGCGTGTTGTGCTTTCGAGGGATAATCGTATGGCTGTGTTGCTGGTCCATTTGTCATCGCCGAAGGGTGTGCCGCGAGTGATGCATTTTCTGACGGTAGTCAGTTCGGCGTCCGTTTGTGGTTTGTTGACCAGTGATCGCCATTGGCGTGGTAGCGGTGGATTTTTGAGTTTTGCCAGCCACGCAGGGCTATCTCCCTTTTGTTGTCGTGCCCAGGCGGAGCCATACTCCCACTCCTCGGCACGTTTGACCAAATTCGCTCGCAGCGGGTTGCGTTCGACATAACGCATCACTGTCAGCAAATGGTCGTCTGACTGAATTGGGAACGATTTAAATCGTCCCTGATACAAGTGACCGCTTCCCCCGGTTGAATAGTGCGCGTGCCAGCGCATGGTATGGGTGACGGTGAGTCGTTGAAAGAATTCCGTCAATTGGGTATCTGTCTGGGGACGTACCACAAAGTGCCAGTGGTTAGGCATTACGGACATGGCATAGATCGGTAGCGGTATCTTTGCCCACGTTTCCTCAACGACCCGCATGAAAGCAGCATAATCGTCCGGCTTCTCGAACAGCGTCATCCGCGCCACAGAGCGATTGAGCACATGAAACACTTCACCGGCAGGACAAATTCGTTTGGTACGGGGCATACAAGGAGTATAACAGAATACAGCCACGAAGAAAAAGAGACCTGACCCCTTTATTCCTGCGTAATCTGGCAGCATCGTTTCAGTTTATACCAATTCGGAAGAGGCGTTCCTTTTTAGAGCGAGTGAGCTACCGAAAATCGGAGCAGCAATCCAACCAATACCAGCAAGCAATGGTAGTGTCGCGATTGTTTCTGCAATTAGAGAGAATCCTAAGACGATGAAGAAGACGAAAAAAATAAGCAGCACGAATAAAGCAATAGACGTACGCCGGAATCGAGATAAGAAGTAGCCTCCAATCGCTAAAATTGGAGTAACGACAAAGAACAACATAGTTGAAGGCCGACTGACAGTAAATGTGTCAACCTGTTTTATGTCGTGCCATTCACCATACGTAAATGGTGCAAGTTGTTCGTGTCTGAAATGGGTCATCGAGTTGATTCGATCGTTATGCCAAATCAAAAGGTGGTATTCACCCGGGCCAATCCAGAATGCGGACGGTTTGAGAAAATCTCCTTTGGCATCTTTCTTGGGACGTAAACTGAACATAGACTTTCCGTAGCCGTAACTCCCGACTTTGTTGACACACGACCCGTCATCACCCACATTTAGCGTTACACTCGCAGGAATAATAGTATTAATGGAAATTGCCGCCGCTATCACGACTGAGCCGGAAATGATCGAGACAGTTTTCATAGTATGATAAATTTTTATACTTGCATACTCTGTTTCAAATATGCCGCAACAGAAAATTCATATCTCACATTAATGCTGGCTATAGTTGTAGGATTCTATATATGATACTAGTCGCTAAAAGCATTACAAGTTGAAGCCTCTTGGTGACACGGTATTTATATTTTGAAACCACTAAGACCGAGAAAAAACATAAGTGACCCGGTAATATCCGTTAACCGGTCACAAGCATAAAAATGACAATCT
The DNA here is from genome assembly GCF_007748175.1 of Gimesia aquarii. Lineage (NCBI taxonomy): Bacteria > Pseudomonadati > Planctomycetota > Planctomycetia > Planctomycetales > Planctomycetaceae > Gimesia > Gimesia aquarii. The sequence goes on from NZ_CP037422.1 coordinate 6,753,640, forward strand.
TTGTATAATTTAGTTTAAGAAATTCAGTTGATCCTCGAATTGCACTATATAATATTTCAGTCGTTGAGTCACACATTCAGGAGATCTATCAATGCTCGCTTCCTTCATTTCAGGCCCTCTCGAAATGGCCTTTCTCGCTATTATGGTTATCTTCACCGTAGCTCCATTTTGGATGATCTGCTCCAAGGCTGGTTTCCCCGGTTGGATCGGTCTCGCTATATTGATCCCAGTCTTGAACATTGCTCTATTAATGTTCCTTGCTTTTGCGGAATGGCCTGCTCTTCGGCACTTGCCTAAGCAAAACCAAACGAAACTTTAAATGGTCTTCAAATTTTGATGTGCCTTGGTAATGTTCGTTTACCAGACAAATCACAGTGATCCCATAAATGAAAAGTGTCCGGTAAATCATTGGGCTTGTTGAAAAAGTCTGTAGGTGACTTGCTGTATCTGATCAGACCCAAAAAAGATGCGCCTTGATATGTATTCCACTACAGCTAACATATACAGAATCCATACATGATATGAAGCCCGTGGAGCTTCATATACGAACAAGTCCATGCAGGTTAATAACAAGTTATGTGGCGAAGAACGAAACACAAACAGATGCCCGAATGGATTGCTCGCGTTCGGTCGCGTCTTGCCGAACTTCGTGCGGCTGATCCTACTCTTCGGATGTTCGGCACGTTCATGCATCAATACCGTCTTGGGCCGCCACTTACACAATCAGAAATCACAGTGGCTGAGACTCACTACCAAATCTCGATTTCACCCGAATACCGAGATTTCTTGCTTCACATCGGTAATGGCGGTGCTGGGCCAGGCTACGGACTACAACGATTTGGCGTCCTTACCGCTCCGGTAATTCGACGCAATCCGAGTCCCGCGGTTGTGTGGGATCGTGACGGTGGCGTCGGACCAATCAATGAATTCGCTGACTGTTTTGATGAACTCTACTTCAACGAAATGGAGCGGCTTATCAACGACCGATCATCTTTGGCACGCCCGTTCCCATTGACACGGCCGTGGACACTTAATGATCGTGATATACCCGATGACGATTATGCTTACACCCAATGGAACATCAATGTTCGCGAACCGATGTTCAAACACGGCTCGATTGAATTGTCAAATCACGGCTGTGGCCAAAAACATAAACTTGTCGTAACGGGCGAAGAATCGGGATCAGTATGGGTGTTTGACGAACAGGATGGCGAATACATTAGTCCGTACGGTGCTGGCATGCTGCCGGATGATGCGATTCCTCGTCGCTACACTTTTGCCGAATGGTATGAAGATTGGCTGATTGACTACTTATACGATGCCCGTAAAGCCAGATAACTTGGTCTTTAAATCAACTCTGCCTTATCATATTTGATACAAAAAACCACCGTATTAAAAGACACCTTTAAAATTATGCCTGGGTAATAGTTGTTACCCAGGCATTGTTCGTTTAGATAAGCTAGGTAGCGGCAGTCTGACCAGATTAAAGTTTCCAGAGAAGAAAAAAGGTGTCAGGTCCATTTATTATTGCTTTATAGACTATGCTAAAAATCCTTGTTATTCGGTTCTGGTAGGAAGTGCTAATCTGGCCTGGTTTTTTGAAAGCCAAAGAACTCTTCTACCGCTTTTCACATCATCCTCCCATGAAATTTCGCTCACTGCTCTTACATCATCACTGGCCGATTTTCATCTCTGTGTTGTCGGGTGATATCGAGTAGAATCTTTTTTCACACGAGATTTATCTCCTCTATGTGCGAGTATTTGTTCTGCTCGCACATTGATTTTATTTGATTGTTCGGGAAAGGAGTTCAGGATGTGGGGTTTGGTTTTTATGTTGTTGGGTTTGTATTCACATTGGTGGAAGGTTTGTTGGTTGAATTTCGGCAACCGTTACAAATGGGGAGAAGTGGGGAAGTTTATGATTTGCGCAGTTTTGTCTGAGAGTTGGTCAATTCGTGACCGATTGTGGCCTCATTTTGTCACAGGTAAGGTCAAATTGGGTACAAAAAGTAGTGAAGATTGGGAAGCAGTTTTTGCGCTGCCGATGGAAATCTTGCTGAAACCAGTGGGTTTTATACTACTCAGATCCGCAGGCGAGAATCAATTCAGTATCGAGAAAAACGGTTTTCGCGCAAAAATGAGGGTGATGCATGGCGTTCCAGGCGGAAGATGTGGGAGACAATTATGGAACAGACACAAACGAAATCGGCACGTATCAAACTCTAAACCGTTGCATTCAAGAGAGGCTTTGATTTGTACCTCGGCTGCTGTTTAGCAGTCTGATGTCAAAGTGATGCGAGAGCAAATATTCATCGATTCCTCATCACGAGGGGGCTTTTTCCTTCGATAAACACCAGTTTCACATGAGTAGGTAATTGAGTATGTATTTCCCGGTTTCCATTGGGCCAAATGATTTCCAACTCATCGATGTGGGAAGCATTCCCGACACCTACAAATTGACGACGCTCGTTGGCACAAAAAAAACCATCGCCACCGCAGACTTCGATCATTTGTGTCAGTCCGTCTGCGGTCACACCTAATCGCGCTCCCACTGCATCACGATTTGAGTTCACTCCATGCAACTCGATCACGACACCGTTGCCGACGGTTGAAGTCTCATTCTTCAAGAGAGCGACAGGACTATCCTGATGAACTACAGTTAAATCCGGGCGACCATCGCGATTCCAATCGAGACGTGCCACACCACGTCCCAGTTTTTTTTGCTGAAAGTAATTTCCAGATTGACTTGAAACATCGATAAACTTTCCCTCACCGATGTTTTCAAATAATTGCGGAAACATTTTCCAAGGTTCTCCACGAAATCCGAAATCATCGATATGGCCATTGGCAACGAACAATTCAGGTAAACCATCAAGGTTCAAATCGACTGCCTGGGTCCCGAAGCCAAGTTGGGAATGCGTCGGCTTCGCCAATCCTGCTAATCGAGTCGAATCGAGAAAGTCGCCGCTTCCCTGGTTGAGATACAGGGTGTTCGTCTCTTGATAAAAGTTGGTTACATACAAATCGAGCGCACCGTTTCCATCCAGATCTGCGCAGGCAACACCCATGCCCGCCTCTGAGCGTCCATCTCCGCTAAGCGCCACGCCGGAAAGCAACCCTTCTTCCACAAACCGAATCCCGTTCTCGGCCCCCAGATTTCGAAATAGAAAATTCGGTGTTGTATCATTGGCAATATAAACGTCGGGTAACCCGTCCTCGTTCAGGTCCGCAATGATGATCCCCAGACCTTTGCCGTCCGGGACGATGATTCCAGACTCGCTGGTAATGTCTTCAAACGTTCCGTCACCCCGGTTGTGGTATAGCCGGTCCTGCTCGCCCTCGAAATTAGAAGGGTTGCAGGAACTATACTTTCCGTCGGGGCTATGACAGACTTTGATCGAATCGAGATAGTTCACTACATACAAATCAAGCAGCCCGTCTCTGTCAAGATCCGCAAAGGCTACGCTGGAACTCATCACCTCATCGGACAGTCCGACCTGACTGGTGATATCGGTGAACGATCCATCGCCGTTGTTGAGAAGAAAGGTGTTCCTTCCAAAGTTCGCAACAACCAGATCCGGAAAACCGTCGCTGTTATAGTCGCCTGCCGTGATGCCCTGCCCGTATCGATTTTCTCGCAGGCCTACTTTTTCTGTGACATCTTCGAACGTTCCATCCCCCCGATTTCGATAGAGGCGGTCGAGGTAGGTAAAATCATTGGGATTATACGGCAGTCGACATCCCTGCGGAAAGTAGAGATCGGGCCATCCATCCTGATCATAGTCGACTACCCCCACCCCACCACTGGTGCTCTCTGGCGGATATTTAAACTGGGACCGACCGATGAATTGATAATTTACCCCTGCCTCAGCGTGCATGTCGCTTAGATAAAATGATGTCGCCCCTTCAGTCGACGGGGAAACTGTGAAAGAGGCCTCATCGGATCGAGACTTTGTTTCTTCAAGCTGAGAGATTCTGGATAACAATCGCTCGGACCGATACGGTTGCGTCTCAGGATCTTCGGGATTCTCAGTAATCTTTTGTAATCCAGCCAGTGCAGGTTCATAACCTGGACGAACACCGAGAACCTGCTCATACCAGAGCTGAGCTTCAGTGCGACGTCCCAACTGTGCTAGTAGGCCTCCTACTTCAAGAGCGATCGGAACCATCAGGTCTACCTTCTCCTGACTTCCCCAGACGAGCCGCAAAGCCTGGCGCTGTAAGCGGTCCATCAGCTTAGCCCGCTTCAAGCATTGCTGCGCTTCCACATCGCAGTCCAGACGCTGCAATACTTGCCCCAAACGATATAATGATGCTGTATCCTCCGGTCGCTCTTCAACCACATACAAATAATGTTTCGCGGCAGCGGCCCAATCCTCCACTTCCGCAGCATTGTAACCCAGGCTTTTCGAAATCTCCGGGGAAGGCTTTCTTCGATGATGGAATTTGGTAAGAATCTCCCGGGCGCGCCGCGTCTTTCCCTGTTTTAGCAATATCTCAACTAATAGACCGATGGCACGTTCGTCCTGTGGATCTGCGACTATCAGTGATTGCAGGACGTCATCAGCTTCGGAGTACCGTTCTTCCTCAAGAAGATATCGGACCAACGCCAGCTTGCTGTGTTGATCTTCAGGATCTGCAGCGACATAGGAACGCATCAGTTCTGAGCCAGCAGCAGGTACCGTCGCTCGTTCTGGAGAGACAAATCGGAAAACCAGCTCGTCGATTACCAACGCTCGGAATTGAGCAATCCGTGTGAGTTGCTGATGAACATCGTCTCTCCGGCCCTGAACGATATACAACTCTAGCAGCCGTCGATTCGGCTGAGGATAACTTGGATGCAATTCAACAGCACGCAAAAGTTTCTGTTCAGCGAGACGTGCCTTTCCCTTCTCCAGAAGTAAGGTAGCCTCCAAATAACGAGCAATGCCACCAGTTGTCGGTGGATGATCTGGCACTCTCTTCCAATCACTGCTTGCTCCTGCCAGGTTTCCCGCGTCTCGCCGCAACTGACCACGATACAATAAGGCCTGATTGTGTTTCGGACTACGCTCAAGAATACTGTCTAACAGATCCAGTGCTGCTGCAATGTCATCTCGCTCGATTGCTATCTGGGCTTCACGAAATTGTTGTTCGACATCTGTGTTCTCCGATCCAATCTTCCACCAAACTATGATACACGCTAAAGTTACTACCGGCAGAAGAAGCAAACGTTTTTTAGAAAACGTAGAAAATTTCATTGTAGATCTTCTCTCGGTGCCTGTAACAAAATTCGTATAAGATGCAATAGATGTCGCATCAATTCGGGAATTCATTACTTTACAATTTTTTCAAGCTCGCTCTATTATTGCAAAATTCCATCTCAACAATGGCCATACAAAACAGCCTGTCAGCATATGCAGACAGGCTGTCGATTGTGGAAACAAATTTCGACAAATGTGTTTAGTACAATAGCTATTTCAAATTCGTCTACTGCTGAGCTCCCGCCGAAAAGGCCGGATCCTGCAGTGATTTGCTCATCGCCGCTCCGCCGAAGGAAGGGGGTTTCACCATCGGCCCTGCCGACGATTCCATCTGCACGGTCAGTTCATTTAAGTCTTGCTCGGTGATTGTCACTTTGAGCGGACTATCGCTCATATTCCGGTACACAGCCGGGAAAGGTCGTGGGGGCTTAGTCATCGAAAGTCCAACGGCCACACGATACTCTCCGGCAGGAATGCCATCCCCCCCCTCATAGGTTGTGAAGGACATCTTGCCTGATTCGTCAACTGTACCAGCTACAGACTTTCCTGTCTTCTCATCAGATTTTCCTGATGTACCTAACGGAACCAATAAAACCTGTGTTGGGCCAAATGGTTTCTCATCCAGCAGTAACTGTCCTGTGGTCGGGTAGACCTCAAGTCTGTCATCGCCGCCGCCACAACCTGCCACAAACAGAGCCATTAAAATATAGGTGAATCGCATCATTAAAATTCTCCAATAATTTCAGAGTTATGGGAGGTATTCAGCCCGTTCCAAACCAACCAGTCTATATTCTCACTCACAAACCGTACCGCACCATCTGCCATCGTTACTTGCACGCCCCCCACATGCTGACTGCTGGCACCGGGCCAATCAGTATTAATGCCCCACGAACTTTGAAAGTAAGGTGCTACTAAGTGCGGACCTGCCCGGAACCACCCGCTAATCGCACTGCCATCTGGATTAACGTAGGCATCACCATTCAGGTCCTGTCCCCCGGCATGCATCGCTACAGTAAATGACCCTGCCACGAATGCAGCGCGGAAGACAGCTTCTCCCGCCCCTTGTCGTATCACGCCCGTTCCGCTTGTGTGTTGTGGCGTCTGATCGACACCATTGACAATATTCCTCTTATAGCCCAACGTGCTCGTCTCACCGACCGCTACAGTATTGGAAGTACCATCAATGATATCCCTGACACGGCTGGAGGCTTGCGGCGTAAAGATACCTCCGGACCAAATTTCGGTACCGCCCTGTCGGTGAAGCCGGCCTCGTGACCACCAATCGTAGCCATGTGCAAACGCGTAATTGGTCACACCCACTCCATGCGTCGAGCCTGGTGTATCAAAGCCCGGCGAGTCAGTGGGACAGCGTAGCGCCGGAAGTTGCGTCTCCAGATGAGCTTGTCCCCAAGCAGGGAGATTAAAGTCAATCTGGTTGTATAATGGTGCCTGGTCGAGGTACGGGAGAATCGCGGCGATCCCAGTGTGATGATAGGCCGCATAAGTGGAACCGTTCCACCGTCCCCAGGTTGCAACCTGGGGGAAAATATTGTGCGCATCGTGGTAGTTGTGCAGCGCCAACCCGATTTGTTTCAGGTTGTTTTTGCATTGAGTCCGCCTAGCTGCTTCGCGGGCCTGCTGAACTGCTGGTAACAATAAAGCAATCAAAATCGCGATGATCGCAATGACAACCAAGAGTTCAATCAATGTGAACCCACATAGGTGTAATTTGTTCCTCATATATAGTTTGTTTCTCATAATCCACTCCTCTAAAAGAAATTAGTCCAAGTGTTCTAAAACAATTTAATACATGAGTTTATTAATATACAATTGATTAATATAAAATACAATTTATTTATAATAATCTAAAACATTTTTTATTTAAAACTGATTTTCTCAATAGCGAACAGTAATTAGCCAATATTTAGCTTTATTAATAAACCTGCTCTTTTTGCGTTCTAAATATGCCCAATTCAACCAATATGTCATATAGTTCTTTTGAATACATTGAACTTATTCCAGACCATGAAGTAGACATGAACAAGGCAATCACGCTTTTTTCCGCTTTGGAGCAGCCGCGTCGAAAACATTACATGAATTGTGGTCTGGTTTACGCGAAAGAAAATAGAAAAAAGATCAAACAGGGATGAATTACTTGTTAGTCTCTTTCCTAGTCTCGAGATTGTTATGGAATTCTACAAAGTTGTGATAAGTGGATGTGGTGATAGGAGCGATTCCCGTACCAGTAGATAATTCGTCGCCGGTTTTTGACCCTATCCTGACGAACCTCGGTGGCATACCAGCGCCCTATTGGTAATTTCTTCAGTTTGTCAACCACCGTCGTATGAAAGCCACCCATTCATTTTTTATCTCTGGAATTTTCTAGTTCTAGGCGAACAACCATGTGACCTCGCGTCAGGTCGATCCAGTAAGCACTTTCTTCAGGAGCTATATAGTTTGTCTCAACTCGAATCGTCGCTAAATCGCCGACATTAGTGACGATGACTTTCCGTTTGGCATTCGGTCCTCCACCCAAAGCAGGATAGTCAACGAATTCGACGAAGGAGTTGATCAATTGTCGCATCGGTATAAATTTCTTAGTACGAAAGCACATGGATTGGGATGCCGTTCGATTTTTGACCACTCTTGCCATACTGCCGTGAGCGCCCTCTGGAGTGCATCTTCAGCATCGTGAACAGAATGGAGAACCCAGCTACAGTTACGAGCAGCTTGTGCTCGATAGGTCGGATTAAGTCTTCATAGCTGGCTGATATGAAGCATGATGCGAGCTGGTTGGAGATTCATGATGAAAAGCATGATTACGCGCGTGCTAGCGCAAGTCGAAGATGGCCAGTTGCATCCCGGTGCGATTCCACTCAAGAAACGCTACTACACCTGTAAGACAATCCCAGAAAACTACATCCGTTAATTTGACAAAAGAAAGTTCGCGAAAGTGGTCTGTTTCATCGCAACTCGGACAAGTAATGACTTGATGGAAGTGTAATATGAGTAGCAATACACTTCGTTGTTAGGCTTTTAAGCGTTTGGCGAATAGAAAAATCGAACAACCCAAACCCCTCCTTCCAAAGAAGGGCTTTCACTGAGTTCCCAATTGTCTGCTTCGGGACCGGTTTTGGAGGGAATGATTGTAATCCCATTTTGCCCGGAAAGACTGCATTCAAAGCCTAATATCGTTTTCCCGTTATCTGGTGAATAGGTCCACTTCGCCTGATAGGGAGTTTTAGACGCCTGCGTACTATAGCCTCCGGCAGTCGAGCCAGCGGGAACCGTTTGTGGAAGATCAAGTTCTGACGAACTGCTAGAACCATTTATCTCACTGCTGATGAGGGTTAAGTTTTGAGAAGTGTCGTTATTGGTCAACAGAATTGCCATCGCCGCTGTGGTGACCGTTCCCAAGTAGAGGTTAACAAAACCGACCGTCTCATAATTGCCACCGCCACCTGGGATCACAGGTGGATTTGCTGTGTACCAATAGGTGTCCGGATTGGAGTAGCCTTGCAATCGATCTGTAAAGCCACTGCCATACGCTTCGCTATTCAAAGCAATGGCATACAGGTATTGATCGTAGTGGTCTGTATTGGAATCGAGGGCGGAACCGATCCAGTCAGTCAATGTTCCCTGGGCACCTGCGAGGGATAGGAGAAAAAACAACTCGCCTGTCATTAAGCCCCCGACCGTCGGCGAACTGAAGGTCGTCCCATATAAATTGGTGTTGGTTGCAGTGGCATGCGCATCAATATTCACTGTACTGGCAGACCAACCGAAAACCATACCCGCCATCAAATCGCCGACAACTCTTCCCCCTAAGTCGTTCTCAATGCCTGTAGTGGAATAAGCGGTTTCCGTTCCGCTTACCGTGTATACAACAACATAAGGTGGATTGTTACCATAGATTCCTGTTCCCGCATTTAAATTGGCCTGCGTGATATAAATACTGAAAGCACCTGACACACTCCCGGTACCACTAATCACAACGCCGGGCGTACCATTCGTAATTCCCGCGTTAGTCAGAACCGGATCATTGTTGGGATTCAAGTTGGTTGTGAATGTGGCCGTTGTATTGTAGCTCTGAGCCTGATCAAAACCGGGAACCTGAGGAGTATAATGCTTCCCCCCACTATAACCAAACAACGCACCACTGAGAGCATAACTGGGGGGGATTCCTGTGGACGGGCTAGTATAGCTGCAGACATTGAGTGGATTTGTTGCCGTCGTTGATTGCAACGTGGTCATCAAACTGGTCCAGTTATGATAGGCGGAAGGATCAGCCGCCGATGACCTGACCCGCACGGTTTTCGAACCGTTCGAAACCGCAGCACCACTTGGAACCAGCTCTTTCACATTGGAAAGAATATCGATTGCCGATGTCACAGGGTTCACTGAAGTTGCCAGCAGGGCTGCACCACTCGTGGCATTGCTAACCATCGTCGCCGCGGGTGCAGAAACACCATCCACATATGACAAGTCCATATTACTGGATGTGGGGGTTGGTGCTGGTAAGGTTTCCCCATCCACCGTTGGTTCAAAAACAATATAGGGGCTGGTCCCCGGGTCCCCCGGATTGGGTGCTTGTGTCAGTGCCGTAGGTCCGTAGTTGATATAGACGCGACCAGAAAATCCATTGAGCGAAAATGTATATTGTGCTGTATTTCCAAAGTAAGGCAGATTGGGAACGGGTGCTAATAAATCTGCAAGATTAAATGACCGCCATGTCGATGTAAAATCCGTAACCACTTTTGATCCAATGGTCTGATTTGTACCTGTGTCAGTAAAGGTACCTGCAAACGAAACCCAGATTTGGCTTTCAGGATACTCAGTCTGATTGTTGGTAATGACAAAAGGAGTATTAATATAAGTACCAGACATGTTGAGCCTCAGTATAAGATAATTGGGGTTTTTTCTTACTAGCGTTAAAGAAAGTCAGTTTGTAGAACTTAATTTTCAATTCAAAAGTCGCTCCGAAACATAAGTCGCGGTTCTAATGATCGCCTACACCTCACGATGCTATTACTTTGTGACCTAAAATATAAGCGGCTAGTCATAAGTAACATTTAACTAAACCGCTTTTCGGTAAGCGACGTCAAGCAGATACGTCTGCCTTCTGTCTGTACGCAGCCTTAGCTCCGTAACATTGTGCTTTCTAGACAGTGCGTTCTGTAAATTGGTCGAGCGCCTCGATCGCATGCGTTGCGTAGACCACGCTAGTCCCACCGCCCATGAGTATGGCCACACCCAATGCATCGGTAATCTCCTCCTTGGTGGCACCGGCTTCGAGTGCATCATAGGTATGGTGAGCAATGCAGTCGTCGCAGTGCGTAACAACACTAATTGCCAGGGCAATCAACTCTTTTGTCTTAGTGTCGAGAGCGTCAGCAGCCATAGCTGCCTTGTGAACACCCCAAAAAGCTTTCATTACAGAAGGATGGGATGACGAGAGGCCGCGAGAATTCTTCTCAAAGTTATGCAAAATGTTGGGATAGGAAGTGGATGTTGTGTTGCTCATGGCATATGCTCTCCGTGTACTAAAATAAACATATGTATTCTAACAATTAATATTCAATTGTCAAAATTTTACGAGCAAGCTAGACAGTTTCTGCTTATGGGACAAGAGGCCACTTGCAATCAGAGAAATAAAGAAACAAAGTCTGAAAATTTTGGATTGAGTCGATGTAGCTCATGTTGCAAACCTCCATATGGACCAGGGTCGGATGTAGTTCTATAACAGGAACCTAATGCCCTTTTTTCCACTGATGGTAGTTTTGCGTCCCCCGACCTGCTCGGGTACCAGACCAACCACTGAGATCCCAACGTCCCTGAGTTTCATCTGCGTTCTCCCCTTCCTGATAGCTCAACTGATCGGCGGACGTCCATTCTTCAATCCAGATAGTTTCCGAATGCATGGGAATCCCTAATAGCTTCTTCATCAGTTGGGTTGTCAGTAAACAAGCCGCCAGCAGGACTAACATCACGATGGCTAAGATTGGCAGAAGAGGACCTAAATGGCAAATACGTTCAGTGAAAGGCCAGATCTCGGGCCAGCCCAACAGCACGAGTAACGCTCCCAAACTGAGGTAAGGGCCAAACGGGATTTCGCGTGTCTGTCGAAAAAAAATGGAAACCGCCACAACGCCCAACGCACAAAGCGGTGAGATCACAAAAACTGTCACAGTTGCCTGCCAGCCGAGGAAGCTACCTATGACGGCCATTAGAATCACATCGCCAAAACCCATCGCCTCTTGTCGTAGAGTCCAATAACCTATAATCCGAACTGCCCAGACCACTCCCCCGCCCACAATCATTCCGACCAGACTAACGGTCAGACCATGTAGATGCGGGTACTGGGCCACCCACTCTGGTACCTTCTCGACAACAAAATATTCACTGTACTGCTTCGGAAAATAGACTGCCATTAAACGAACGACCGATGGTTCCTGAAACCAGACCGGAACCAAATAAAACAGACCAAACAAGAAAGATCCAATCAGCCCAATCCATAACGCGGGCATCGTAGCGCCATCGGGAATAATTTTAAGATCAAAGTCGATGAAAGTCGCAATCATCAACGATTCAATTAAAACGAGATGAAACAGATAGCGCAGGTTGAGCAACATCACCGGCGTCATCCATGAATCTACAACTAATGGGTCGGGTGCATAACTGGAATACAGGCCGCTTGCCTGTAGAGTTGCCTGATCCCCAAATGGAACTTCTGCACAATATAATAATACGAAAATCACACCGTTTAGCAGTTCCACAAACGCTTCGCGATGCGAACGCTGGTAAGAAAATGTGGATTTGCGAGACCGTGTTAAATAGACGCCGATAATTGGAATATGGTAGCGAGACCAAAGGTGACGCATTCTACGTCCCACGCGTTTCCAGGCTGCCCCTACTCTTTCTTCGCGAGGAATTTCTTCAATGCAAATATTGATCACACGCCCCAAACCTGCTCCCAGCAGAAACAGCAAGAATAAAATGATGTTGGGGTCGATTCCAAAGGGGGTCATATGTGGGAAAACTTTCGTTGGGCCTTAAGAGGATGAGTCCAAGACTGTCATAATCTCATCGACAATTTCTGAAACGGTTTTTGAATCCGTCTCGATAGTAATCGTAGCACACTCCTCATAAACAGGTTCACGCTGACTAAGCAGGTGTTGAATTTCCTCAGCCCCCTTGAGGGTGGTTAACGCGGGCCGACGACTCGTTGTTGAATCATCCTGAGAAACGCGTTGTGTCAATGCCTCCACACTTGCCCGTAGCCAGATCACGGGACCCGCTGACTGGACTTCACCGCGCGTCTCTGTATTTAAGATAGCACCTCCACCGGCGGCAATAATCAGTTTCTCACGACCGCGCAAAGACCGCATGACTTCACGCTCAATCTGACGAAAGTAGTCTTCCCCTTCCTCAGCAAAAATCGCTGCGATCGATTTACCAGCAACCCGCTCGATTTCATCGTCGGCATCAATCCAGGCAAAGCCCAACTTTTCCGCTAAAGGAACAGCAACACTACTTTTCCCGCTGCCTCGATAGCCAATTAACGTAATAATCGTCATTCCCGAATTCCCTAGAGTTTACCTACTGCCGAAATTCCTTTTCGCAGCGTTGTTCGCATAGCTTCCAAGGGCGCTTCTCTTCCGGTAAACAACTTGTACTGGGCAGCTGCCTGACGCACAAACATTTCGATTCCTGAAATGGTTTTACATCCGCGTTCGCGCGCCTGTTTCAGTAAAAGTGTGTTTTCCGGATTATAAACTGTATCGAATACGAGCATATCATCCATGAGGAGATTTTGTGCAAATGGTGTCTCATTCACATTGGGATGCATCCCGACAGCAGTACCATTGACCACAATATCGTAACGTCCTCCTCCTCGATTTTCCCAAGTGGTATAAGAGCAACCTAACTCATCAGCCAGCTTTTCTCCTCGAACGCGACTTCGATTCGAAATCGTCAAAGCACCACCTGCATTCATAATTCCAGCCCCGATGGCCCGCGATACTCCACCGGCGCCTAATAAGAGAACTTGTTTACCATTAATCGGATCACTTGCCGATTCTCCCTTGGGATCAAGCCCCAGTCGAATGCTGTCGAGCGCTGCCTCGTAGTCTGTATTACGAGCCTGCCAGGTATTGTCTTTATCACGAAACAACGTATTAGCAACTTTCATTGTCTGGGATGCTTCATCCGCCTCACCAGCCAATTTGAGTGCCCCGGCTTTATGTGGAATCGTGACGCTATAACCTTGTACGTTGAGCCAATCAAATTCCTTCAGTGTCTCTCCCAACCTGTCTTTGGGCACTCGAAACGGAACATAAACAGCATCGATTTTGTCATAACGAAACGCGGCATTGTGAATTAAGGGGCTCAGACTATGGGCAATCGGATCGCCAATCACACCATACAAGGGTGTCTCCGGACCAATTTGATCGTATCGATAAATCTGACTCATCTCTGAAAATGACAATTGCCCGGGGGCTAATTCTCGTTCACGGCTAAAAGTGGCGTAGGTAAAGGGAGAACCATATTTTCCACAAAGGATACGACTCATCACGCCATATTCTCCCATGCAGAAACCGATCATCGGTACTTTGGCATTCGCCACCAGTTTCAACATGCGAACCGAGTCATCGGGAGAATTGGCCATCGTGACCAATTTCACAATATCGGGATCTTTCTCACAAAGAGAAGTATAAATCTCTTCGAGGTTGTCGGGTGTTTCATCGAAATTGTGATGGCTGATGATGCGTTTCGTTTTTCCATAGCGCGGAATTTGATCAGCAATGTCGTCTTCCAGATCGACATATTCGACTTCGGAGACGATGGCGGTTCTGAGTACCGCCTGCCTCTGTTCTTCGGAACGTTTCCAACGCCCTTTATCTTCCGGCCTGCGACAAGTGATAACCACCGGCGTAGGACGATCTTTAATGAGACGGTTCACATCCGGTGAGCGCGCGACCCAATCCAGGCGTAACTCCACGAGTTCTGCCCCCTTCTCTGCCAGGGAACGATGTTCCATCATCACCATTTTGTGCCGGGTTCGACCGATGCTGACACAAATCATTGATTCTCTTCTACTTTCTTATTTGATCTTTACTATCGGCAAGCGAGGGATCAGTTCTCTTTCCCCCTCTGAATTAACAATTATACGATTTAGCGAGGCAACAGTGTAACCAATATCGTACCTTGACTCAAACAAGTGTCTAGCTGTCTCAATTTTTAATTCCAATTTTGAAAACCGCGCACATTTTCGTGTTGTAATGAATTACGATTGACTAAACATAACGAACGTTATATAACGATCGTTATATTCAAAATGATCATCAAGAAAAGGAATCAAAATGAAGAACTCAATACATGAGCAAGTAACTCAAGGTCAGGGATTTGACATTTTTGAAGCAGGTCCTCACAACAGTTGGAGTGATTACCGACTCGCCCCACCAGAGACTCCTTTTCCTGTTCGCGGGAAATATTTTCTTAAAAATTTGTTGAAGTCAGAGGGGCTTGAAATGTCGATTAATGTTCTCCCTCCCGGCAAAGGGATGCCGTTTGTGCATCGACATACTATGAATGATGAAATCTATTTCATTATTCAAGGTACAGGTCAGTTTCAGCTCGGAAACGAAGTTCTGGATGTGTCTGATGGTTTCTTTCTTCGAGTTTCACCAGAAGTTCCTCGTTGCTGGCGAAACCATTCCGATGAACCGTTATACTTTCTAGTGATTCAATACAATGTAGAAAGTCGAATCGCAGGAGGTACTTCGGATGGCGAAATCGTCGATCAGCAAATCATCTGGAAACAAGGGCCACAGGATGAATCAACCCTCAGACCGTAAACAGCGTTCACGTAAAAGAATATTAGAGGCCGCTTTGCACGTATTCCAACGTGAGGGTTATGTTGGGAGTGGCGTGGATGGCATCATGGAAGAAGCCGGCATGACATCCGGTGCCTTCTACGGACACTTCGATTCAAAATCCGAAGTGTTAGGGAGTAGTCTGGTGCAGTTCTTCATCGAAGATCAGGCCGCCATGGGTGGAGCCTTGAGTAAAGCTGAGACACCAGAAGAACTCATCAATATCATGCTCCGCTATCTCTCCAGTAAACATTGCGAACAGGTAGAAGCAGGTTGTTCGATTCCTCCCCTCTTATCTGACTTGGGTCGAGCAGACGAACAAACCAAGGCTCAATTTGAAGAAGTCATTCTCTGGATGACTGAGCAATTTGCCGAACGCTCCCAAAACGAATTCACGAAACAAGAAATACTGGCAACACTGGCCCTCTGTTTTGGTGGACTTGCACTGGCACGCGCCGTTGAATCTCCTGCGCTTTCTCGACAGATTCTCTCTGCCTGTCGTAAAAATTTACCCTTAAAGAAAACGGGATGAGCTATAATCTAGGGGTTTTTACACCTTAATTTTCTCAAAGCGAACCTCATGCCTCAGAATGGTGTCCTCCGCTCACCAACGAATCTCTCTTGAAGTTTGGAGTGTCGCTTGATGGATTTTGAAACACCCCACGATCTTGGCTGGAAGCGCTGTTTCGAGCAACAATTATCAATTTCGGAAATGCAGGATTGCCTTGTCGCTCGCGTCGGTTCGCATCTGGGGAGCCAAGTGCTGGTTCTGTCTGTAAATGCGGAGATGACGCTACCGATATCATTGATTGAGTCGTGCGGCGAGGTGACAGTCGGTGATTGGCTACTACTCAATGCCACTACTCATCGCGGTGTGCGACGACTCGAACGAGATTCACTCATCGCCAGAAAAGCAGCCGGCGAACAAGCAAAGTCACAACCCATTGCAGCAAATATCGATACTCTGTTCATTGTCAGTTCATGTAACCATGATTTCAATCTTTCCCGATTAGAGCGTTATCTTGCTTTGGCCAGTGAGGCGCAGGTAACCCCCATCGTAGTGTTAACAAAGTCTGATTTAGCTGAAGATGCAGAGCTGCCTCGGCAACAGGCAACACAACTCAAATCCGGTTTAATTGTGGAACTGGTTGATGCTCGCGACTCTCAGCAAACCAGTGTGCTCTCAGACTGGTGTCGCATCAATCAAACCGTGGCAATTGTCGGTTCGTCGGGAGTCGGTAAGTCTACGCTGGCAATGTCACTCGGGGCAGAGACCCTGAAAACACAGGGAATTCGTGAGGACGACTCAAAAGGCCGGCACACCACCACGGCTCGTTCCATCCATCGGCTGAATTCCGGTGGTTTACTGATTGACACTCCCGGAATGCGTGAATTACAACTTGCCGACTGTGAAGAGGGCGTCTCCGAAGTATTTGATGAAATTATTGAATTGGCACAGTTCTGTCGCTTTCGAAATTGTAATCACAACGGCGATCCCGGATGCGTTGTGCAGGAGGCCATTGAACGTGGTGACCTTTCTGCTCGAAGACTCAAAAACTATCTCAAGCTCCAATCAGAACAGGCCCGCAATTCTCAATCGCTTCGCGAACGTCGACAGCAATCACGCAAACTCGGCAAGTTCTACAAATCAGTCCAGGCTTCCAAACAACGCTACCAGAATTATGATGAATGATCGCTAAAACTGATTCTCAATCAAGTGCAATATTTTCACGCTTAGCTGGGAAGTGGATGTGCTAAAAGCAAAAAGACTCGAGGGAGGCTGTCCTTTTGAATCTTCAACCCATTTCCTATCTGGACAAAACTTGAACTTTCAGATAAATAGCATTGCAAGTATGGATCAATGGGAGTGACTTCTGTAGATAATTTCAAGGGTGTTATAATCAGAACTGTTTTTTAAGTGGGGGTAAATAAACAAATGAAACAGGCATTTTTTCTGATCCTTGTTTTTTATACCTCAGACACAATATTGTCTGCCAGTGAGCAGTACCTTCTCCGTGTTGACACGGTGGGATACATCAACTCGACCGAGGGAAGTCCAAAAGAAACAGTCTTAAACAGCATCGAGGTTATCTCACGTCCCAACGAGATATTCCGCTGTAAAGTTCAAACCGGGAAAGATACTCAGATCATGTCCGGCAAACTGTTTTTTGAAGATGGTGAATTTTCTGTCAAGATTCACTATACCTGCTCAGTCGAAAATGGAACCATCGTATCAGGCAAACCTCTGTTAGATAGAACTGAAGTTAAATCATCTAACCTCAAGGTTGTTGTTGGCAAGTCCACACGCATCGGTGGAATGAATACAATAGAAAAAAAGCCATCGCTGCCCCCCACAAAAACCGGGAAACACTTAATTCTGTCTCTCTCCCAATATGAACCTGCATCTGAATAAAGGAGGGGTTCCAAGTAATCAACCTCTTTATCATTCCCCCTCACCATAAGGGTCATGGCTTACGATTAAAGTGAGCAGTACGACACGAGCCGCTAGTACTATCTATGCTGGCTTTTATTCCGGAGTCTTCTATCAACACCATTTTCTGGTAAAATTGCGATTTCATATTCCCGACCGCTAGCTCGCTCTCAATCAGGAATAGATACTCGTTTTTACGATCCGCTATATCGCATTCTGAGAGAATCAGAACTATATTACGGGTATTGAAATACAGATTCCTGCGTCGGAAACAAATTTCTCAGGCATACCAGCCTGACTAAATATTAAAGAGTTGGAATATCTATGTCTGAAATGGAATGGGAGCGTCTTGTCTCAGAAGCGCGTCGTGATCCGGGGGCCAACTGGAAACGTTGGGGGCCCTATCTGGCAGAGCGGCAATGGGGTACGGTGCGTGAAAGTACCGGTGAAGAAGATCCGTGGATCAATTTCACGCACGAAGAAGCAACCTGGCGCACCTACCGTTGGGGGGAAGATGGTCTTTTGGGGATCTGTGATCGGCAATGTCGGCTCTGCTTCAGTCTGGCTTTGTGGAATGGTAACGATCCGATTCTCAAGGAACGGCTCTTTGGTCTAACCGGTCCCGAGGGCAATCATGGAGAGGATGTGAAAGAGGCGTATTACTATCTCGATTCCACACCCTCCCACTCGTATCTGAAAGCGCTCTACAAATACCCGCATGCCGAATTTCCATATGCCCATCTGCGCGAAGAAAACGCACGCCGCTCTCGAAACGAACCAGAATTTGAATTGACTCATACCGGCATCTTTAACGAAGGCCGTTACTTCGATGTCCAGATCGAATATGCCAAGGCAGCGGATGACGATATCTTAATTCGAACGACGATTAGCAACCGCGGGTCGGAAGCCGCTCCCCTACACTTCCTCCCTTCATGGTGGTATCGCAACACCTGGGGCTGGGGGCCCATCCTGGATCGACCCAATCAAAAACCGAGCCTGTCCCAAGCGTCAGAGGATCAGCTCATCGCCAGTCACGAAACACTCGGCGACTTTCAGCTCTACACCGACGTCGGTCCCGATGGGAAGCTCCCTCAGTGGCTGTTTACCGAAAACGAAACCAATACCTGGCGATTCGACGATCCCAACAGCAGACGGCCCTCTTGTAAAGACGCCTTTCACTTAGCAGTCGTCGACGGCATCGAAGGAGTCATCAACCCTCAACCAACGGGAACCAAAGCGGCCGCCCATTTTCAATACACTCTTGAAGCGGGTGAATCCATTCAGTTTCGTTTACGGATGTCGGCAACCCACAGCCTGCCCGCGGATGCGTTTGGAGCCGATTTTGATCGGACTTTTGAGCAACGTATCGAAGAAGCAGATTGCTACGCGAAGTCTCTCGTTTCACCGGGACTTTCCGCGGATGAAGAACAGATTCTGAGACAAGCCGATGCCGGGCTGCTCTGGACAAAACAGTTCTATCACTACGCCATCGACAACTCCTCACAAAACGGAAATGGCGAAGCGGAATCCGCTCCCTCGTATCCTGACCCTGGCACGCCCAACCCTCGGAATGCCGACTGGGGGCACTTATACAATCGCAATATCATTTCGATGCCTGACAAATGGGAATACCCCTGGTATGCAGCCTGGGATTCCGCCTTTCATCTGATTCCGTTTACGAAAATCGACCCCTTTTTCGCCAAGGAACAGGCGATCTTGTTTCTCCGCGAATGGTACATGCATCCCAACGGTCAACTGCCTGCTTACGAGTGGAACTTCAGCGATGTGAATCCCCCCGTTCATGCCTGGGCGTGTTGGCACGTCTATAAAATGACCGCTTCTAATGGTGATCGCGACCGCAACTTTCTGGAACGTGTGTTTCAGAAACTGTTGCTCAATTTCACCTGGTGGGTAAATCGAAAAGACATCCGTGGCAAGCATGTCTTCAGCGGTGGATTCCTCGGACTGGATAACATCGGAATCTTCGATCGCTCCAAGCCGCTACCCACCGGCGGTCACCTGGAACAGGCAGACGGAACCGCCTGGATGGCCTTCTTCTGTTCCAGCATGTTGTCGATTGCCTTTGAACTGGCCGATGGCAATCCCGCTTATGAAGATATGGCCTCCAAATTCTTCGAGCATTATGTCTCAATCGCCGAAGCCATGAACTCGCTCGACGGTACCGGACTCTGGGATGAAGAAGATGGCTTCTACTACGATCACCTTTATCTGAACGGTCGCAGTATCCCGCTGAAGATTCGCTCGATTGTCGGTCTGATTCCACTCTTCACGGTCGACGTGCTGTTCGATAAAACGATCAATAAGCTTCCCGGTTTTAAGAAACGCATGGACTGGTTTCTGCAGAACCGTCCCGAGTTCGCCAAGTTCATGACCTACATGGAACATGATACAGAAGACTCCGAAGACGGACTCCGCCTGTTGGCCATTCCCACCCGTGATCGTCTTTTGAGAATGTTACGTTACCTGTTGGACGAAGATGAATTCTTATCTAACTACGGCATCCGCTCCCTTTCCAAGTACCACGAAGAACATCCGTTTGAATACGAACTCAATGGCGAACTGTTGCGCGTCCAATACCAACCGGCTGAGTCCGACAGTGGTTTGTTCGGCGGTAATTCCAATTGGCGCGGTCCCATCTGGTTCCCTCTCAACTATTTGTTAATTGAAGCGTTGGAACGCTATCACATTTTCTACGGCAAGTCGCTCCGAGTCGAATGCCCCACCCGCTCAGGCAATTACATGGACCTGCAGGAAGTCGCCGATGAAATCCGCAAGCGACTCTCGCGGCTGTTCCTCTCGAAAGAAGATGGCAACCGCCCCTGTTATCACCGCACCGACGATTTACTAAACGACCCGCACTGGTGCGAACTGGTCCTGTTCTATGAATACTTCGACGCAGAAACGGGACGCGGCTTAGGCGCCAGCCACCAAACTGGTTGGACCGCCTTGATCTCACCCATCCTCGGCACTTTGGCCAGCCGTAATAATGGTTCCTGATACTTCCTCCGTTTCGTAAAATCAAGTGGCAAACAATTGTGTTTCAATATCGCGAAATGCTTTGAACTCCAGTGCATTTCCGCTGGGGTCGAGAAAAAACATCGTAGCCTGTTCTCCTGGCTTGCCCTCAAATCGCAGGTAAGGTTCGATCACAAACTGGATCTCCTTCGCCTGTAGTTTTTCCGCCAGTGACTTCCAGCGATCCATCGTCAACACGACACCGAAGTGCGGAACGGGAACACCGTGACCATCCACAGGGTTGGCATGCGAAGCAATTTTTCCAGTGGGGCCCATCTCCGGATTTAAGTGGCACACCACCTGATGCCCAAAGAAATTAAAGTCAACCCATGTCTCGGCACTGCGACCTTCGCTGCAACCGAGCAGGTCGCCATAAAATGCTCTCGCTTCGGCAATGTTACGCACTTGAAACGCGAGGTGAAAAGGATCGAGTTGCATAGAAGAACTCCATATCTTAATGACGACTAAATGAATAAACGCAAAACGGATCAGGCTCCCTGAAGATTATCCCGAAATTTGATCTGCATACGCTTTGGCTCGCAGATACGCCTGAGAATCGTTGGCTTTCAAATCATTCACTCGAGTGATCACAGAAACGAAATCGTTCCCGGCATAGGCTTCATCAGAGGAAATGATTTTGCAGATCTCATGATGTTTCTTGAGCAACTCAACCTGTAAGGTTTCCTCAATCGCACCACCTCCTAACGCATATCCATGAACGGGGCTTAACGCCTCTTCCGCATCATCAACATCTTGTTCAAATGCGGCTAAATCCTGTTCCGCGTTTTTTCTGATCTCTTCAAGCACGTTCAACAGATGGTTGAATCCAATATCAAGCAGCATCAGTAAAACGAGCCCTACAGCAGCTTCAATAAAAAATGATTGCCGAACACCGGACGAGAAATATCCAATCACTCCGAAAATCAAAGTCGCAATAATAATACACGTATAAGTTGGTTTCGTTTTCTTTCTCGCGACAGCGAAGACAACGGGAAACAGAGCGAAGATTGCCACCCCGGCGGCAACTTCGATACAAATCGATTGCCAAAAAGAATCTGCCGGAAGTTGAAATGCCCAAGCCCCCAACCCGATACTGACTAACGCCAATCCCAGGTAAGACAAGATGGGAAGCAGCTTCGCATTTCCCACTTTGAGAGTGTGTCTGAAGCGATGATAACCTTCAAAATTTAAAAATTGTGCAGCAGCATAAGCTTTAAACGCAGGATTTTCATAATCAGGATTCCCTGGTCCTGAGAAACTCCAACTGTTAGGAATCGTTGGTTCCTCTTCTGAATCTGCTACCACTGATGCGACCTCCCCTGCCTTTTCCCTCAAGCCTGATTCTTACAAACTTCACTGATCAACGTGTCATCCACGATGAAACAAATTGGTGCGGACACAGAACTCATAGCACATCGCTCCCAATCACAAAAAATCGTACCACACTGATTCAACCTGTCAACGGAGAGTCTCCTCACACTCGAAATCATTGTCCGCCGTTGCTTCTCCCCTCGCGCACATATTGTTTGAGCAAGGCATGCATCTCTTTCACCTTCTTGGGATGGTTGCGGGAGACATCGGTGGTCTCTTCAACATCGTTGCTCAGATCATACAGCACAACAGAGACCGGTAAGTCGTCATCCACAACCTGCTCGGTGGTTTTCGGACCGTTGACAGTCAGCTTAAACGCACCCTTGCGTATGGCGAAAGTCCCCTTGCTGTTATTGTGCACGATTGCTTCGTGAAACGACGCGGGACGCGCTTCTCCCGTCAGCGCCTTGAAGAAACTTTGGCCGTCTTCCGCAGTGTTCTGATCCAGATTGACATTCAACATCTCCGCCAAAGTCGGCAGAACATCATTGAACACAATCGTTGTCGAACAGATTCCACCCACTTTGATTTTTCCAGGCCAGCGAACACAGAACGGCACACGATGTCCCCCTTCCAGTAAGCCCCCTTTCCAGCCTGCGAACGGTCCGTTACTGTCGTGCCCATGAATAGCGGTGTCACCTCTGACCCAGCGTTGTCGATATCCCTTCGTCCGATTCACCGGCCCGTTATCGCTGGTGAAAATGACCAGCGTGTTCTCTGCAATTCCAAGATCGGCAAGTTTACGTAGCAGCTTGCCAACATGGTGATCAAGTTCAACAACGAAATCTCCGTACGCTCCGGCGCGGCTCTTACCGACAAATTCCTTGTTCGGAACAATCGGATTATGCGGCGTGGTCATCGCGTAATACAGAAAGAACGGCTGATCGGGCCGGGTACGGGTTGCCTGCTCAACAAACTCGCACGCCTTATTCGACAGAGTCGGCACGAGACGATCCATCGTGTAGCCGTCAGCAATAATGTTGTCGTCCCGGCCATACCATTCGCCATACTTTTTCAATGCTTCCGATGAAGTGAGCGTGGGAAGGATTGTCGTTCGGTTGTTCTCGATAAAGGCGGCGGGATTCATCTCCGCAGATCCGGCGGTGCCGAAGGAGTAATCGAACCCAAAGTCTTTGGGTCCTTTCAGGGCGGGTGAAGCGAAATCGATGTTTTGAAAATCCTGATAGTTGGGATTAACGCGAATGTCTTCCCGCGCACTTTCATCGCGGAGCTTCCAATCGATTCCCTGATGCCACTTGCCCACCAACCCGGTCTGATACCCCGCCTCTTTGAGCAGACTCGCAATCGTCTTGCGGCCCGGCTCAATCAGCGTGCCACCAAAGTTGGCCAGATTCCCCCCCGATCCCAGCCGGGTACGCCACATATACCGCCCCGTCAACAAACCGTAGCGAGAAGGAACACAGTAAGACCCCGCGGCATGCGCGTCAGTAAACACCAGACTCTCTTTCGCCAGCCGATCCAGGTTAGGCGTGGGAATTCGACTGTCACGATTGTTGGCAGTCATATCGCCATACCCCATGTCATCGGTGAGGATGATCACAACGTTAGGCCGATCTGTCTTACTCGCCGCCGAAACTTCTTGCGGTGAGGCAAGCGATACCAGCGTTATTAAACAGACCAGGATGAATAAAATACTTCTCATGATGTATTCCTCAGTTGACAGCAGCCGCTTTCAAAGTAGTGCTCACATTCAACCGCTTCCACAAACATTGACTGCTAAATCGCGTACCAGTTCGATGTCTGAATGCAACATTTGTTCTCTCACTTATACAGTAAGCAGAGACCAGATGAAACACTCGCTCCATCACAGAGCCGCCGAGGAGTGGCCTCATTTCTTGCGCGAAAGCCTTTTTCTCAATACTGAATGTTTCTGCGTCTGCGGATCTGAGTACCATAAAACCCACTCGTTTCAGCAAGATTTCGACCGGCAACCCAAAAACCGCTTCCTCATCTTCACTACTTTTTGCCCCGAAATTCACCTTAAAAGCGACAAAATCAAGCCCCAATCGGTCACGAATTGACCAAACCCGAGACATTAAGGCGCATAAATCAAACTTGCCCACCTCGCCCCCTTTGCAACAGTTGCCAAAACTCAAACCACAAACCTTCCACCAGCCAGAATACAAACGCAACAATACGAAAACCAAACACCACATCCCAGACACCTTCTTCACTACAATCAAATAAACCAACCGCGCAGCGAGAATGAATTCTTTCCACACAGACGATACAAATTCTGCGAAAAAAGATTCTATCCGATATCATCCGGCAACGCAGAGATGGAAATCGGGCAGTAGTGTTGAAAGAGCAGTGAGCGAAATGTATGAAATTTACTAACTGAATTGTGGTCTAATTATTCGCGAATTAGCGACTATGTGAATCCAATGGCTTTTACCTGACTGATTGTCATTAGTAGCATCTACTGCGAAAAAAGAGGCAGCATTAGCCGGTTTAATATAACCTTTATAGCTCTAAAGGAAACCGTTTATTTGATAATAAATTTTAAATGCGTTTGAGACTCGTTCGTTAACTTCATCGGAGCAATCACTTGTCATTTCGTGATAAAGCTGGAAATTGCCTTCAAAACTCGGGTAGGATAGGAGACTTGCGAGTGTAAGTTGCTTCAATGATTTAACTTCAATTGACATCAGACGGGCCATCATGATGGAAGAACAGGAATCCTTATCTGTCACAG
>NZ_CP037422.1:7079951-7218541 GCF_007748175.1 Gimesia aquarii
TAGAAACTTACCTCTTGCAAATAAGGAGCATTCATGGATCGAGGAGTTTCCACAAATAAAGACGTGCCATTAGCGAGCCTGGATGACTGGGATCACGACGTACGACGGCGTTATCCCAGTCCATCAAGCCCAAGTGAAATTAGTGATATTGACCAACACTTTAGAAACTATGATGCTGATACAAGTGCGGGAGTCTGTGAATTCTATCGCCTTAATCATGTTAAACAGACAGTTGAATTCAATCGGTCTATACGAGAAAAATATCTTCCACTACAGAATCGAAGGATGAGTGTCTGGGAGGCCATCCAATGTCTTGATGAAATCGTTGACGAAAGCGATCCCGATACGGAATTGCCTCAAATCGAACATGCCATCTTAACCGCAGAAGCCATTCGTGCCGATGGTCATCCCGACTGGTTTATACTTGTCGGTTTGATCCATGACCTTGGAAAGGTATTGTGCCTGTTTGATGAACCTCAGTGGGCAGTTGTGGGAGACACGTTTCCCGTTGGTTGTCGTTTTTCCGAGAAAATTGTCCTGCATGAGTTCTTCAAAGAAAATCCGGATATTCATGTTCCCGAATATCAGACACAGTTTGGAATATTCGAGCCAAACTGTGGTCTCGATCAAATCATGCTTTCATGGGGACATGATGAGTATATGTCACACGTTGTAAAAGACTTCCTGCCGGAAGAAGCGCGTTACATCATCCGCTACCACTCATTCTATGCATGCCACCGAGAAGGCGCATATACACATTTCATGAACGATCTGGATTACACCATGATGGAATGGGTACGTCGATTCAATCCCTACGATTTATACACAAAGGCAGACAAACGACCGGATCTAAATCGCTTACTACCCTTCTACGAAAAACTGGTCAGCAAATTTTTTCCTGCTGAGCTGCAGTGGTAAAGGTCATGAGGTTGGCAACACATGCTGAACAGTACTGCGGTGCGGTAGTATCATTGGTAACCATAACCCTCAACAGATCATATTGGTAAATCAAACATGAAGTATCTCACGCGTATCCTATTTATCACCTCAATGTTCTTACTCTTTCACGATATAGCTTCGGCAGCCGATCCTATCCGTGAAATCCAGAACAATGCCGTACTTCATAACCGCTCACCTGTATTACACTGGGGGTACAACCCAGACAACTATTCAACCTGGACCAGCCATTCACTACGGTTGGTACCCGTTTATACTTTCGGAACTAAAGGAAGTGGTAGCGGTATCGACCTCAAGTCTTACACAAAAGAAAACAGCCCCTATCGAAGTTCTGATGCACTGCGTCAGATCTATGGATATCTGCCTGAAAACTCTTTGAATCCACAGGCAGAATACCTCGACAACACCAACATTGCCGACATGCAACAAGCCGCGTTATCTGCTGGGAAAAAGCATATTTTCCTTGTGATCTTTGATGGGATGGACTGGCAAACGACACAGGCGGCCGCCCTGTATTATTCCGGTAAAGTATATAAAAAAGGGCGCGGACACGGGCTGCACTTCCTGGATTACACAGCAGGGGATACGACACAGTATGGTTTTGCCGTGACCGCACCTCACAACGAAGAAACTGAAACCAACGTCAATGACCAAACCGTCCTCAACCCTGGTGGTCAGCTTCGAAGTGGCTACAACTCGGCAAAGGGGGGGCCAAACCCCTGGAGTCCTGGAAACGACAATAAGTACATTATTGGAAATAAGGGAAACGGTTTTGGTGAGCATGCCTATCCGGATTCTGCCAATACAGCAATGGCCATGACATCGGGAGTAAAATCCTACAAGAAAGCACTAAACGTGGACCATTTGGGGGGCCAAGTCTCAACAATTGCTCATGACGCACAACAAGAGGGATATGCAATCGGCATCGTAACCAGTGTTCCCCTTAGCCATGCCACTCCGGCGGCAGCTTATGCGCACAATGTTTCCCGGCATGACTATCAGGATCTGGCCCGAGACTTGTTGGGGCAGGCCTCAATTTCACATCCTCATCAGCCCCTTACTGGGATGAACGTCGTGATCGGTGGCGGATACGGATTCCCCGCCAAAGACAAAGATGTAGATCGGCAGGGGGCCAACTTTATTCCGGGAACTGCATACATTACTTCCGAAACGATTTCGAAAGCTAATGTCAAAAATGGGGGGCAATACACGGTTGCTGTGCGAACCCTCGGACAAAATGGTCATGAAAGCCTGAAACGCGCTGCAGAAGAGGCGCGGCGAAAAGGCACTCGACTATTGGGAGTTTATGGTGTGGGAAAATATGAAGGCCATCTACCCTACCAAACCGCCAACGGCGACTACCAACCCGCTAACGGAAAAAAAGACGTCGCCGAACAATACACGCCCGCTGATTTGTATGAAAACCCAACGCTGGCCGAGATGACAGCATCTGCAATCAAAGTGCTTTCGGCTGACAAAGAGGGCTTCTGGATGATGGTCGAAGCAGGAGACGTCGACTGGGCGAATCACGACACCAATTTAGATAACTCGATTGGTGCCGTCAAAAGCGGAGACGATGCCATTAAAGTCATCACTGATTGGGTGGAACGGAACAGTAACTGGAATGAATCCATTCTTATAGTAACCGCGGATCACGGCCACTATCTGAATCTCGATCAACCTGAAGTGATTGCTGCCGCCAAAGCCAATGAAAAAAAGAGCCAATACAAGCAAACGAATGCTTCATCAGGACCATGACGAAATCTTGAAACTTCACAAGCATTATCAGTAAAACAAGGCTAGGCAGTGGCTACTGGGAACTGAGGCAGCTCGTTGATGTCGTGGTAGCCAATCATTTCGATCTCGTCTGTGTGAGAAGTAAATAACCGGCGCAGTTCCTTGAGACTAGACTGACGCAAGTCGTCGTCATCGGCTCTCTGAGCAGCAAATGATGAGACTGGATGGTTATCGTCCGTCAGTTCCGCGCGCAGGTAGTACGCATCACCGGCATGGAGTAACCACCGGCTGTTCTGCCGAATCGCAACACCGCAATGCCCGATGGTGTGCCCGAATAAAGGAATCAATAGAACTTCCGCTGCAGGATCCACATTGATGGGACGCGCCTGCAATCCGAACCAATCTCTCTCGCCACGAGAGTAAGTTTGCCAATTCGGACCATGTTCGAAGTGGCTGGTGACATATCGCCAGTGTCCGGACTGCATATGCTGCAGTTCCTCCTGTGCGACATGGACTTGAGCATTGGGAAAATCAGCCAAACCACCGGTGTGGTCAGGGTCGCAGTGAGTCAGAACAATGTGACGGACATCATCAACTGAGAATCCTAAGGCTTCGATTCGTCGTACTGCGGTATCTGATTCGTTGAATTGAAAGCCAGCCATGTCGATCAATTCCTGGCCCAGGCGTTCAACCGGGTTTTGTACGTCTAACAGCCCAATTCCAGCATCCACTAACACGAGTCCCTGCTTGCTTTCGAGGAGAAGACAATGGCACACTACAGTGGGGTACCCTTGCACAATCAGTGTCCCGCAATTGATATGATGAATTTTCGTCACTGTTGGTTCCTTGTGTGCAAATATATGAGTTTAGACAATTCGCGCTGGCATCAAGAATGCAACTGAAACCAAATGGAACACCAGCTGTTTTCTGGGATTAAGGGCGCGACTCGCTATGTCGTTTTGACTCTAATCTTATGAAAGTTACAAGTCAAGCAAGCTACGATTGTGAATTAAATGCCAACCATTGCAGATCCCCAATCATCTTTAACCAGATTCGTTTACAGTCATCTATTTGATTGAAGCTACTGTGAGCATACTCCACCATCTACTGGCAGCGTATGCCCTGTAACATATCGGGCCTCGTCTGATAGCAACCAAACCACCGCATCGGCAATCTCTTCCGGTTGTCCAATTCTACCCATTGGGACAAAGGCAGCGTAACTATGGGGATCACCACCAGTACCTTCATGTAGAAGTGGTGTTTCCACAGGACCGGGTCCAACGGCATTGATTCGAACCCCCCGCTTGGCATAATCAAGTGCTGCTGCTTTCGTCATTCCAGTAACGGCATGTTTCGTTGAGACATAGAGCGACCACCCAGGATAGCCATTTAAACCAAAGATAGAAGACGTATTCACAATACTCCCGCCACCCTGTTTGAGCATTTGCTCGATCTCGTACTTCATGCAGTAAAACACTCCCTTGATATTGACGTCGAACAGAGTCGATGCCTTGTCTATGTCCTGTTCGTGTAGCGGCACCTGTTCTCCATCCATGCCAGCATTGTTGAATCCAAGATCGAGCCTCCCAAACTCGGTAACTGCTCTTTGAACTAATGACATTACATCATCAGGTTTACTGACATCAGTCTGTTGGAAGATCGCTCGGCCTCCAAATTGTTCGATCGTTTGCACAACTTCTTCACCCTTTGCTGCGTTCCTATTTCCAATAACCAGTGTCGCCCCTGCCTTTGCCATCGCTAATGCAGTAGCTCTTCCAATACCAGTTCCTCCACCAGTAACAATTCCCACTTTTCCATTCAAAATTGCCATGTTATTTATCCCAGCTTTAAGTTTTTCTATGATTAATTATTAAACTGTGATCGATTACCAAGACGTTGTCCGTATTTCTTTAAGCGATGTCCCATTTGAAGTTGATCGGGCTCCCAACGTCGTAACGCATCGTCTACTTTACCTCCAGTCGCTACCAAACAGTCTGCCAGCGCCAGAGCATTAGCTGCTGTCTTAGCTGTGCTTGCGGCAGTATGAGGGCGAGGAACAAATGCGGCATCTCCCGTTAAGCAAACCCGGCCAAATAACATCCGTGGGACAGCCAGATCATGAATCGTTTGTATGAATGGTTCCTCCGTATATTGGATCAGACGCGAGAAATCCGGTGGTAACATACAATTCGCTTTTCGATAAAGCAATTCAATGGAATGATGATCAACAAATCCTTGAGGGACCGAAAACTCTCGACGTCGCTGATCTTTATCGGTCAATACTTGATCTAATTCGTCGCCAGGAGCAGCATTCAAATACCACACCCAATTGAGCCGCCGTTCTCCAGGTAATAACGACCCATTGGGTCCGGGAATCAAATAGCAAAGGATGTGTGTATGCGGAGCTTGAAAGAACGTAAACCTGCCAGTAAATTCATCAGCGAGCTCAGGAATTTGATCTTCCATAACTACTCCCCGCCATGCGATATATCCGGCATACTCTGACCGAATCTCTAGTAGCACTTGCTGACGCACGCTCGACCGAGGGCCATCTGCACCCACTAACAAATCACAAATTTCCTCTTGCCCAACATTCAAATGGGTTATTACAGACTCCTCACGTTGCTCGAAATCGAGTAACTGAATTCCTGTATGGTAGCAATTGTCAGGAACTGCTTCCCTTAATTTTCGATACAGCATATCCCATGAAGTCATGGATTGAGACATAGGTGATTCTTGCAGAACTGTTCCATCTTTAGAAAGATAGCGACGGCTGTGAACGGGGACACAAATTTCTTCGGGCCTTGCGACTTGATACTTATCAAACAGTTCCAGGACTTCCCTTTGCAAAACAATACCCGCTCCTCGATCTTTCATTAATCCAGTAGATTTTTCAAAGACTTGAACTTCGCAGCCAATACCTCGCAGGGCTACCGCATTGCATAGTCCCCCAAGAGAGCCACCAACAATTATTACTTTTGGAGGAAAATTGCTTGATGTTAGCATGTTTTCTTTCCATCTGACTTAATCTCACAAGAGTCATGCTCGTTGCTAATAAGTTGCTCGAAGGCGGAGAGAAAAACATCTGAGTGTTCCGCACCAGAGAAAGAAATTTCATCATTAACCACCGAGAACGGTACACTTCGCACACCGGCCTGGCGAGCGGTTTGCTCTGCTAATTGGAGTGCGTCTATTCCCTCGTTGCTAGCCAACAGATTTGCAGCCCGGTCACGGTTCAGGCCACCTCCCGCAACGACTTCGAGAAGTGTTTGGTAATCGCTGATATCGCGGGCTTCGACGAAATAACTATGGAAAATAGCTTCCACAACTGCTTCCTGGACACCTTCCAAACCAGCCTGCCAGACCAGTCGGTGAGCAGCAAACGTATTAGGAGTTATTTTGATTTTTGCGAAACTGAAATCAATGCCGACCTCGGCTCCTGCAGCGGTTACTTGAGCGTCGAGTGCCAGTGACCGTTCCCAACTGCCAAACTTATTACTACGGTACTCTCTGCGGTTTATACCCTCGATTGGCAAAAGAGGATTGAGTTGGAAAGGGTGCCAGTCTACTTTTACGACTGACGCATCACCTAAATGTTCAATCGCTTTTTCCAGTCGTCGTTTGCCAATATAGCACCAGGGACAAATGATGTCTGAAATAACATTTACAGTGAGCGTCATTGAAATTTTCATCCTTTCATGGCTTTGAAGCAGTTAGTTCGCTCAGTACCATGTTATAGGTCGCACTCATTCATTGGACAAGTAGGCACTTTTGGGTTCCCTGGAGGCATAAAAAACCATGAGTGATGAAATCATAGTCTACAGCGAAACATACCCGTCCCGTCGTTTACTCGAAGTGATCGGCAATAAATGGACACCGATCATTCTTTATATTTTAGGACAGGGTACGAAGCGATACGGTGAGTTACAAAGACATTTGCCAGACATCTCAAAGAAGATGCTCACGCAAACTCTGCGAGCGTTGGAGCAGGACGGATTGCTCCAACGCACCGCCTATGATGAAGTGCCTCCCCGGGTTGAATATCATTTGACTCCAATGGGGATTACTTTTCTTGAACTGGTTACAACAATGTGTGAGTGGGCTAAGCGACATCAATCAGAACTGGAAACGGTTGAGTCGAAGCGAAAAAATAAATGAGACGATAACCGAAAATTAGGAATCAGCATCAGAAACATCCCCCAGCAGTATGGACAGATTCTATACTTACTTCCCAATAATCTTCACCAATATTCGTTTTCGCCTACGACCATCGAACTCGTAATAGAAAATATGCTCCCACGGTCCCAGGTGCAGTTTACCATCGGTAATCGCAACAACAACTTCACGACCCATGATCTGGCGTTTGTGGTGGGCGTCGGCGTTGTCTTCACCTGTCCGATTGTGAAGATAACCACCGGTGTCAGGATCACTGCCCGCATCAAACGGAGCCAGATCCTCCAGCCAACGGTCATAGTCTGCATGTAGCCCCGACTCGTTATCGTTGATGAAAACAGATGCCGTGATATGCATTGCGTTCCTTAAACACATTACGTAACACACTGACTTTTGTCGTGTTTGGGCAAACAATCTCACCGACATCCCAAGGTCCGCGCTCAAAGAACATCATACCTCCAGAACTTCGAAATGTGTACGCCGAAGTGGTTGCCAAGGCCTTTGAACTTAAAGATCAGGGGATGACTCATATTGAAGTCTGCGAAGCTTTGAACGATCTTGGGTTCAGGACTCGAAGAGGGAAACCTTGGCGATATCCGCAGCAGATTGTGAAGTTACTGCGTTCGTTTGACGATGAAGACTGATTCGTGACCATTCCACCGACATGAATATAACAGACGACCTACCCACCTATTGCTTCCTCTTCACGAACTCCAAGTCTTCGTCACTCTCGTGCTCAAACACCCAACCC
The DNA here is from genome assembly GCF_007748175.1 of Gimesia aquarii. Classification (NCBI taxonomy): domain Bacteria; kingdom Pseudomonadati; phylum Planctomycetota; class Planctomycetia; order Planctomycetales; family Planctomycetaceae; genus Gimesia; species Gimesia aquarii. The sequence goes on from NZ_CP037422.1 coordinate 7,087,570, forward strand.
ATACCTTCCACTTCAAGCATGTAGCCCTCGGTCGTGCCAAGCCATTCTTCCGGCGACTCCCAACCTTCCGGAACTCCCGGCAGGCCAAGAACGAACAGCACCTTCCCCGGTGATCCTGCCAATGAGATGTAGTCGCCGGGCCGAATGTCTTCTCCTGTTTGGTAGTGCGTTGCATAGAAGGTCATGGGTTTGTCTCGCCAGAAAGATTAAGAACTCACTAGTCAACGCTACGAATTAAGTGCTTAGACAGATTTTATTGTAAATAGGTTCATTTTGCTGTCAGTTATTCTCCAATAATCTTCACCAATATCCGCTTTCGCCTGCGGCCATCGAACTCGTAATAAAAAATGTGTTCCCAAGGTCCCAGATGCAGTTTACCATCTGTGATGGCAACGACCACTTCGCGGCCCATGATTTGGCGTTTGTGATGGGCGTCGGCGTTGTCTTCTCCTGTGCTATTGTGGTGGTAGCGTTCGGGACTGGGATCAAAGGGAGCCAGCTCTTCGAGCCAATTGTCATCGTCATAATACAGGCCCGACTCGTTGTCGTTAATGAAAACAGAGGCGGTTATATTCATTGCATCACTAACTCAAACACATTGCGTAACACACTAGCTTTTGTCGTCTCTGGCACCACTGAGAACAAGGAGCAATAAACTTCATTCACTCAGTAGTTGAGCAATTAATCAGAGTTTAATCCTGAGTTAAGAATTATGTGCCCAGCCACTAATATTAACAGAATTACCTCCAAAATTATTAGACAGAGTCCAAAATTACCAAAATCCATTTTCGATTTCTGAATAGCAAGAACAAGGAAGAATGCACCTGCAAATGGGAAAGCGAATAGATCAATAGATATTTGTATCAGCTTACGCGCAAAACGACCTTTATATGATCTATGAATAGTTTCCCACTCAAGTACAGAAAAAGAATCTAAGCCTTCAAGTCTTTCAAAATGTTTCTTTAACTGATTTTCTGTGTATCTAGCAATTCTTGTGATAGCGCGGTCATTTATACTATAGGTCCAACCTAATATGATCGAAATCCAAGGGCCAGCAAGTAAACATAGAGCTCTTTCAGAATCCTTGCTATCCAAACTGTTATCGAAAAGGCTAAAACCCAATAGAGCTCCCATTGAGGCGAGTGTTACATAGAGTAAGTTGTCTCGGAACCCGATTCTGGCCGATTGTTCAGACTTTAATACTTGATATTCTCTTGAGAGAGACTCAAATCGAATCCAATTTTTATATTCATTTTCATTTGGCATATTTTAGCTCTCCACCATCACTGACATACTTTGTGACGTTTCCCAGGTACTAACTCTGAACGAGTACCTCTCTTTCCTATATTAGGATAATATTTGAACATACCAGCAAAAGCTTCTTCATGCTGTAACCACTGACGGGTTGAATTAAACTCTAAATCTGCCCATTCTAAACATTGATCCTTTAAGATTTTTAGGAATCGATCTCTACCAGCTGCCCTACCAATTTCTCTGCTGAGCTTGGTATAGAATTTATCCCACGCTTCTTTCTTTGTTTCTTCAGAGTACATACTAAAGTACCATTTTGCATATACAACTAATTGAATCAGTGCATCAACCTTGTCTAAAAAGTTTGCAATGCGCCCATTGATCCCAATACATTCCTCCGCCTTACTCCATCTAATATGAAGTTTTTGGAAACCAGTGAATCCCGAAAGCATATTTACGTTATTTAAAATCTCTACTAAATTTGACTCTTGTGATCGATGTTCACCACCCGGGTTTTGTCCTTCCATATCTGATGGTCGATCTCCTGTAAATGCTTCGGCAATATCATGTATCAATAGTATTCGGATGATCTCAGACTTTGAATACTCTTTATTATCCTCTTCTGTAAGGTCTCTAGGAGGAGCTTCTGGTAAAAGTAATTCCGCTAAAATCATTGAACTCCAAGAATGATCTGCTACAGATTCTACTCTTCCTTGGAGACTTAATTTTTCCATCCATCCTGAGCGAGGTGTATCAAGTTTTAACTCATACAGTTTTGTGAGATATATGAATGGTGATGTAAAACTATTTGGTTGAAGAAATCGATAAGTCATTCGGGAATATGCCCAAACGGGTCTTGCTCGAACATTATCATTTGATGACTTGTAGCATTTTTCAACGATACCACGAACTCGTCTCCTACATTTTAATTGCTCTTCTGTCCAATTTGTTTCTTCATGTTCTTGACGGGTGTTTGCTAGAGCACAAATCGTTGCTAATTCTACATCGAATAGCGCATATGGCTGGCGGCGACGAGTCATTGATTTAAGTAGCCGCTCCTCAACAGCATCGAGAGTTCGCGGGAACGGGACAAAAGGGTCTTTTCGATCTGCAAAATTACTTATAAAATCGTGATGAAACCACCGATCTCCGTAATATTCCAGATGAAAACCACAAGCGATATCACGCCAAGTTTTGTTTCTCATGCTTATTAAAAATTTTTCGCACAATTCATCTCTATTCTTTTTGTTACCTACGATCATCTGACTAATAAGTAAAGTGCATTGCAACATATGCAACTTGGCTTCTTCGAGTTCTAGTGTCTCCTGATTTGTTGTGAAGATACGCTCGAACGCATCTTTAGAAAAGTATTTTGCGTGTAGATTAGCAAGTTGGTTTCGTACTTCATGTGAGTGCTCCTCAAATCGGCCTAGTAAATAGCATAGATGAGTTAATTCAAGTGGAACTGCTTCAGCCCCTTTACAAATAGCTACAATAGCTGCCAAAACTGATTGTTGTCTTCCATCATTTAGAAACCATTTACAGTGCATGTTTGTATCTGCCGGGAAAAGTTTCCCGGAAAGCTGCTTCTCCTGCCAGATTTCTACTGACTGATCTATCTCCTCATCTAAAAGGTCTTCAGTTATTTGAGGTAACTCAGAACCGATATCAGTAAGTGTCATTATTACATATCTTGCGTGAAAGAATGACCAAATAACTGGATGACCAGATAGAAGCTTCCAGCATCGTATTTGGTAACGGAGAGAAGGGTCATCTTGTTTAGCTACATCACGCAAATATAGATATCGCGAAATATTATTCATCTCATTTTCAACGCTATCAGCTGGATCAGGGCACTGAGATGAAAGATGAAATTCTATTCTGCGCCGGAGAAATGCATCGAGAGCATAAGAAAAACACATTTCATCGTTATCTGCGGCAGTAGCCAAAATATCTAGCCGAAGAAGGTCAATGCGACGAAGGTCGGAATTCTTGACTCGTCTGAAAAGTTCATTGGAACTCATTGAAACATGGTTCCAGCCGCGATGTGCGCTATTTAAGAAATCATGAAACCGTAAGAAGTACTTACACAGTTGTTTTGATTGGTCTACAGAAATCGAATTAAGCTGAAGGTAATGACCTTTCTTTTCAGGCAATCCAATAACATACCTGCGTTCCTTGATGTTTAGTTTTCGCTCTAATTCATCAAGAAAACCAATTCCCAAAACACGAATACCACTAAGTTGCTCAATTTGTCGAAAAAATTCACGGTGTATCTTAGGGACTCTCTCGCGTTGATGCTGATCATAACCGTCAACAAAAAGAAACAAAGTGTGAGTGGAGCTGTTTATAACTTCTAATAGTTTAGAAATGTCATTTTCAAGAGCCTGATGGATCAGCTCTCTTGTTTCTGATTCATCCATACCACGTATTTCGTCATATTGGTGGAGGTTTAGATAATCAACATGTATATTCGAATCATTTCGTGTGGCTCGACGTCCAATAAGAGCTAATACTGAGAGTAGAGAGGTCTTCCCACTTCCAGGAGCACCAAATACAGGTAAAGAGTGATTATTGTCACTTTGTGTTAGTATATACTTCCAAAGTGATTCGCAGAATGTTTCGTCAGAGAAATTCGTGAGTAGTTTTTTCAGATCGTCGTTAACTGTAGTAACACATGAGATGAGCTGGGAGAAGATTTTCACAGAGTCGGAGAAGAGATCGTCGGGTAGATATTGCATTACCCGCACATAATCGGGCAGTTCTGACGACCACATAAATTGATAAGCATCATCTGTATCAATAATCGGTACAAGATGTTCTCCATCCAATGCGACAATTTGCTCATGGAGAAGACCTGCAGATACTAGATTCCACAAGAAGGATGCTGCTGTTTTGCAGGCATATTTTGTCCATGTTGGAGATCTTTTAAATCCAACGATGTCACTCACACCCCGAACAGACATTAAGTCTGTATTTCTACCGAAGTTTCGAACTGCATTGTAAACACCGCTAAGTTCCATTTCGACAGTGTGAGCATCTTTGGCAAAAGTTTGCCAGAGTTCAAATAGTTTTGTGTCTTTAACTAATGTGTTATTACTGAATGCAGATCCTGAAATGACCTTGGGGCGTCGATTTTTTAGCGTATCGGAAAAATGAAAAGCAATGTTGTCGTGGATCTCTTTTCTATTTTCGCCGTAGTAACACTCATGGTTGAAAGACTCAGCCACTTCTATATTGGGGCGAGGAGCACCTATACTTTGTTCGCTATTCCACCCATCCAACCTTTGATTAAAAGCACTAATATTAGTCGAGAGACTTTCAACCCAGACACTCAATGGTCCTCCCGCAGCCCTAAATGAAGTCTGTTTTCCTTCCAACGCCGCACTCACCGACAGGTCGTTAACTCGCGTGGTAAGATATACATCCCCTAGTGTAAAATCATCTTCTGCAACACCGCCAGCAATACCACATAATAGTACCCATGATGGTCTAAAATTCTGAATGACTTTAATCGTGAGAGATTGAGCATCAAGATTTCCTTGGTTTGCAACTTGCGCAGTCGCTATATGCCACTGATGCTCCCGTACATCCTTGATAGTCGAGTAGTAATACACTAATGGTGCATTTGATTCAGGGTCATGCCCAATTATTGAACTTGCTGGCTTGAAGTGCTCATTTATGGCATCGCGTTCACAGTCGAGTATTGTAATGATTACAATGTCTATCAATTCTCTCACTTCTTCAATGTCGTACTCTTTCTTTTGGGGCTCGCTCATATTGTATTCCAACTAATTAATACAGCAGTAATTTTAGTCCAGTTCATTCATATCTTGTTGGTGGTCTTAATATTTTTACTTGGATTAATAAGTATTTGCAGACAATATCTAATCAATCACATTTGCTAAACAGGCTGCAAAAACAAAGAGAATGCTAATATAATTGAAAATTTGATATGAAGGTCTGTGCTTGAATCGTGTTGATTGTTACGAATGAAGCATAGTCAAAGCATCTTAAGTTTCGATTCACTTTTTTGTACACTTACTATTACATAAACGCAAACGCACAGTCAATTGACACGCCTATGTCCACTAAGATGATTTTGTTGATCAAGGATGAAAGTTTACAATGTCAGGGCGATTTTCTGACTAATCTGATCAACTATGAATTCGCTGAACGCATTCAGAACTCGCATCGGCAAGGCTCTGGAGGCCCCCAGATCGTGAAGTTGCTTCGGTCATTCACTAGAGCGGAAATATGGTTAAGTAAAAAAGAGACTATCAATCGGATGACTACGGCCAACACGATTCCAAGGGTGTTGAAAATAACGGCCATAGCAACCAGCGAACAAATCAGACCACCGCTCATGCATGTTGTCGGCATTACTGTGTTCCAGACAACAAATACAACAACGGCTACGGCTGCTGCCCAATACACTCCAACAAACGGAATTGAGACGTGGGGAAGCAAGAGAGCAACGACTCCAAGGACGAGAAATATTGCCAACCCCCAATCGATCCCTTCGTAACTCTGAGCAGGGACTTCATCACTTGGTTCGCTGCATGTATTCGACTTTTCTGTAACCATCATTTCATCCAACTTGATTGGAGACAATCACTCTCCAATAATCTTCACCAATATCCGTTTCCGCCGCCGGCCATCAAATTCGTAATAAAAGATATGCTCCCACGGTCCCAGGTGCAGTTTACCATTTACCAGACACATTATGTCACACCCTGCCTTTTGTCGTGTCTGGGAAAACGAGGGCAAATCCAGGTTCAGTCTATTTTCCCGCAAACGATTTCTATTCATATTGCTCTAACAATTGCTGCCACCAAGTGTCTAGCCTCTCTTCATCGTATGCAGTCATAAGTTTAGCCAATTGCCCCGATGCCTGTGATTTCAATTTAATGTTTATGTCTGGCTCTAAGAACCACAACCATCCAAGCAGCTCTTGGGGGCTTGGTGGACTTCCATCTGGGCACCAGTCAAACGAAGATTCGTTGACACCAATTGTAGTACCGAAGATTGCCTTGAGGCATGAAAGACGGTCTTCTACCCTTTCGACTTCGGAAACTTTTGATAACTGTACTCGGCGAGATACTGACGAACTATCACTCAAATCCATAACTCACTCCCCAATAATCTTCACCAATATCCGCTTCCGCCTGCGGCCGTCGAACTCATAATAAAAAATGTGTTCCCACGGCCCTAGGTGCAGTTTACCATCGGTAATCGCAACAACAACTTCACGACCCATGATCTGGCGTTTGTGGTGGGCGTCGGCGTTGTCTTCACCTGTCCGATTGTGAAGATAACCACCGGTGTCAGGATCACTGCCCGCATCAAACGGAGCCAGATCCTCCAGCCAACGGTCATAGTCTGCATGTAGCCCCGACTCGTTATCGTTGATGAAAACAGAGGCCGTGATATGCATTGCGTTAATGAGTATTAATCCATCGGTAACCCCACTTTCTTCGACCAACTGTTCCACATCATTATGAATAGAAACAATCTGCCGCCGTTGGGGAATATCCATCCAGAGCTCTTTAGTGAGTGATTTCATGTTACAAAGTTACTCCCGTTCTTTGATATTTTCAGAGAGTATGCTGGTGTAGTTCCCCTGATTTACAGGAAACGAGTTTAGCCTGTGGCCATCGCAACCCATTAAGTAATTGCTAAAAAGAAGATCGAGCCGCAGACAGAGACAAATCAATCAAGAAAATCATATTCGTGTTGTGACTACTGAAACGCTCTCTCAATATAAAGAAACATTTCAATAAAGAGTAGAGATCTCAAGCTCCACCACAATGACAGTTTTTTTTAGAAACTCGGATATTATCTCATTCTGCTCTTGACTAGACTGACAATCTAGATCAACATTCTAATCATGAATAATAAGTCTAACAACATGTTACGAGCAAAAAGTGGACGTCGCATCTCGACGGAACAGCGACGGCGTGAAATTCTTGATGCTGCACTAGCCTGTTTTTTAGATCATGGTGTGGCAGGCACCACAATCGAACAAATTCGAATCGCTTCAAAGGCCAGCCACGGTAGCATCTACCATCTGTTTCGCAGCAAGGATGAAATTGCACTCACTCTCTTCGTCAAAGGGATGCATGACTATCATCGAAAGATCTTGCAGGCTTTGGAGAATGAATCTACAGCTTATGGCTGCATTCGTGCCATGATTACCACCCACTTGCAAGATGTGAAAGATGACCCACCGCTGGCCCTTTATCTAACACGACTTGGGATGGCTGACGATCTCGGAGAAATCAGTGAACAATATCGATCATTGAATGACGATTATGTTCAATCCGTTTGGCCACACTTCGAACCGTTTGTCAAGCAGGGTGAGATTGTTCGACATTCTCCAGAACTTTATATTTCATTAATCGTTGGTCCCGCCATTCATTTATGTCGAAGCTGGCTCCGCGGGCGCGTTGATCAGGACCTACTCTCCGCGACCAACACTTTAGTGGAAGCCGCGTGGATGTCGTTGCAGCCAAAATGAAGTTATTTCGAAATGGGAACATTCATTGAGTGGTACTCCTAACATAACCAACATCAAGAGCATAAAATGAACTCATTTTTTTGCACAAAACAAGGTGCTATTACCTACCTGCTGACATTCAGTATCACCTTGGCCTTGATGTTCAGATCGAGTCTGTTTGCTGACGATTCAAAATCGAGTCGAATTACTGGTTCAAAAGTCGAGAACGCGCTCCTTAAACCAAACAGTAAGAAAGACAGTTTTAATTTCGAAACGAAACAGATGCAGGGAACGATTCGTCTGGATGGCCCCTACCATGGAGTCACTCGACTGATCGATAAGCGCACGAGAAAACAAGTCATTGATGAGAGATATTCTGCTCTGAATTTCTACAAATTGATGTCCGTCAATCAAGTCATGGGTGAGCCGCGGAAGATGGAACGCACGATCAAATATGGCGAGCATTGGGTCGAAGTGAAATGGGCCCCGACTGAGTCACATCAGGCCGTTCTCACAGCACGATATGAAGTAGTTGAGCCGAACGCCATCGATCTCACATTGACAGTTCAATCACGGGGAACATACTCGGGCTACGAAGTGTTTATGCCTAATTATTTTAACAAGTCATTCCGACCCTACATCTATTTATGGACACGCGGCCGTCAGGCAGAAGAACTTGTCTTACCGCGAGTCAACGATGTCTTTCGTGAAACGGTATTGGTTTTTCCTCGTGATGCCCACGCAGCACGGTACTGTATCGATGGTCGTTGGGATCGAAGTGAATGGAACCGGTCCACGGTTCAGATGTGTCCTGTGCGCCATTATGCACGTTGCTTCGCCTTCATGGCAGATAAAGAAAAACAATTGGGAGTTGTGCTGATGTCGCAACCTCAGGATTGTTATGCGATTAGTACACGATACCATGCTGACAAAGACTCTGAGCGCCTCACTTCTTACAGTGCGTTCGACTTCTCACTGTTCGGGGATAATCTGATACCAGGTGATAAGAGAACAGTTAAAGTTCGTTTGGCTTTGACTGCCTTGGATCGAAACATGTCACAACCATTGAAGCTTTACCAGGCATTCACGGCAGAGAGGAATGATCGGCGAAATCAATCGAAGCAACTCAACTCAGAAGAGGTGACACCATGAATGATGCACAAGATTCCCAAACGTCGCGTCGAAAATTTCTACATTCATCGGCTTCTGCTGCGGTAGGCGGGGCATTGGCTTCTCAGATTGGTTTTCCGGCTATCGCCTCTGGTACGGGGAATACCGAAACACTCCGGATCGGGCTGATTGGCTGTGGTGGACGCGGGTCTGGAGCTGCTTTAAATGCCTTGAAAGCCGACAATAATGTTGAACTCTCTGCTATGGGTGATGTTTTCAAAGACAATCTTGAATCGAGCTTGAACCTGCTTCAAAAGGAACTACCGGAAAAAATAAAAGTGCCTGCGAATCAACGATTTGTCGGCTTTGATGCCTATCAGAAAGTGATTGACAGCGACGTCGATATTGTGTTGCTGGCCACGCCACCTGGTTTTCGACCTTTGCATCTTAAAGCTGCTGTTGAAGGTGGCAAACATGTGTTTATTGAAATCACTGCTGCAATCGACGCCCCCGGCGTTCGTTCTGTGCTGAAGTCGTCTGAGTTGGCCCGGGCAAAAGGCCTCACAATCGTCTCTGGATTTTGCTGGCGATATAATCATAGTCTTCAGGCAACAGCAGAACAGATTCGTGCAGGCGCTATCGGAGAAGTTCGCGCACTGTACGCCACCTATTATCGTGGTGCACTCCATCATAAATATAATGGAGAACGCACATCTGAAATGACTGATATGGAATGGCAGATTCGCGACTGGTATAACTATCTTTGGCTTTCCGGCGATGTGACCCTCTTGCTTTCTGGCGCACACAGCGTCGATAAAATGTCCTGGTGGCTCAATGATGTCATGCCGACCGCGGCCGTTGCCCTCGGGAGCCGCGCGATTCCCTCTGAAGCAAACACGTTTGATAACGGCTTTGTTGTTTACGAATATGCCAACGGTATTCGAGGATTTCTCGGCTGTCGATCACAGGATGGATGTTATACATCAAACGGAGATTACATCATCGGCACAAAAGGAATTTGCAAAATCGCCCGAACCCCCGTCATTGAGGGGGAAACCAATTGGCGCTATCGTGGCGTGAAAAACAACATGTACCAAACTGAACACGATGAACTCATCGCCTCAATTCGTACCGGAAAGCCGATCAATGATGGCACGAGAATGGCTCGCACAACAATGATGGCCATTTTAGGTAGGATGGCCGCCTACACAGGTAAAAGAATTACATGGGAGCAGGCTCTTAACTCAGAGCAAAAGCTTGTACCTGATGAACTGGACTGGGATCTTAAAATCGATCAACCTCCGTTAGCTGTACCGGGGTTGACAAGGTTTATTTAATTCTTTTTTTAGGTTTCCAATCTGCCGTGCTACACCGAGCCTGATAGAATTGTTGATGACCTTTTCACAGATTTTTTACCGGCTCTGGTAGTAGAGACCGGCTAAGCCAGTTTTTCGTGGGCAGTCAGAATCAAACTTTCGGTTTCTTCCCAGTCGATACACTCATCAGTGATGGAAACACCATACTGTAGCTGTGACAGATCGTCTGTCAGTTTTTGGTTACCAGCATGCAGGTTGCTTTCCAGCATTAAACCGATAATTGTTTCGTTACCGGCGACGCGCTGGTCAATCACATCATTCCATACAATGCCCTGATTACGATAATCCTTGTTGGAATTGGCATGGCTACAATCGACCAAAAAATGAGGAGAAAGCCCTGCCGATCTGAGTCGATCGGCGGCAGCCTTCAAATGTTCCCGTTGGTAATTTGGCCCAGAGCGTCCACCACGTAAAATCAGATGTCCCCAAGGATTTCCTTTGGTATTTATAACACAGGTCTGTCCATCTGCATCAATACCCAGAAAGCTATGTGGGCTTTGTGCTGCAAGCATGGCATTTAATGCGACATCCAGACTGCCATCGGTACCATTCTTATAACCGACGGGCATTGATAATCCGCTGGCCATCTGACGGTGTGTCGGCGATTCTGTAGTACGTGCACCAATAGATGCGATCGAAATGACATCCGCAATATATTGAGGTGTAATCGGTTCCAACATTTCCGTTGCCGTAGGAAGTCCAATTTCACCAATTTGGAGTAATAACTGACGGGCAATCTTTAAACCAGAGGAAACATCAAAGGTCCCATCCAGATGTGGGTCATTAATGAGGCCTTTCCAACCGACAGTGGTGCGTGGTTTTTCGAAATAAACCCGCATGATCAAAAACATGTGGTCGTCAACTTTTGAAGAGAGCTCTTTCAAACGTTTGGCATATTCGACAGCTGCCTGGGGATCATGAATTGAGCAGGGACCAACCACGACGATCAGTCGCTGGTCTTCTCCAGAAAGGATGCGCTTGATATTTTCACGCGATTCACCGACTGTCTGAGTCACTTTATCCGTACGTTTGTAAGTCTCTTTGAGTTCCTTAGGAGCAACGAGACGGATCGAATCATGAACGTTGACGTTTTGTATGGGTAGCATCGGTTCTTCAATCGTTTTCATTCATATTAAGTGAAGTAATCTATTAGAAAGCCAGTTGCTGACAGATTTGGGAGACCACTTCCTGTGGAGTGAGTTTGGAGCCATCTATCTTTATTTGTGCGTACTTTTCATAAAGTGCATATCGACTCTTATACAGTTCAGCCAGGCTCGTTCCTGGTTCTATCAACACACCCCGGTCAAAGGCATCTGAAATACGTTGTTCCAGCACTTCAGGAGACACATCCAGCCATACTATCGTACCAAGAGAACGAAGATGTTGCATGGCTTCATTACTATAACAGACACTTCCTCCCGTAGAAATGATCGATCCTGCCGATTGAATGGATTGAACGTACGCAGACTCAATTTTGCGAAATCCCTCTGCAGAATGCGCGGAGATAATCTCTATAAGTCTTTGAGACTCGCCGGACTCTATCAATTCATCCGTATCAAGGAATGGAAAGCCTGTCTGTTCAGACAGTAGTTTACCGACTGTCGATTTTCCTGACCCGGGCATACCAATGAGTACAACCCCTCGTGCAGAGGGATTGTCGTTTGGGACCATCACTATTTCTCCCCAAGATTGAATAAGGGAAGTCTAGAAATTGCTCGCAAAATGTCTTTTGTGAATTCTAAGGCCAAAAACATAAATGGTGCATCTTCAACATATATAATGACTTATGTAATATAAGCATAATATGTGTTCGAAAATTAATAAAAAATCTAATAAAGAGAAAACAAATAATCTCACAATTATTGTCTAATAGTGTCTAAGTGGAAGTTAAGTTGAAAGTTAAATAGTTATTATCTAGTTGAAATGAACACAAGCATCAGTTTGATGTTTATAGAAATTTCGCGGGAATTTTGCTCGTCAAAACATCTTAACAATTCTGTTAAGACATTGTTGTTATGTTTCTATAACGGCAATCTGAGTTATTCTGAAGCTTGAAGAATCGAATTCAATGGTGGAAAAACTGTCACCTGTCAAGTTTGCCGCAAAGATACGCTGTTGTGCCAACGATCTCGATGATCATGGTGTCAGTAAGTTAGGTTCGCTTTACGATTTAACGGCGCATCGTCTCATCAGGTATGCAGTGACGGTCACAAAGAACACAGCTGATGCAGAGGACGCAATTCAAGCAACAATGGTGCGGATCGCCATGAGACCCAAAATTTTGGCAACGGCACAGCAACCTTGGGCCTATTTATTGAGAGTCACAAGAAACGAAGCATTAAGAATTTTACAAAAACGAAAACCATTACAAATCTTCTCACAGTGCAAACAGCTCTGGTCACGAGATTCTGCAACTGTGGAAGAGAATGACGAGGCACAAGTAATCAGGCGGGCATTAAAACGGCTTCCGACGAACCAGTCGGAAGTTGTCGTTTTAAAGATTTGGGAGGATATGACATTTGCTGAAATTGCCAATGTGCTGGATGAATCGCCCAATACCGTGGCCAGTCGCTATCGTTATGCACTCCAAAAGCTAGATAATTACCTGCGTCCCACGACGCGTGAGGATATCAATGTTTGAGTTTGAAGACCATCATTTTCTAGAAGAAAAATTAGCGAAAGCTGGCGCCGCTTCTGTCCATTCTTTGCGGAACAGTCATCGTCAGCAAGTGCTGAATGCAGCACGTCAGGCGCGCACTCGAAGAAATCGCTTGCAAAGTCTGGCTGTAATTTCCATGCTCTTTTTCGTAATGACTCTTTTCTTTTCCACGAAAACTCCAGAGCTGAGAGAAAGTGCCTCCTCTCATCATGCTCCCGCTTGGCCCAAGACCATTTATGCAAGAGGCAGTCAAGTTTTAGGACTCTCTACCACAACTTCACAGCCAGGGGCAATTAAGACTGATTGGAATTCTGTGCAGGCGACTCTCAAACAATCCTGTGAATGGGGGCTTGTTGACGCCGTCGTTCGCTTTCGGGATGAGCGTGCAGGAACGATTGAGCAGATCTTTGATCGAGGCGATTAATGCAGGAGACCTTGTCCCAACACTTTCAAGAGCAGCTTCCTGAAAAAGCAGAGAGCCATCCCGAATTTGTAACTGAGTTGGTAGATTTAATTTTAAATCAGGCTCAAGCCATCAATGCCAGCGATATTCACTTGCTACCCACTGAAAATCAAATGCGTATGGATTGGCGCATCGATGGTGTATTGCATCACGTAGCTGATTTTTCACATGAATTAGCACCACGAATTACCGCACGCTTAAAAGTGATTTCACATTTATTGACATATCGTACCGATGTTCCTCAAGAAGGGCGAATTCGTCAGCAAGGGGAACAAGCGGTGGAAACGCGGATCAGTACTTTCCCCACGCTTTATGGAGAAAAGGTTGTAGTGCGCTTGTTTGTCGGGTCAGGACAGTACAAGCACCTGGAAAGTCTGAACTTGCCTGACGAAATTCTCACAGACTTGAAACACTTACTTACCCAGACCGGTGGAGTCGTCTTGATGACCGGTCCCGCAGGCAGTGGAAAAACAACAACCATCTATGCCTGTTTACGTGAAATTATACAGCAATCGCAGGGTTCAAGAAGTTTGGCTTCACTTGAAGATCCGATTGAAGTCGTTGTGCCTACAGTGGCCCAATCACAGGTGAACCCATCCGCTGGATTTGATATGGTTTTGGGACTGCGATCATTGCTGAGACAGGACCCTGAAGTGATCATGGTTGGAGAAATCCGTGATCGTGAGACGGCAGAAACGGTTTTTCAGGCGTCGCTATCAGGGCATCTGGTTGTGACCACATTTCATGCGGGTAGTGCAGCTGAGGCTGTCAGCCGCCTGTCAGATATGGGAATTGAGCCTTACTTACTACGTAGCGGATTATTAGCAATTCTAAGTCAGCGCCTCTTGAGGCGTCTTTGCTCATGTGCACAATTTTCAGCCAAGGAAGAGGATCGTCTGGGTTTGCATGTTGAGAAATGGAAAGTACCCACAGGATGTTCTGATTGCGGTCAGACCGGTTACCTGGGTCGAGTTGTTCTGACAGAAATGCTTCAGCCGAATCACGTTGATGTGACGAATGCGATTTTAAATCGGGCAGATTCGTCTGCATTACACCAGCTGGCAGTTCAATCAGGAATGCGCACACAGTGGGATCGTGCATTGCAGGCAGTCAACCAGGGAATTACAAGCCCTGCAGAAGTACGACGAATTTTGGGTATGACTCGCACGGAAACCTAAATGAGGTGACCTGATTAACAAACGACAAAGATTAAAAACAATACTGAAATAATCGTTTCTATCTAAGAGAGTATGAACATGAATTCGAGAGAAGGTTCAGAACCATCGAATCCAATGGAAACGAAATTTGAACTTGATGAATTGATTGCCTTGAATGAAGAAATCATTTCATTAGTCCAGGCAGGGATACCACTGGAATTAGGTTTGCGAGAAATGGGCAATGAACTCCCTGATCGTTTGGGAAAGATCAGTTCAAAATTAGCGAACCGGATGGAACGAGGTAGTTCATTATCTGAAGCGATGAATTCTGAAGGCTCTCAGTTTCCCAAAGTTTATCGAGTGATTGTCGAGGCGGGAATCAAATCTGGAAAGTTAACGGTGGCATTGGAGGAAATGTCAAATTATGCCTGGGAACTGTTTCATTTAAGACGTCAGATCGGCATGGCAATGGTTTATCCGCTGATCGTATTTAGTCTAGTTTATGGTTTGTTTCTAATTTTTCTGTTCGAAATGCTTTCGCGCTTCAATATGGCTTATGAAATATTTCGGTTCGAACAATCTCGACCATTACATTTTTTAAATACAATGGAATCAACAATCATTTACTGGGGGTTAATTCCACCATTATTACTGTTTCTATTTGTCATCTTATGGATGCGAACAGGTAGCTCCCAGTTACTCAACTTTAAAGGTACCAGTCGCCTGGTCGGATGGATCCCTGGAGTTCATAAAATTGCTAATTATTATCGCTATGGCAACTTTTCGGAGTTACTTTCGCTCTTGATTCAACAGAATATCCCCTTTGCCGAATCCATCGTGTTGTCAGCGGAGGCAACCGGCGATGATCAATTAGTGAAATCTGCGAATCTTATGGCAGAGAGACATTTAAAATCTCAACAGGAAACCAGTGAGTCAGCAAAAGAATATGGCTGGCCGCCACTGTTAACCTGGCTATTGACAACAAAAAATCAACAGGGTGAGTTAAGTCTCGCATTAAAAAACGCTGCAGATATGTATCGGAGAAAAGCGACCAATTATACACGCTGGTTCAGGGTCCTATTTCCCATTTTTACCGGAGCAATCATCGGGGGGGGAGCTGTTTTGTGTTATTCTCTCGTTTTATTTCTACCGTTCTCCGATATGCTTAAACAATTGGCAGAGCCTTAAAGTTCTAGATCTAAAGAAGAGTGAATTACTTTTAATTTTGAATATCGTGATACTTTATAACGATTATTCGTTTCCACGGGATTGAAAATCGATGGTTTGGTATCGTTACCAGGGAATCAATTTGAAAGGAAAAAATGTATCAGGCCGTATTCATGCCGCTGACCGGGATGAAGTGGCCAGCATGCTTCAAAATCAGGGTGTGAAAATTGAATGCATACAGGAAGAAGCGGCCGTTTATGCTACTTCTAGTGCAACTAGTGAGAATAGTATGTCAAATTTGTCTTCTGGTGATTTTGAAGTGATTTCGGAACATCTGTCTGATTTGACACGCGCTAAGCTGCCTTTGTCTGTTGGATTGGAGGCCGTTTCACATGAAATCGAAAATGCTCGCCTCCGTTCCGCAGTACAGAAATTGGCGGCACAGCTTGATGCAGGTAAAGATTTGGAAACGGTGTTATCAGAATCTAAAGCACCACGCGAGCTTTGCGCTCTGGTTCATGCTGGTATCCGGTCAGGAAGAATGAGTGAAATTTTAGCCGATTATGTTGCTCACACCAGACAACTGGGTGAAATGAAAAGCCAGTTACTGATGGCACTCAGCTATCCTTTGATTCTAGTCGGCTTCGCATTACTGGTGTTGTTGAGTATGTTGATTTGGATCATTCCCTCTTTTAAATCGATCTATTTGGACTTTCAAATCGAATTGCCGGAAATTACTTTGAAACTTTTTCAAATGTCCGATTTTTTGTGTACTCAGTGGTGGTGGTATCTGCCAGCAGCACTGTTTGGAATTGCTGGCTGTCTATGGCTTATGAAAACAGAAATTGGTCAAAGGGTGATACAGAAACTCATTTATCGCTTACCATTGGTAGGAGGGCTTTTAAGTGGGATTACAGTCTCTCGATTTTCTCATTTACTCGCCTTACTTGTTGATAATGACGTCCCTTTTATCGACGCATTGAAAATGACTGGTGAAAGCTCAAGCAACTATGAAATCCGCACTGCCTGCAGACAATTCTCACAAACCGCTTCAACAGGACAAGCTCAAATTTCATCACTGGCATCATTAAATATCTTTCCTGTTACTTTTTTGCAAACACTATCAAACCAAACAGGGACCTCTTCACGTATAGGACCAAAATATTCTGTTGAGATTCTCAATGCATTGGCAGACATGCTGAATAGCCAAACGAGGGTTCGTATCACGTTTTTTGCTTCAGTGGTGGAACCACTCATTATTATATTCTGTGGAATTCTAATGGGGGGGTTATTTATTGCCATGTTTGCGCCATTGATTCAACTGATGAACTGGATCGCTTAAGAATAGAGGTCCAGTTCCATTTGGATCTTCTATCTTTCAGACAGAAAGTGGAAATTGTTGAAAGAGATCATTAGTCGATGACCAAGCGAGACAGTTTCAATCAGTTCGAGCGATTACTGCGTCTGGAAAATAGTTCTATTTTGCGTGGATCATTTTCTTTTTTAGGACGAGTGACTAAATCTCAACAAGTAGCATTATTGCGTATTTTAGCGGTCGCTTCAGAAAAGCAGCTCCCGTTAATCGATGTACTGGAAGCTTTCGCCAAAGATGTACGAGGTCATTGGAGGCATCAAATCATACGTTTAGTCGATTTGCTCAGAAGTGGGGTCCCTTTAGCTGAAGCATTGGAGAAGATTCCGTCTGTCATTCCCACAAAAGCTTTTTTTCTGGTTAAGGCTGGGGCAGAATCTGGCACGCTCCCTTCAGCCCTGACAATGGCTGCTGAAGTTTGTGCAGAAGAGCGCAATGAACGCGATAGTCTACGCGCAGGAGTCTCCTATTACATTGTATCTGTCCTATTTATCTTAACATTAATCCTAAGCTTCATCTGCTACTGGATTATTCCCAAAATGAAAAAGATTTATTTCGATTTTGAAGTCGAGTTACCAGCTTTAACATTGGATATCATTCGGGCGTCAGATTGGTTGGTAAAATACTATTGGATCTTTCCATTACTGCTTTTAACAATCTATTTACTACGTGCATTGTTAATCAAAACCGAATATCTCGAGTACAGAGGGAGACCGATGTATTTTTCAGGCATTTATCCGCGAGGAAGGGCACCCGACGTATTGCGGTTTTTACATGTCGTGACAGACTCAGGGCGTCCTTTGATGGGAGCATTTGAGACACTAACTCATTGCACAAAAAATCGTTTTCTATCACAACGTTTTCGAGCGATTTTGGAAGACATTCGAAAAGGTAACGATTGCTGGACTTCCTTGCACGATTACAGCCTATTGACTCCGGGTGAAGTACGCTTGCTACAGTCAGCTCAACGAGCAGGGAATTTAAGCTGGGCTCTTAAAGCCATTGCGAAAAGTATCGAACGACGCATTGATTACCGAATGGCATTAATCAGGGAATACCTGGAACCGGCTTTGATTCTAAGCATGGGTTGCCTGGTCGGTGTATTCGTAATCGGTTTATTTTTGCCACTTGTGGAACTTATGAATAACTTAGCATAATTGTTTTATATTGGTTATCACCGTGAAAAAAAAATATCACATCAATCAGGAATTATGCTTCGTCAAGAACCTACCGTGTTTACAACGGGGGTTCACACTCGTTGAAATGATGGTTGCCGGCGTACTGTTGATGACTGTCACGATGATTATTGTACCAGCCATTTATTGGGTACATTGCGAACAAAGACAAACTGAACATTGCCAAATTGCAATCGTCGAGGTTGAAAATATGATGGAACGCATTGCCGCATTACCTTTCGATGACATCAATCAACCGGCCGTAGATAAATTTGCTCTCTCAGAAAGCACATCAGGGCAGTTACACGATCCTAGTTTAGCTATTGAAATCACTGACTCTGGTGATCTTCCTGTAATGAAAAAGATTCAGATAGAGTTAGGCTGGAAAGATCACCGTGGAGTGAATGTCGCACCTGTGCGATTGACTTCATGGGTGTGTCCCAAGGAAAGTTTGTAGTGATGCAGCGTTTTATTGTTAGTTCGATGAAAACACACCACGGAAGTACTCCTGGCATTTCATTGGTGGAAGTAGTTGTAGCAATGGGAATTGCAACTGTGCTGATGGGTATCAGCATGACAATAATAAATACAGTCATGCGTACAGAACGCGAAACCAGTAAAGCGACATGGTTAGGATCATCCTTTTATCGATTTTCTCGTCTCATTCGGTCTGATATCCATGCAGCTGACAGCCTGGATTTTCTAGATGGGGATGCTCGTAACAGTCCTGAATTGACGATTAAAAAAGCCGGAAATGAAGTTGTGAAGTATCATGTCAAGGGCAGCCGTATTTTCCGTTTTGTAATTCGGAAAGATCAGCAGGTTCATCAGGATACATTTTATTTACCTGAAGGATCTCAGGCTTATTTCTTTCAACGAAAGCGTTCAAATCAAGCAGGAATTTCAATCGATCAAGCACGTCAATTTAATATACCAGTACAAAAAGAAGTCAATAAAAACGAAGCTTCAACCAGAGAATTGTCAATTATTTCTATAATAGGCCATGACCATCGGCTGGCCTCAATCCGGAAAAAACAACCGGAAGAAGAAACAAAATAAGAGAACAGACG
The DNA here is from genome assembly GCF_007748175.1 of Gimesia aquarii. Classification (NCBI taxonomy): domain Bacteria; kingdom Pseudomonadati; phylum Planctomycetota; class Planctomycetia; order Planctomycetales; family Planctomycetaceae; genus Gimesia; species Gimesia aquarii. The sequence continues at coordinate 7,106,869 of NZ_CP037422.1, forward strand.
GGGTCATTAATATGCGAAGTTCAGCAAATTCACAACTATCACTCGGCAGAACAACGTCTCGCAGAGGTGCTGTCTTAGTCATTGTGATGATCTGTCTGCTGTTAATCTCACTATTGATGTCTTCATTACTGAAATCTGCCTTATTACAAAGGCGGCAAACCATAAGAGAGCAAAATCGTTTACAGGCAGAATGGATTTTAGAATCAGCATTGGAACGTGCTGCCCAACAACGACTGGAAAACAATGAATACAAAGGAGAGGTCTGGGAGATTAGTCCTATGGATCTTGGAACGCGTTATGCAGGTTCTGCAGAGATAACGCTGAAAACCGAGGGAAAGGATGATCGTCAGATCTCGATCCAAGCGCGTGTGATTTATCCTGAAAATGGTGCATTTTCAGTTACTCGTACAAAAAATATAGTTTTGTGATCTAATTTATTTCAGAGATCCACCAAATTGATTTTATAATTCTTATTTGACTCTATTTTGTAAGCTATCATTGATTTTATATATTTGGAGAATGAAATTTATGAAAAACCCTCTTCTCAATTATCGAAGTCGGTCCAGTGGCGAACCCCATGGATTCACTTTGATTGAACTTCTTGTTGTGATTGCCATTATCGCGATTTTAATCGCACTATTACTGCCAGCAGTTCAACAAGCGCGCGAAGCAGCCCGACGCACACAGTGCAAAAACAATCTGATGCAAATCAGTCTGGCAATTCAAAATTATGAAATGGCTTTTGAGATTTTACCCGCCGGAGTCTACAACCAGACTGGTCCTATAAAAAATGAACCCGTGGGTTATCACATGGGATGGTTGGCAGGTTTAATGCCTTATCTGGACCAGCCGATTTTGAATCGTTCAATTGATTTTAATGAAAGCGTTTATGCACCAGTGAATCAACAAGCTCGAAAAGCACCTGTCTCGGTTTTACGATGCCCTTCAGATCCGAAAGATTCGCTCACAATATCTAAAACAGAGAATAACATTGAAGTCTATCAGACCAATTACGCGGTTTGCTATGACGCAGTAGACACTCCCATCAATGTTGATAATTCAGGCGTGATGTATTTAAACAGCAGCATCAGTTACGACCAGATCACAGACGGCAGTAGTAATACGATTTTTATCGGTGAGCATTTATTTCAAGATAATGATTTGGGTTGGATGTCGGGAACAAAAGCCAGTTTACGAAATACGGGTTCTTTCAATGCGGATTTACCAAATAATCTGAGACACTACAATAGACCCAATCAATCTCCGTCTGACGAACTGAATGAAGAAAAGATAGAACCAATTGATCCACTACTCAGAGTAGGAGGGTTTGGCAGTTACCACCTAGGTGGTGCCCAATTTGGATTCGGAGATGGCAGAGTCAAATTTATTTCGGAAGATATTGATGCTGCCTTGTTTGAACAATTAGGTAATCGTGCTGATGGCAAATTGATCATGAAAGAGTTTTAATTGGAGCCGACAACGAGTGATTGTTTTACCCTCGCGGATGATACATCTGATGCACTGCTTTCAAGCGGCTGTGATCTACGTGTGTGTAGACTTGAGTCGTTCGGATATTAGCATGTCCTAATAGCTCCTGCAGGGCACGGATCTCAGCACCACCAGCCATCATATGTGTGGCGAAACTATGCCGCAATGTGTGAGGGCTAACCTCTTTACTGCAACCAATTCGGGCTGCATTTTTCTTAACGATATTCCAGACCATGATCCGTGATAATTGCTTACCTCCACGGTTGAGAAAAAGCGATTGTTCCGCCTGATTTCGTTTTATCATGTGCGGTCTTTCATGATTCAGATAGGCTTCAACGGCGGCTACAGCAACTGGATTCAGTGAAACGATTCGTTCTTTATTCCCCTTGCCGATACACCGAGCGTAGCCTTCCTCAAGCTTAATGGCACTTAAAGGTAGATTCACAACCTCACTGACACGACAGCCTGTGGCATACATCATTGCCAGAATCGCACGATCACGTAATGGATAGCGATCTCTTTTACAAGGAGCCATCAAGAGTTCGTTCACTTTTTCAGGACTTATTACCTTAGGTAGGTAATTCCAGAGTTTGGGAGAGTTGACTAGGTCGGCAACACTCTCAGCCAAAATTCCTTCCAGAACCAAGTAGCGAAAAAATAATTTGATTGATGCTAAGTGACGCGCAATGGTTGTTGCTGCCAGTTTTCGTTTATTGAGATGTTGCAAATATTTGGACAGAAATTTTAAATCAACATCACTGAAAGCACGTGGTTTCTGCTTACAATACCAATCTAGAAATTGGACAATGTCTGACCTATACGCTGATAGTGTATTGTGAGCCATTCCACATTCTGCCTCCAGATAATTCAAATAAGGCGCTAAATGCACTTTTGGATCAGCATTCTTACGGGCCTGAAATTTAGATTTTGCTGGTGGTTTTTTACGTGGTGGCATGCAAGGACCTACGGGCTTCTGATCGCACAAAACTATTAATGCGAACACGTTAGAACTACTGGTGATTCCTTAGCTTGAATCGAGACCTGTATTTTTATCGGTGGGAAACAAGGTTAGCCTTGAGCCTGGAACCGATTAGCGCAATCCCAACGGTTGTAATGGACAATGGGTGGCCATAAAGGTCTGACTTTCTTTCTCATTATCAAAAATGACATTGACCGTTCGTTTTCGGGAATAACCACTCATTGATATGACTGTACCAACACCATAGCGCGGATGCCGTACACGCATACCGACTGAAAATCCTTGTGGAAGATCTGCTGCTTCTGGAGTCTCTTTCAAGAGATCTGCACCTGTCATCAACAACGGGCGTTTTGATGCTGTAGCTTTCAATGTTTCGGAATCAACTTCACCACGTTTGACTGATTCAACAAACTCATCAAAGTGAGATTTCGAGTCAGATATGTGATCCGTCTGGTCTTTAACATCGACATCGATTTCTTTCAGGAAATCACTGGTAATGGTTCGCCAGGGACGACCTCTTAGAGAACGTTCTCGGGTTTGCGTCAAGAAAAGACGTTGTTCGGCTCGAGTGATACCAACAAAAAACAGTCGCCGCTCCTCTTCCAAACCGTCTCGATACTCGTCACGTAGAACACGCTCATGCGGAATCAGGTTTTGTTCGACTCCGATGATAAATACGACTGGATATTCCAATCCCTTGGCAGCATGCAGGGTCATTAATGTCACACGGCCAGCGGAATCATCCAATTGATCGGTGGCACTAGCCAAGGTACTCACTTCCAGAAATCCTTCCAGTGTTGTTTCTTCTCCGAAAATTTCATCATATTTCCGAGCCGTTGACAGCAATTCATTGACATTGGCAATCCGCTGTTGATCTTCTTCATCAGGACTTTCTTTCCAGGTGTCGACCAAGCGTGTACTGTCGATAATCGCTTCCATTAAATGCGCAACCGAGCCAGAGTCGGCCATCGAAAAGCTGGAAATCATCTTGGCAAAACGAGCAACCGTCGTAGAGGCTCGTTTGGAAAGAGTCGGACAGTCTGTAGCTTGATGAGCAGCCTCTAAGAGACAAATCCCTCGTTCATCCGCCCAGCGAATCAGCTTATTCTGCGTTGTCTTGCCGATCCCTCGTAATGGTTTATTTACAATCCGAGAAAAGGCAATACGATCATCCGGGTTATTAATTAATTTCAAATAAGATAGCAAGTCTTTGACTTCTGTCCGTTCATAAAAGGCTACACTTCCGGCCAATTGATAAGGAATTTTATATCGGGCAAGCGCCAATTCGAGTTCTCGGGATAGCGAATTCACCCGGTAAAAAATTGCGAAATCCGAGTAATCAAAGTCTTCCTGATCTATAGAATTACGGATTCGTAAAGCCACTTCATCAGCCTCTTGACGTTCATCATTGAAGCACAACAATTCAACGGGTTTGCCCTCTTCATTTTCAGTAAACAGAGTTTTGGCTTTACGTTTCTGATTATGTGAAATTAAACAGTCAGCTACGCGCAGGATTTCTTTTGTACTGCGAAAGTTTTGTTCCAACCGAATCGTTTTACAATCTGGAAAATCTCGCTCAAACTGTAAAATGTTTTCGATTTTTGCACCGCGCCAGCCATAAATGGATTGATCAGGATCACCGGTCACACAAAGATTCCGCGTGTTCAAAGAAAGCCCCATCACAATTTGATATTGCGCCAAATTCGTATCTTGGTATTCATCCACAAGAATGTACTGATATCTCTCATCCAGACTCTCCCGTAACTCGGGAGAGTCTCTTAAAAGACTGGCTACATGTAACAGTAGATCATCAAAATCAACAGCATTTGATTCCAGTAATAATCTCTGATACACCGGATAGACCCGCGCGGCAACTGCTTGTAGGTGATCTCCAATAGACTCCTGATAAGTTTCAACAAACTGTTCTGCACTAATCAGATCATTTTTTGCACGACTGATCATTGATCCAATCGTTGATGGATTGTAGGCAACAGTATCGATATCTAATTCGTTCAGAATATGACGAATGAGTTGTTGTTGATCAGTCGTATCGAAAATCGAAAAATTACTATCAAGTCCAACCACATTTCCATATCGTCTTAAGATACGAACACAAAATTTATGAAAAGTAGAGATTTCCACATGAGTGTTTGGGATCAATTGTTGGACCCGTTCGCCCATTTCATCTGATGCTTTATTCGTGAATGTAATTCCTAATATTTGGCGCGGGGAAATCCCAGCATGAATCAGTGAGGCAATGCGGTGGGTGATCACACGTGTTTTACCGGAACCAGGACCAGCAAGCACTAAGAGTGGACCTTCATGATATGAGACCGCTTCAAATTGCGGTGAAGTCAGGACCTGCTGAAAATCCAAGAGAAATTCCTTTAGTGTCGTAAAGTTGAATTCAAACAGACGAAGTCATCAATGTATGTTGTGGACTCGGAAATTCCAAATCGAATGACCCGATTATCACAGCATTCAAATGTGAACATATGTATGTTTTGCCTATGATGTGAATACAAGTTGCCTTGGTTGATTGCACAATATTTGCGGGTCCACTAGACTGCGCAGAAGTGGTGCTATGACATGCTTGGATATGTTGCAAAAAGAATAATGACTTTCTGAGATTGTCGATACTGAGAACTAGGCTGTTTACCTAGAATATTCAGCCTGTAATTTACTATCAAAAATGAACAAGTATTCTGTAAGAAAATAACAACATTGTTGAAACCTGCTTATAGGCAGGGTTTTGCAGATTTTGATGCTTTAATAGTTGAATGGTAGTGCCTAAGTATTATTTCACACATACTCACTGCCAACAAATGACGATAATTAATTTTACAACGGTAGTCCCCACCTCTACCTAATTTGTAATACGGGCCAAATCTGTCCTGTGTACTTTTTAAACGGTGGCAGCCGTTTTTCAAATCCCTTTGCCGATGGAGTGCGATTAGACATGCTTCTAAAGGAATCAAAACCTTCCAGAAACAAACAACAGTATTTTGGTATGGTTAGTTTAGCAGTTTTAGGTATCGCCAGCTTGGCGTTGGTTGTGACAACCACAATGGCGGTCGAAGGAAAGCAGCCTCAGAAAGAAGACGTTGGTTTACAAGGCATCTTGCCTGCCGAAGTTCCTGAAGATCTCTCAACAGAATCTTTAGAAGGCTTGGAAGGTAAATGGGTTCAATGGGAACAACAAGTTTCTGAGCTGCTGGGAAAATTGTATGAAACAGATTTAACTCTGAATCAACAAAAACAGACATTAGCAGCTTTGCAGGCAAAAATTAAAGAGGCACAAGGCCAAGCTGCCTTATCGGAATACTGTAGTCGTCTGCAACGGCGTATTGATATCGCTAATGCGGTTCTCAAAACACTCGGACAAGATTGGGGAGCTGTCAAAACTGCTCAAATGAAGTCGAAGCAAAACGAATTAGCAGCAGTTGCTAAGTCATTAAAGAGCTACCTCAATTCGTTACAAAATGGCGATGGCTGGGTTGAATACCTACAGTTGAATGAACTGCAAAAAGAATTAAAAAACAATTACTCTGAAGTGGAATTGCTTGATCTTGTGAAATCGCTGCAAGCCAAGTTCGAAGCGCGTGGCGCATTAAAAGATGCGGAACAGCGAAAGTTCTTTAATCGAGAACAATTCAAGGACTTAGAAAAATCCGTTAAAGCGTTTTTAGCCGAGTCTAAAGCAAGCACAAGTAAAATTGATGTTAGCAAAATCCGAAAACAATTGACGGCCCTTGTGACTAACCTCGAAGAATATGAAAGCTCTCAAAGTAATAAGAATGCTTTTGAAGCGCGTAAAACCTACGCCCAGTTACGCAAAGAACTGGGAAGGGGCTTACAGCCTTTAACCACAGCTTTACGAAACAACTACTTTAATTATAACTTACGAGTCATGGTCGCCGAAGATTTCATTAACCGGTTGATCAATGATAGCACATGTGAGAAAGGTCCCGTCGTTGATTGCATCTTGGGCGCTTACGTTACTGGGAATCAGGCAACGACAACTGAAGTCGGAGTCGACTTCAAGCCCAGCGATTCCACACTTCGATTCGATTTGACGCTGAATGGTGTTACAAACAGTGAAACCTCTGGTACAACAAGCCAGGCTGTTATTTATACTTCAGGCCATCATCAAATCTGGGGTGGGAAAGAGATTAACTTTGACGGTGATACTTTTACAACTCAACCTGCCTGGGTTCAGGTTGATGCACATAACACAACTGTCGGAGCCAGTACAAATTTGGATGGAATTCCTCTTTTGTCAGGGCTCGGTCGTTCCATGGCCTATCGTCGTACAGCACAATTAAAAGGTGAAGCAGAAGCAATTGCTGCTCAACGAGTTCGTGATCGAGTTCGCCCACGTTTTGATGAAGAAGTAGATGATCGAATCACACGAGCCAACGAAAAAGTGGGTGGCCAATTAAACAAGCGTCTGAGAGATAATGATCTCTTTCCTTCAGCTCGAAGCTTTGCATCTACAGATAGCCACCTCTATATTCGTACTCGGTTAATGGATACGGGTGAATTGGCTGCCAATTCACCTCCACTTTCCATCTCCTCTAAAGATAGCGTTGTTCTGCAACTACATGAATCCGTAATGAACAACAGCTTGTCACGTATGGGTTTAGAAGGTCGTAAAATTTCTGATCAAGACTTAATCACAGAGTTTGAAAAGTCGATCGCCGATATTTTGGATCGGGAAGTCAAACTGGAACGCCCCCCTGTTGATCCTGATAAAGGCCCAAATATTCTCGCGTTTGATAAAAAAGACCCGATTCGTGTGCAAATTAGCGATAACACAGTGAATCTCATTTTGCGTTGTGGTTTCGAACAAAAAGGAGAAACAGCAGTACCAACACAGATCATTACAGTTCCTCTACATTTCAAAGTGGAGGGAGACAAAATCCATATCACACGAGGAGACGTGAAATCATCCCCAGTTGTAAGGCCTGATCGGATTGCTTCACAAATCGCCCGTGCTGGTGTTGTAAGAAGTAAGATGGAAAAGGCATTTCCGAATCGTGTTGAGCCTTCTCAGGTAAAAGCGAAACTGGAAAACAGAACCGTTTACTTACACATCACCGATATTTTGGCAAATGATGGTTGGTTAACGGTAACTGTCGGCAATGACTTGACTGTTGAAAAACATGACGAAGTTCCGCCGGCTGTGGAAGAAACTGCTGCGGTAAATTAGTCTAGTCCATTTATCCAATATTTTGTAAAAGAGGCGAATCATCTGATTCGCCTCTTTTTTTGTTCAGATTCACAAAATTTAGTCTTTAGGCATTATCTGACGAGTGATTTCCTATTCTTATATCGTACTTGAATATGAGACTGAGTATGAAGAACCGTTTCGCATTATTGAATTGTGTTGTCTGCACTTTCGCCTCCACATGTCTAAGAACGTCCAATCGCTCATTTCATAGAAAACCATTAAGGAACATCGTATTTTCATTGACGCTAGTAGCCACAATTGGCAATGCGGAATTTGTTTTAGCAGTCAATGAGTACGATGCGTTTCTAAGTTTTGTTCGACTTTGGGTGCCTGAATTGCCTCCGTCTAAACAAAAACTTTCTATTCAAAAACAAGCAGAATTTAAGAATGTCTGGACTCAAGTAGGACTCGCTGGAAAAAACTGTGAGTCTGCTTGGGAAAACGCTTTACAAAATGATCCGTTAATGAGGCGTGCTTTGAAGGCCTATGATCGTTTTGGTGAATTAGAAATTCAGTATAATGATTTACGAAACCAACTCAGATCTGAATATGGGAAAAAACAGTTTCGTGAGATGGAGGCAAAGAGAAACTCATGGTTAAGAACTCAGGAAAATGAATGGATCGATTTGGAAGATCGCGACATGATTCGGCTATCTGTTTGGGTCTTGAGTTATGGTGGTAATCAAAGCTGGCTCTATCAAAAACCATTTGCTCAAGCTTCCAAAGAAGTTATGCGAAATAAAGAAGGGCCCTTTTTAAAGTTTGTCAGGAATGTCATTCGAAACAAAGGGCATCAATTGAACACAGAAGAAATGCTATCTCAGCTTCTTACGAATCAGTATGGAGCACTAAGTGAGGCAGACAAGCAGGAAATCTATAAGAGAGGTGTACTATGGATGAGGCAACAAAATCGCAGCAAAAAAGAAAAAACTGATCTTCCCGACTTCATGCAACAATATCTGAGAGTGCGGGCTGAAGCGGAATACCTGTTCGAAATTGGTGAAACTTATTTAAGAATGACACCACAACCAAAGGTGGAATTTGCGAAACAAGAATTCACGAACTTACTAAAAAAAGCTCACGCCATCCGGCCAGACCTTATAGACGTCTTAATTGAAGTTCATAAAAACTAATTTCCTCAATCAATTGAAAATTCTATACCTGAACAAAATCAGTAATCGATATCATCTGCCTCGACAGCTTCTTCCATAATGAGATCATAGCGAAGAGAAGGGTCTTTCCCAAAGAGCTGAGAGAAGGTCGAATCCGCTTCTAATTGACTATCAATATCGACTTTCAATAGAACACGATGTTTCGGGTCCAGCGTTGTCACTTTCAACTCACTGGCGGTCATTTCGCCCAGTCCTTTAAAGCGACCAATTTCGTATTTTCGGTTGGCGGGCAACGACTCCACAATTTCTTCTTTCTGAACATCGTCCTGTGCATAAAATTTTTCAGTTCCAACGGTGATACAGTACAAAGGTGGCTGTGCCAGAAACAACTTTCCCTGCCGAATCAATTCCATCATATGACGAAAGAAGAATGTCAGCAGTAATGTGCTGATGTGATAACCATCACTATCGGCATCCATCAGCAGAATAATACGGTTATATCGCAGTTTGTGAATGTCAAAGTTGGCGCCGATACCTGTTCCCAATGTCTCAACCAAATCCTTGATCTCCTGATTTCCCATGATCTTGGAAACCGCCAACGATTCGGTATTTAACACTTTACCACGAAGCGGTAATACCGCTTGAATACGACTGTCACGGCCCATTGCCGCCGTACCGCCAGCAGATAAACCTTCCACAAGAAAGAGCTCCGACTCTTCGGGTTTGTTAGAGCGACAATCGAGAAGCTTCCCTGGCAAAGTCGATTTTCGATTCGTGGCAGACTTTCGGCGAACTTCTTTTTGTGCATCTCGGCTGGCCAAACGGGCACGTGCAGCTAACACAATACGACCAACCACTGCATCGGCAATACTTGGGTTATTATTTAACCATGTTTCTAAAAGTGGACGCACAATTCCTTCCACAAAACCACTCACTTCAGGATTATTTAGCTTTTCTTTTGTCTGGCCCTGGAACATTGGATCGTTATGGAAAACCGAAATCAAGCAAAGTACGCCTTCCCTGATATCTTCTGTAGTGATGGAAAGCCCTTTGTGTTTGATATTATGTACGTCCATGTAATTCTTCACTGCTTTGGCAATACCGGAACGCAAACCACTTTCGTGCGTTCCTCCAGCATGTGTGCGAATTCCGTTGACATAACTGCGAACTTGCTCATCAGTTGCATCAGTCCAACGCAAGACCATTTCAACACGAACATTCTTATCTTCTTTTTCCGCGAAAAACAGTTGTTCGTGTACCGCCTTTTTCTGCTGTTCCTGAGTCAGTTTTTCTAGATACCCTCGAATTCCTTCCGGATGAGAAAGTTCGTGAGTCTCTTTTTTGACTTCATCCTTAAACGTAATTTTCAATCCACCATGAATAAACGCAACATCTTCCAGATGTTGGCGGATCGTATCAGCATTGAAATGGACACGTCGAAAAATGGTATCATCGGGCCGGAAATAAATCTCTGTGCCATGTCCGCGTAACGGTTTTACTTTTTTGACAGGCGTAGTTGGTTTCCCTTTTTTATAGCGCTGGACATATTGATGGCCATCACGAACTACCGTGGCCATCATTTCAGAAGAGAGCGCATTCACGACTGAAGAACCAACTCCATGTAAACCACCACTGCGAGCATAGTTTTTATCCGAAAACTTTCCGCCAGCGTGTAATGTGGTCAATATCAGCTCCAGTGCCGACTTTTTGGTCTTAGAGTGTTTATCAACGGGAATACCTCGCCCGTTATCTTTTACACTGCACGATGCGCCGTCCTTATGGAGCGTAACAACAATTGTGTCTGCTTCCTTCGCGAGATATTCGTCGACCGAATTGTCTACAATTTCCCAGAGCAGATGATGCAGCCCTCGAATATCAACTCCTCCAATATACATGGAGGGTCGTCTGCGGACGGCTTCCAATCCTTCCAGGACTTCGATGTCGGCGGCTGAGTATTTCTTCGTGTTCGATGATTTTGCTGCGGTTGCCATAATAGATGTGATAAATTTCTCTAGATAAACTGCAAATATGAAACTGATGTTATCTCAAAGCCTCGACTGGCCCAAGATGAAAAAATGGAATGAGTCTACTCTTCATAGTCTCCTAGCTCATCCCAGTCGACAACTTCAATTGGTGGATACAATATTTCAGCAAAGCCACTTCTCTGGCTGGTTTTAACTCCTTTGCCACCCCGGGAGGTCACTCCATATTTCATTTGGCCAAACGTCATTTTCTTGCCATTTGTGTTTATCACCCGTAAACAGTCACTGGGACGACTCAACTGGAGCGCTCCAATGACAAAGTCATCTTTTTCAAGACGAATGCCTTTGACTCCCTTACCCGGATTGGAGAGCAACGCCGCTTCTTCAATCTCACAGTGCAACACTCGAGCATCATTCGTAGCAATAAACATTGTTTCTGCATCTTCGACCAAAGCCGCATAGACCACACGATCATCTTTACCAAGCCGACAGTATTTACGACCCGCCTTTGTTGATGCTGTACGAAATGTACTGAAAGAGACCCGCATGATCTGGCCTTTTTCGGTGACAATCAAGAGATGGGGAGTGGGAATGGGCTTTCTGCGAGTCGACTTATCTTCAGGTGTGAACCGTGAATCAGTTGTGATAGCTGCAACCAGATTCACACCATCTCCCAGACGTGCATGTTTTGAAAGTGGTTCACCATATCCAGAGGAAACAGGCACCTGTTCGATGGGTAATGTATAGGCAACACCATCACTGGAGAAAAACACGACATGGTCGAGTGTACTTCCTGGTGCCACCGCTAACACACTGTCACCTTCTCGGGTGCGCGTTTTATCGAGCTCCCGAGTTTCCCCTTTTGTTTTGAGACGTCCTACCCTTTTGATCCAGCCTTCTCTGGAGACAACGACATTTGTATTTTCCCTCACAATATAAGCCTGAGGGTCAAATTCGGTAATTTCATCGGAAGAGCCCAGTTTGGTTTGACGTTTCTCAGGAAATTCCTTCCCAATTTCAACCAGTTCGTTTTCAACGACTTTCCAAAGTCTTCTTTTAGAAGCAAGAATACGGCGGATACGATCAGCTTCTGCCTGTTTTTCTTTTAACTCTTCTCGAATCGTGTTTATTTCCAGTTTGGAAATACGATAGAGTTGTAATTCCAGAATTGCCATCGTCTGAATTTCATCCAGACGAAAATTTGCCATTAGTTTCTTCGCGGCATCCTGCTTGCCATTACTGGCACGAATTAACTTTAACGCTTTATCCAAACCATTAAAGATAATTTTAAAGCCTTGGAGAATATGAATTCGTCTTTCGAGCAATTCCAGTTGATACTCAAAACGACGTCGAACGCTCACGAAGCGAAAATCGAGGAAGTATTGCAACATCTCCTTCAAATCACAGCGTTGTGGCACAAGCACGTCAGACTCATCTGGCACGAGACAGGTCAGATTGACCGAAAAATTCTGCTCCAGATGTGTATGCTTATATAAAAAGGCCATCACTGTTTCAGGATCAGCATCTGGCTTGATTTCCAGAACAATTTTCAGGCCATTTTTATCGTCTGTCTCATCAGCAACATCAACCAGTTGCGGAAGTTTTCTCGCTTCAACAATACCACCAATCTCTGAAAGAAGCGAACCCGTTTCGACCCCATAAGGAACGGAATAAACAATCAGACGGTTCATCCCTTTCGAACGCCTGTCAGTATCAGGTTTCCATTCACCTCGAATCTTTATGGGACCACGCCCCTCTTTATAAACACTTGTTAAAGATCGCTTATCAGTCACAATCCGGCCTCCCATAGGGAAGTCAGGACCTTTAATGTGCTTCATTAACTGGGCAACAGTCGCATTCTTGTTATGAATAAGATGTGTACAAGCCTTAATGACCTCACCCAGATTATGAGGAGGAATATTCGTTGCCATCCCGACTGCAATTCCATGTACTCCATTGACAAGCAGGTTGGGAAATCGCGCAGGTAGTACGACAGGCTCATTACGAGTACCATCATAATTGGGACGCATCTCAACGGTTTGAAATCGCAGCTCATTCATGAGATGTTCTGCTATTCCAGTCAACCTTGCTTCAGTATAACGTGCAGCTGCCGCTGGCAATCCCATAATAGAACCGAAGTTACCCTGACCATTGATCAGAGGGTTTCTCAGGTTGAAATCCTGTGCCAGTCGTACAAGAGCGTCATAGACAGATGCATCGCCGTGGGGATGGTAATTACCCGTGGTATCACCGCAAATCTTGGCACATTTACGTGGCTTCGCATTGGCCACGAGACGCAAGTCTTGATACATAACATACAGAATACGCCGTTGAACCGGTTTAAGGCCATCACGGACATCTGGTAAAGCACGTGACGTAATAACAGACATCGCGTAATTCAGGTAGCGTCTGCGTGTCACTTCACTAATAGGAATATATTCAATACGGTCGGTTTCACTCCCGACTTGTCCATTTGTGCCTTCGGTTTTGCCTTTTTTGGCTGATTTTCGTTTAGCCAAGAGTCTCTCCAATACATCTACGACTCAGCCGTATGAACGACGGGCTGAGAATCTATCAATAGCCACATTGATCAATGGCTCTCGTTAAGAATTCGGGTGATCCCAGATGGTAACTTAAGAAAAATATGCTGATTTTGCCACTTAAACAAACACTAAGGATTGTATCTGTTGAAACGATTATTGAATAGATAAGGCCACTCGTAACCCTTTAAATAGACGATAATTCGGGAAAATAGGACGAATCGTCATTGTAGTTACAAAATGACTCATTCCGACGATTCCTGCCAGCCGAAATTTGAACTAGTGACTTTCGTTTTTGAGAATCACTATTTGGCGATTGAAACATACAAAAATGACCAGAGATCTGAAAAGTGAAATTTCGCGAAATTCGGATTTTCCTTCGGTCTTTATAAAGTGGCTTTGCCTCGTTTATAAGCCGACAAAGGTTCTGAAATTAGATAACTGATCATTCATATTGACTGGGAGAGTTGGACGACTCTCTAACACAGTCTAATTGGTGGATAAACCACAACAAAAATCCAGGGAGGGATTGTTATGGCTCGTTCGAGTCTCAAGGTAACCTTGCTTACCGGGCTGTTACCGGCATTTTTGCTGATGGCACCAGCGGTACAGGCAGCGGAAACAGGTGCTGTCAATAATGCTGTGGTTCAGCAGGAAAGTCGCTCAAAAGTATCAAAATATAATCCGGTCAGTTGGTTGAAACAAAAGTTTTCCCGATCGGCTGGCAAGCCATCTAATATCAAGCAAGTCAGCCATGAACGAGAAGCAACTTCCCAACCACCTAAGCAAAGTTCGTTTGCAAAAAGACCGAAGCTGGGTCGTCGCACTCAAAATAGCAGGTATATTCAACAGGTCAGTAATCAACCTCGAATGATTCAAGCAGCACCTGCTCGTTTTGATCAAGCACAGCAGGCACGACCAATCAGCTATTCACACGGGCACTTTAAACATCATAAAAACTATAAAGCACCTCAACAGATCCGATCGACGGCGGGTATGAATGTATTACCCGGATATCCTCAACTGGGAGCTCCAATGTACCCTTCTCCCAAACCTGGTATTCCTAACTATGTCGGACGAACCATTATCACAAACCAGGCATTGGCTCCTCAGGAAATGTTATATCCACATGAGTACAAAGCCATGTATGGCCCTTATTACTACAACGTAAAGGGGGGCTGGATGTGGACACCATTCGGGATGCGATCTCATGAACGATGGAAGCTGGAAGGTACTCAGGTTCATGTAAAATACAAATCGGATTTTGGCTTCTTCCCAAGGTTCATTCCTCCGTTGGTAAGGTGACAGTTTAAAAGTAAAAGGCTGTTGAGACCAGAAAATGTTTATCACTCTGAGACTATTCGCTCAGAGATACCATCAGGAAAAATATCATGCACAATTTTACCTATAAATTAACAGGACTCATTGTAACGACAGGGATCATTACAGCCCTGTCAGTTCAGAGCCTGCAAGCTGGTGAACCAGCCAGTCTGAAACAGTACCAGAAATCAGGTTCTCCGATTAAACAGGTTGGTTTTTTAAATGATAAATGTGGCTGTAAGAAGAACCATATCTATTCTTATTCGAATAGTCCTTCTTACGTAGGCAGCGATTGCCCGCACTGTCGTGCCGGATCAAGGACTTCTGCTGGTATTGGGAAACGCGGTTCCTTACGCAACTTTTTCCGTTGCAAATTCGGTTACTTCATTCCTACCGGATGTGGTGGTAAAGGTTGTCCTCCCATCGGCCACTACAATATGACATACGCCGTTGATCCCTACTCGTTCGACCAACGGGATGGACGAATCTATGGTGCACAAGGTTACGGCGTTCCGATTGCTGTTCCACTGGCTCCCAATGTTCGACAGAGCTACAACTACGGTTGGGGAATTCCTTCAAGCCGTATTACTCCAATCTCTCGCATCGTTCAATAATTATAATATTATCCTCAATGAGGTTCAGGAAGATCGTTATGAGAATCTTAAACGTACAACTGCTTACTATTCTGGCAGTGACCGGTTTCGCGGTCAGCACTACGTCAAATGTAAGCGCTGATGATAGAACCACAGTGAACGATGGAAACATCCAACAAGTGGCCCATCACGTTCGCGGCGGTGGCTATGCTTACAATTGTCCTCCCGGGTATTCAAATCGCTATGATGGTGATGGAACTTATCGAAACTACACCTCACGAGAAGGCTGGGCCTTTTTAAGAAAGTGCCACACCTCTCCAGGTCATGGTTGGTGCCCTCCTTCTGCACAAAGTATTCAAAGGACTCCGGTTCAGTACCAACGTTATTACTCGAATCAATTTATGGGACAGCCAGGTCCCACAGCTGCTGTCAATTACCCACAGGTTTACATGCCAACTGACACAACGCAACTCGGTTTTTATTACCAGCGTGTACCATCCTGGCAACCACGTAGTGGCATGATTCCCCCACCACCAAATCCAAATATGTACCATACGCGTGATTGTCGTTCCTGCAGAGGCCATGGTTGTCGACATTGCCGAGGACAGCACTATGGTGGACCAGTATATTATATCAATGAAAGTCCGGAAGCTTCTCAACCAGAGGCGGCTCCAAAAACAGAAAATGCGAACCCGCCGGTTCCTCCGTCACCTTCCAAATTAAATCAGGCTTCATTCGAACAATAAATATTTTCCAAGGTAAGCCTGTTTCCTAAGAAACACTTGTTAAACAAACAGAGTCGTTCCTGATAACCTTAAAGGAATGACTCTGTTTTTTCATGCGCAGAACAATCTTCCAATACTAAATTGCCCTTGATTAATTCAAGGCTTTCAAAACTTCCTTTTAACACTGATTAACAAGTGAAAATTTACGACTTGACTCAACCGTGCCAAAAGACAAACTCCCTGTTTATGGCTCGCGCGCGAGAAAAAAATCTAGTGAATCTATCTACCTCACTGAAATTGGTAGCACTATTAAACCTAACTGTTTTAACCAAATTCGACTCCAGAAATTTAAAATTGCTTCCGTTTGTGCATGTCCCTATTTGCCAAAAAGTACCACTTTCGAGACAATAACGCGCATAACTGTTCTCACAATAATCTTGTATCTAACTAACTGACCAGCTCCATAACAACCCTCGTTAAACCTCTAGCTCAGGCCGGTATGTCTAATTGAAATCGGTCATCATCTCATTAAAAATCTATGGTGACATATTGACACGGCTGGAGGAAGACCAGCTTCTTAATCCTATTTATGAAAAAGAGACTGCAGCACTGATAAACAGACACCATATGTTCTTCTTTGATAAACGCACAAAATATGTATCGCCTGCTTATTTTCTAACCGGTAAAATCAGGCAAGTATCATTTAGCAGATTATACTGAGGAAATGCAGTTGTCTGAGTGTGAAAATTTGGGTTCATGAACGAACAAAAAAGTAGATTTCAACACAAACCCGATTTTACAGAAATCGTTTGGTTTTTTATTTATTATTTCACTGTTTTTCTAGTAGCATATAACAATAGGCAGGCATTTACAAAACGGACTAGCAATCAAAAGTCCAGGGAGCGATCAAAAAGTTGCCTGGGGTTTTTGAGGGTAAATGATCCAAGTACCTCATTTTCTGAAAGTGCGGATTCAATGAAAAAAGTCCCTGTCAATATGATCTCGAATCCATCCTCCAAAATATATTCCAGAACGGCATTCGCGTTTCTGTCTGTCCTGGGAATTTTGTTCTTATCCGTAGAGTCAGCCTCGCCTGCGCCCCCAAAACAAGTCCGTAAAGACAAGTCAAAAACAGCTAAGCAAAAACTACTAGTAGATCAGATTACCTTGAGTGGAATTGTCACTGATGAAAATAAGAAACCAGTACAAGGGGTGAAAGTATTCATCGAATGGTTGCATCCTGAAAAGCAGGAGATTCAAACAAAAACTGACGCGCAGGGGCGATTCACATTGTACGCACTAAGTACGAAAGTGCGGGGCCAGACGATACAGGTGACTGCAGACTCAGGTCGGCAACTCGCACAATTCAAACTTCCCTGGCAAAATATTGAAAATAATGATTCACTCACAAAGCTGCGATTGCAGTTACATCCTGCGCGCCGTGTGGAACTACTTGTCGTCGATAGAACCGGTAAGCCTATTGCGAATGCAAAAACAGGCATTATGGGCAGCTATAAAGTCTGGGGAACCGGTACGACCGACAACAAAGGTCATATCCAGTTTCTGGTGCCTCAGGATGTAGATATTCAATACGTGTGTGCCGTCAGTGATGGTCACGGCGTCGACTACAAAGCGTATGTACTACCTCGTGGCCAGTCTGGAGATCAAATCACAAAACCACCTGAGTTACCCGATCATCCCATTCGCTTGACGCTCGACGGGACTCAACCATTAGAAGTGCATATTAAAGGAACCAATGATAAACCGCTTGCTGGGATCAAAGTCTACCCGTGGCTCTTGAAAAAGCCGGATCAACCACAGGACTTGAATCTGTCATTTTTTATCAAGCTTGTTCAGGAAACAACAGATAAATCAGGCAAAGCAGTCTTTCAGTGGATTCCGCACTGGCAAAAAACTCCAATTACAATCTGGCCCAGAGACAAAGAGCACGTGCATCAGCGAGGCAACTACGACCCGAAAACAGCTGAAGGCTCTTTGACCCTCAAACTTGAGAAGCTGGTCCCTCTTGGTGGTCGGGTAACGCTTCCAGATGGTTCGCCTGCAAAAGAGATTGCAATTACTGTTTCTGGAAAGGGCCATCAGATCGATTCATTTCGAGCAACTGTGAAGACAGACAAAGAAGGCCGTTATACCATTAAGGCTGCCCCCAATATGGTCTACCTCGTAGTCGTGAAAGATAAGATGTGGGCGTCGACACCACATACCGGTTTTGCGCTTTGGCCCGGAAAGCCAATCCGAAATCTGGATTTCAAACTACGTCCCGCGACTCGGTTATTTGGCCGTGTGACTGTCGGCTCCCAGCAAGAAGCGGTCGAAGGGCAAACGATTTATGTCTATCAGTACGGACAAGACGCACACAATCAGAAAGATCTAAAGCTTCCTAACCCAAATAAAAGAACCATTTGGGTTCAGCCAACAATAGTGCATTATAGCACGTCTGATAAAAACGGCGAATTTGAACTGTTCGTCGGTGATGGCAAGTTTGATATTCGGGGACCAACTCAGTCTCCTGTTAAAAAATTTGAGATCACTGCTGAATCAGAAAAAGAGTTTAATTTTCATGCCGCGCGGCCGGAAAAGGGGCTTCTAGCAGGTTCTGTTGTCACAGGAAACCCACCTCAACCGGTCCCGAATGCTGAAGTATCTGGAATTTATCGTTACAACTTGGCAGGCAGAGACATGAAATCTGCGACAGACGAGTCAGGTCGTTTTAAAGTCGAGCGAGAGCTACATCGTACCGTAATCTATGCGCGTAGCAAGGATAAGAAACTAGCAGGTGTTGTCGAAATCGGTCCAGATGAGAAAATGGTGACCATTCCGATTCGCCCTCTGGGAACCGCACTTGCACAACTCATCGATGCGAAAACGAAAGAGCCACTGCAGGATCGTGAAATCAGCTACGGTGTTAAAGTACATATCGGCGATGACAAGGCACCTTGGCGAACAAGCTTCGGCGGTACAACCACCACGGATGATGAAGGACGCCTTGAAATTCGTAATCTAGTGCTGGGACAGGATTATGATATCAATCTGGTGAATCGCCCTAAAGATCAACCTAACAGAGTCAGTTGGCGGACTATTGGCAAAGTGAAACCAGAAGAAAGTCAGCCTATCGATCTCGGTACTCTGGAAGTGTCTCCTCCAAAGCCTCCCTATAAACCCCCCACAACAGAGGAACGGATTGCAGCCGCATTCAAAGTGAAGGGGACGCCTCTCGATCGCTTTACACGATCAAAGCGTGATGCAAAAATTACTATGCAACGCTTACTGATTCTGTTCGGTGATCCGAAAGGAAAAGCAATCCAAGAGTTGATGACTATGCGCTACGAAGATCAGGAGGTCCGAAAGGCATTGGAATCGTTCATCGTGATGGCCATCAACACAACTTCCGGTAATCGAGACACCTCAAAAGTGCTTGCGAAAGCGATTAATGAAAATTTGAACGGAGTACGTGGTGACTTTTTCATAGTTGTATCAAATGAACAAGGAAAACGCATGGCAGATGCTGATATCCTCGCACTTTCGGCTGACGGTAAGATCAACAAAGAGAAATTGATCTCTTTTCTTAATGAGCACACCATACAACCACTCGACGCACAAGAGCTATTGGCAACAGCAATTCAAAAAGCAAAAAAAGAAAATAAACGCATCATCATCCAGGAAACAGCTACCTGGTGCGGCCCCTGCCGATTACTCTCCAGATTTTTAGAAAAAGAACGTAACCAATGGGAACGCGATTATATCTGGATCAAGATGGATCATCGCTGGACAGGTGCCAGAGAAATAATGCTAAAAATGCGCGACGGAGCCGATGGTGGCATCCCTTGGTGGGCTATCTTAGACAATTCTAGTAAAGTACTCGTGACATCAAACGACAAGGACGGTACAAACATCGGTTTCCCCAGCGATCAAAATGGACGAACTCATTTTCGTACAATGCTGGAAAAAACTGCCATTCGACTGACTCCCACAGACATCACCACGCTGGTAGATGCATTGAATAAGAATCAACAATAACCCCTTTGATTCGGACTTTGATCATGTTCCAGCTAAGTTCCAAAGTACCCTTGAATCACTAAATTTGTGGCCAGGATTCAGGGACAATGAAAGTGCGATTGATTTCATGGCAAATCATGCCTTGGCATGACAGGACACTGACGAGCAGAGGTCGCTCTTCATTCAAAAAGTGCGCATCAAGCTTGCTTTTTAACTCTTCAAACGAGTTTAAATCTCCACTTTGAGAATGACTCACTTCAGGAGACAACCAATACGGTTTATGCAACACGCGAAACATGAGATGACTGTTCTGGTCATTGAGCCAGGGAACTTCTGAATGGCGTATCCAGGTCCCTTTTAAATGCGAGTCCGACATATTCTCAGGCAATTGGTGCGGACGGGCTGCGTGTGGATGATAAAAAATATAGCCTTTCACAAATGCCTGACGCTGAGTCACTTCCGGAAAGTATTTTTGGCTGAATGGCAGCTGGTGCTCCAATAAACGTTTGATCTTCTTTTCGAACGTATCTACGGCATTGGGGCCAATGAAGTGGCTGCCTGTTTCATTGTCTTCAGGAAAATGTAAATAGAATTTGACTGCGGTTTCCCAGTGAGTGAGAACGCCTGTTTTGTCTTCAAAAAGAAAGTCAATCTCGCCGACCGTTCGGTTTTCCTCAAAGATTTGCTGTTGCTGTTTAACGATTTTTAATTTGCAAATCGCTTCCAGCCAATACAAAACCAGTCCCTCAAAGTAGGTGCCCACTCGGAAACTTGAATACTGTTCCAGAAAGGCCGCCAGATCTTGTTCATCAATGGGCGTCTCGTCGATAAAACGGGACATCTTGGCTTCAACGTTGGATTCTGTGATCAATGAAGGACTGGTTACCGCCCATTTTAAATCACGGACGTATTGCGAATCCAATGTGTCCTGTGCTGGTTGGGATCCGGATTCCTCTTTCATAAATTCAACAATGTCCTAAAACAAGCTACACTGCTAATAACCGATGGCAACCCCATCTTTGCGTGATTCTGTCGCTCCTTTCAAGACACCCGCTTCCCAATCAATCAAAATACCTTGATAGCCACCGAACTCACCCTTCGAACGCAACACATGATGCCCCTTGTCATGTAACGCTTTGATCGTCTTATCTGCAATCCCTGACTCCACCACGACCGTTCCAACACCTTGTGGCGGTTCACCCGTAGGAGTTGCATCTCCGAAATGTCGCACCCGGGCTGCATCACCGGCTGCCTGCACGTTCATTTTGAAATCGATCAGGTTAACCAGTACTTGTACATGCCCCTGCGGTTGCATGTCGCCTCCCATTACACCAAAACAAAACCAGGGACGACCACCTTGTGTCACCATCGCGGGAATGATCGTATGGAAAGGACGTTTGTTTGGTTCCAGACGGTTTAAATGATGTTCATCGAGCGCAAATAAGGAGCCACGATTTTGCATTGCGAATCCTAGATCGCCCGGTGTTACCTGCGAACCAAAGCCGAAATAATTACTTTGAATCAACGAACAACAGTTTCGGTCTTTGTCAACAACAGATAAATAAACGGTATCCCCATGTTTTAACTTAGGATCTCCTGCAGGAACATTGGCCGCCGCTCGATCTAGATTGATTCGCTTTCGTTGTCGATCGGCATATGCTTTTGATATCAGTTCATCTACTGGTAACTTCTCAAAATCAGGATCCGCATAAAACTGCGCCCGATCAGCATACGCCAGTTTTTTTGCTTCCACCAATAAATGCAAATACTCGGCACTCCCCAGACCCATTGAGGCGAGATCGTATTCCTCCAACAGATTTAACATTTCCAGGACCGCAATGCCCTGCCCACTGGGAGGTAACTCCCAGATGTCATAACCTCGATAGCTGGTAGATACAGGGTCAATCCAGTCATCACGATGGTCCGCCAGATCTTGTAGAGAAAAGAACCCTCCATGATTTTGACTGAATTCAACCAGACGTTCGGCGATAGATCCCTGGTAAAACTCCTGCTTACCTTTGTCTGCGATCAACTGATATGTGTGAGCGAGACGCGGATTACGAAATAACTCTCCCTCACATGGTGCACGGCGATCATCAATCAAAAATGTCTCTGCCGAATCGGGCCAGACAGAAAGCTTTTTTTCTGAGTTCTTCCAATAACCGGCAATGATTTCAGTAACCGGAAATCCTTCTTCGGCCGTCTTGATCGAAGGACTCAGTAAGTCCGCCAGGGACTGTGTCCCGAATCGCGTATGTAATGTTTCCCAGCCACTGACACAACCGGGTACGGACCAGCTTAATAACCCGTGATCCGGAATGGATTTTAATTCGCGCTTCGAAAATTCATCTCGCGATAAACTGGAGGGGCTTCGGCCACTCGCATTCAGCCCCAACAGTTGTTCTGATTTTGCATCCCAATAAATGGCAAAAAGATCGCCGCCAATCCCACAACTCATCGGCTCGACAACGCCAAGCATCGCATTCACGGCAATCGCAGCATCAACGGCGTTGCCACCTGATTTCAATACATCCAACCCTATCTGGGCAGCCAAAGGTTGGCTGGTTGCCACCATGCCATGTCGGGCAACAGTTGTAGACCGGCTTTGCTGTGGCAGACCATAGGGGCGATCGTAGCCCCATCCCAGTTGATCTTTTGACCGAGACTCCAAATCTTTTCTCATGATAACATGCTTTTAAAATAATCAGACTTTTTCAGTCACGTTCTTTAGATGCCAGCTCGAATCGAGATTAAGTAAGAAAACACGAACAAATTATCGTAAAAAAGACGAAGATGAGCTAACTTGGTAGCTGCAAAAGCACAGAATAGGAGAGAAAATAATAGAATTCCAGGCACGAAAGTTTCATTCTGTAATCAATCATTTTCAAAATCATTGAAGTTTCTTATTTAATCAAAAGGAAATTTGAATCATGGGTCAAATTCAGCGATGGATGATCTCGTTGGCAGTCATCCTGATCTCACAAGCACCAACGCCCGCAAAGGATTCTACCACTCAACAACAACCGCATCCCGATGCTGTCGCCAACTCGCACGCGCCCGGCGAAGTCGATAAGCCGGAACTCGTTCCGTTCATCGTATCTGATCCCGCAAAATTACCTGGAATCGTTGTCGATGAAACAGAGGCCCAATTAATCGGAACCTGGCAGTATTCAACTCATACTCCCCCCTATGTAGGACTCGGTTATCTACACGACCAGAAGAAAGGCAAAGGGAAGAAAGCAGTCGTTTATACGCCTAAACTTCCCAAATCAGGCCGCTACGAAGTACGGCTCTCGCATTGTTATAACATCCGCAGATCAACGAATACTCCGATTACCATACATCATGCTGACGGAGAAAAAACAATACGCATCAATCAACAAAAAATTCCCGAACATAAAAAACTGTTCCGCAAGTTGGGAGTCTTTCGATTCAGAGCGGGAAACTCAGGCTGGGTCAAAATTTCCAATGAGGGCACAGACGGGAAATATGTCATCGCCGACGCAGTCCAGTTTTTATATGTGGGTGATTGAGGCGTTTAACCAGTTTGAAAAATCAGATCTGCCACAGGGATCGAATCGGATCGTGAATATCTTCTGTATGTTCCAAGATCGCCTCAATGCCAGCTGTCATACCAGCGACCGCCGTTTCTTCGGACATACTTGGAGCACCCAGATGACATTCCATAGCGGCAACACTGGGAAGATGTGGCAGGTGAATCCAACCGGCTCGGATATTAAGATTCTCCGTCGCAATGTGGTGTAGGATTCCATACATCAAATGATTACAGACAAAGGTTCCCGGCGTATCTGAAATGTCAGCGGGAATTCCTGCAGCCCGCATTGCTTTCACCATTGCGCGAATGGGCAGCGTCGTATAATAACCAACGGGACCTTCAGGATCGGTCGGCTGATCTTGAAGTGCGCAACCTTCATTATCAACAAGTTGGTAACGTGTGGCATCGTTAAAGTTATTCGCGATCCGCTCCACTGTGATCATGGATCGACCGCCGTACTCTCCCAGCATTATGACGACGTCCGGCTGAACATCTGCAATCACTTCTTTGACATATTCAATCGATTTAAAAAAGGCCGCGGGAGCGATTTTGGCTATCACAGTCGCCCCGTTGATCGTCATTCCGTCCAGTTTTCTGGCAACACTTCCCGCAGGATTCACAGGAGTCGTTCCAAAGGCGTCAAAGCCGGTTACAAGTACTTTTGTCATCAAACTTCAATTCAAAAATAGCAGAGTGCCTGCATCAAGTTCTAAAACCACTTTACTTAGCATATCGAGAACATTTCGAATGACCACTGGTTGAGAATTTTTTTGATCAAAAAATAGAATTACTCAAGTTCGAAGCGGTATTGAGATAACAACTTACGTCTCTGTTAAAAATTCCACTCCACCTTTTTTTCTTGTCGTGTGAAAGGTTTCCTTTTGTGGTGGATATTTACTGGTAAGGAACGAGAATAAATGTATGGAATCACCAGTCCCTGATACTCGAAACAGCCTGATTCTGCGACTACCTGACAAACGAGATGTCGAGGCATGGGATCAGTTTGTATCGATTTATGAACCTCTGGTGTACCGACTGGCGCGGGCAAAAGGTTTGCAGGATGCGGATGCGCGGGAAGTTGTGCAGGAAGTCCTTGTATCGGTTTCGCGTGCGATTGAACGATGGGAGTTTGAACCGGAACGCGGTCGATTTCGTGACTGGCTGTTTCGTATCGCCCGCAATTTAATGATCAAGTATTTGACTCGTCGGAAGTATCGCTCAATTGGTACTGGGGACTCAGGCATGGCGCAATTCCTGGAACAGCAAGCCGACTCAGTCAGTGAAGAAGAAGAGTCAACTCATTTTGATTTGGAATATCGACGTGAAGTGTTTCGTTGGGCGGCGGAACAGGTCCGGGAACAGGTAAAGGAGCGTACCTGGCAGGCGTTTTGGCTGTCGAGCATTGAAGAGCAAGAGACAACAGAGGTCGCACAAAAACTCGAAATGAGCGTGGGTGCGGTTCACATTGCACGCAGCCGCATTCGAAATCTTTTGCGGGAAACGATCAAAACACTGGAACAGAACGAAGAAGAAAATTCTCATCACACCACGCGAGGTAAAGACCGTGACGAGTCATCTAAAACATGCTGACGATGCAGAGCTGCAAATATTGCTCTATGGAGACGAAGACAGCAACGAATATCGCACAGCGGCAGCGCATGTAGAGAACTGTGAAGTATGTCAAAAGCGACTCAACACAGCTGCAGGACCGGCACAACTTGATGTGGAAACCAGAGAGTTACTCAGTGATTATCCCTGGGAAGAGTTATCAAACAGTCGCACAGGTTTTCAAAGCATCGATGGAACACACAACCAATCAGAACACCTGACCTTTCTCAATCCACCGAATCATCCTGAGATGCTCGGCCGTCTTGGGCGATACGAGATTGAGCGCGTGATTGGTTCCGGTGGGATGGGGCTTGTGTTAAAGGCCTTTGACTCTGAATTAAATCGCCCAGTGGCCATCAAAGTGCTGGCGCAGCATCTGGCACATAGCGGAGCCGCGCGACAACGTTTCGCCAGAGAATCACGGGCGGCTGCAGCCGTGGTCCATGAACACGTCGTCGCGATTCATAACGTGGAAGCCGACGATGAGAGCCCGTTCCTCGTGATGCAGTATGTTGCGGGCGAGTCGTTGCAGGCGCGTGTTGACCGGGAGGGACCGCTCGACGCAAAAGAAATCATGCGCATTGGGATTCAGGCCGCATCCGGACTCGCAGCGGCACACGAACAGGGGGTGATTCACCGTGATGTCAAACCTGCGAATATCCTACTGGAGCAGGGTATTGAACGCATTCTACTCACCGACTTCGGATTAGCAAGAACCGTCGATGATGCCAGCCTCACTCACACAGGCATCATCGCCGGCACACCTCACTATATGTCACCTGAGCAGGCAAACGGCGACACAATTGACCATCGTACGGATCTCTTCAGTCTTGGGTCAGTACTCTACTTCATGGCCACAGGTCGGCCACCGTTTAGGGCCGAACGAGCAATGGGTGTACTCAATCGAGTTTGTCATGACACGCATCGTCCGGTATGGCAGGTCAATAGTGACATTCCCGACGACTTATCGGACATCATCGACCGACTGCTGGAGAAAAAGGCGTCGCGCCGATTTGAGAGTGCCATTGAAGTCCGGGAATCGCTGGTTCGATTGCTTGCCAGAATACAGCGGTATGGACCACGTCACCGTAGTCAAGTCATGAGATTGATCCGAAGGCGTCCGTTTCTTACCAGCGGAGCATTCTTCTGTCTGATCTCAGTCATCGCTATAGCGTCGGTGTTTGTGTCACCAAAAGTGGTACGCACAGAAAGATCTTCGACACCGCCACCAGAGACCGTTGTATCAGAGAGTGACATTACACTGGCTCAGCAAGATCAAGCGATCGCCGCAGAGTCCGCTGCATATTCCGCAGCAGCCCATGACATTTCAGAACGCCTTCGGCAACTCGAAATCACCTCGAATGCAGGACAGTTTGCACTACCAGTAAATGATGAATTCTGGCAAAGCTCAGAATCGATTAACGCACATTTAGACCAACTAGAACGTGATGCATTCCGCGGTCCTTTTAACTCTTCAATAAAGGAAGAACAATGATAAAATCAAGCTCACTTAGAATTAAACTCTCTTGTGGAATCGTAGCTGTTCTTTCCACAGTGTTGTTCGGCAATATCGGTTTTGCACAACGATCAACAACAAAGGCGCAACAAAATACAACCGACCCATTTGGTCAGTCGCTTCAACCAGTCCCTATTCAGCAATATCGTCCAAACCTCAGCAATCCGGCTCGTTCAAACTCCCGTTATATTGGACATTTGTTTGAACATACCATCTCGCAGAAACTCCAAAAACTTCGCCAAGAACTCAAGAATGCAAAATCAAATGAACAGAAAGAAGAAGTAGAAAAATCAGTGCGAGAAGCGCTCCTTGAATACTTTAACAAGGACATGAAACATCGTGAAGCAGAACTGGAGAAATTAATGTTACGCAGTTCCAAGATGTCAGCAGCACTTGAAAAGCGCGCCGCGGCAAAAGAACAACTTGTCAATTTGCAACTCAAGTCTTTCAAATATGAAGTGGATGGACTGGGCTTATTTCCAAAACAGGGGATGACTTCCCAGTGGAAGTCATCAACACGTGCTTACCCCACTTACACTATCGTGAATTCGTTTGACAGCGAAGATCTATACTTGGAAGCAGCAAAACCGAAAATTGACCCATTAAAGACAGCTATGAACGCTGTAAATACAATGCTTCAGAAACTACGAAGTGAGAAGTCGGATGAAGGTCGGACCAAAACAACGAGCGAATTGCGCAAAGCACTCAGCAATTATTTCGACTTGGATCTGAAAGCTCGACAAAAGGAAATTGATAAAATTAACGCAGGACTCAAAAAGATGCAGACGGGACTCCAGAAACGAGCCGACGCAAAGGACAATATTGTTGACCTGCAGTTGCAAATTATTGTGAACGAAGCCGAAGGTCTCGGATTTTTCCGCAGCTCTGCATTCAATTCAGCTCAGCATGGAATTGATCTGAGGTTACCGGCCCTCGATAATTTAGGTCGATCAAAAAAAGATACGTTTTTCCTTCGTAGAAATATTTTACGCTAACCTGGAACGAAGTAGCTCGAAACCAGTAAAGAGACTTCAATTTGGTTACTTCTGGCCGTAAAGCTTAGCCAGTCCACACTGTGTGAAGGAAAGAAATGAGTGGTTCGTATTTGACTGATTCTATTCGTTGAGAGTGTTTACACTTTGAGCCTTTTGGGATTTATTTTTCAAATTGGCGTGATATTGTTTCATTCAATCCGCCTATCAGGTAATTAGAACATTTTAACGCTCACACAACACAGAAAGTCAGTCATATGAGCCAACCATCCGCAACCACTAAAAAAACAGACAAGAAAACACTCATTCTACCACTGCTCATCATCAGTATTGGCAGCGGTTGGTTGTTAACAACACTAGGAATCGTTCCCGGTATCAATTGGATCTGGACGCTCGGTCTAGCAGTGGTAGGCCTGCTTTCCTTTGCCGTCAGTGGTATCGATAAATCAACGGTGGTTATCGGTCCCTTTTTTCTCATCGCCAGTTGCCTTTCCGTTCTACGTCAAACAGGGCGAATCACATTAGACGTCGAGGTACCTATTCTTGTCATCGTAGTCGGCTGCCTGCTGTTAATCGCCCGCAGCAAGTCGATTCCACTTCCTGACTGGGTTGTCTTAGAGCCCAAAGAAAGAGCTAACAAGTAGTATCTCTTCTACTTAAAAACGAAATTTGTGCTACCACGTTCAATCCGCTATTATCTCTCAGGTCAGAAAGATGAATCAGGAATGAATACCTTAGAGATCAGGCACAATTCAAAATGCATGGAACCGAAACACAACAACGCATTTTTAATGAAATCGTTGAACCATTGGAAATCGATTTTGATACGGAAAGTCCCCTCGAAATTATCCAGAAACCGGGATATATCGATTCTCCGGTTGCGACACATGATTTCGCAGCGGCAGCACTAGGAGCATTTGGAAAAGCAACCGCTACGGTCGGCCAGATGAGAGGACTGGGCTCACAAGCGATTCGTGTCGATCGTCGGCATGCAGGATTGATATTAAATTCGGTTGCCTATCATTTTCAAGAGGGTTGGCAGCTCGATATTTCTCCCGTACACACGCCTGTGAATAACTTTTTCCAAACTAAGGATCGTCGGCATGTGATGTATAACGGAGCCTACACTCACTTACGGGAAGGGATTCTCAAGTTTCTGAACTGTGTGGGAACGCATGACGCGATTGCGCAGGCAACCTTACAATATGACGCGCAAGACCTAGAAGACCAACTTTCCGAACTAGGGCTTTGCACTTCCATCGTCCGAGACAAGGAAGAATGGCTGGCCCATCCACAAGGTAAAGCCATTGCAACGAGACCTGTGATTGAATTGACGAAAATTGCCGATGGTCAACCGGAACCATTTACAGAAGATGCCATTCGTCCGCTCGAAAAAACGAGAGTACTTGAATTCGCACGAGTGCTTGCAGGACCAACTATAGGCCGTAGTCTGGCCGAACAAGGAGCGGACGTCATTCACGGACGCCATCCTTATCTGGATCACATTTTCCCATTTGAAATAGAAACCGGTTGGGGTAAGAAATCCGCGTACTTGGATTATCAGTCCCAGCGCGACCGTAACCATATTTTCCAATTACTCGAAACCGCGGATGTATTCATTGATGGTCTTCGACATGGCGCAATGAAGCAGGCAGGCTTTACGATTGAGGAATTGATACAACGAAAAAAGAATTTGATCATAGTACAACTGGACTGTTATGGATTTCAAGGACCGTGGGCAGAGCGCCGCGGCTGGGAACAACTGGCACAGAGTTGTACCGGCCTCGCCAAAATCCACAGTGCAGGAAAAGAACGACTTAGTCTGATTCCAGCTTATTTTAACGATTACGGCACGGGAATTTTGGGAGCTCTGGGTGTGACGGCGGCACTCATACGTCGTGCTACAGAGGGAGGAAGCTGGCTCGTCCGTGTGGCTCTCGCCAAGACCGCAATGCTGGCAACCCGATACCACAATAATACCGAGACCCCTGTGCCGATCAGCCAGGAAGACCTTGAAACATATCTGATCGATCAGGATAGTCGCCTCGGTCTGCTTACGCGGGTGGCACCACCGATCCAATTCGAACGCACCCCTTCATTAAGCGCCCGAGCAGGTACTGCTCCAGGTTCAGACACATTGAACCTGGATTGGGACAATACTTTTTCAAGTTCAAAAGAGATTCCCCATCGCCCCACAGAAATTTTCAGGCAGAAACAAGTACACTGGAAAGCAAATCAGACTTTATAAAAAGGTTCTGCTCTGACAAATTTACTTACTTCTTCTTAAGGGTCAACCATAGATAAGGCAGTTTGAGATCGGGTTTCGGGCGGGCTGTGTTGCGTTTGGGGCTGATGCCTTTGATGACAGCACTCGCGGTGCGCACTTTTGTTTTGTCTTTCAGGCTGATACCTTTGATTTCGATGGGTCCTTGAAAGACCACATCGGGTTTGGCTTCCAGTTTCAGTTTGACTGATTTCCCCGTCTTTTCTTTGACTTTAGAAACGATTGTTTTACAAGTCGCCCCTTTTGGTAAACCAGCCAGGCTGATTTCAATATCATCGTTAAAGCGGGGGCTCAGACGATTGATCGTGACTTCAATCTCTAAAGGTTTTTCGCCCGTCGTTAAAGTGTATTGTTCTTCAGGCGTTTGCAGTTCGAAATTGGCCTCGGTCGGGTGAATCGATAACAAGTAGACGTGGCGAAACCCACCATGTTGATAACGATCAGTCACTTGCAGACGATATTCACCATCTGCGGGAATGCTATAGTCGAATCGCGCGTCAAAATGATTTCGCACGGGATCGTCAACTTCTTTCAAAAGCTTGCCTTTGGCATCAAACAGTTTCAAATGGGCATCCAGAGGATAACCCATTGTATGCGAGTCTACTTTGAATGTTAGCTTCTCACCTTTCTTAGCAGTGAAGTGATAAACATCGATTTCTTCTGGTTTCGATATTTTCCCAGTGATACTTGTGGGAATGGAAAGCGGCTGCCCTTTTTCCTGTTGGCTCTCGTTTGACTCCAGTAGAGTCGGCGTTGTGCTCATAGGAATTTTTAACCAATTCGCTAACTGAGGATTGCTGATCAAAGCAGTTGAATTGGTTTCATCTTTGTTAGGTTGATGTGACCTGAGATGGTCGGGAAGATTCCAGCCTTCCAGTCTCACTGGTTTGGAAGCTGACTTATGATAGGCAAGTGGCAAACTATGATCGACAAAAGGACCAGTCGAAAAAGTAAGGCGATAGATGTAAGAACCACTGCCTGCAAAACGAATGGTACTGTTAGGATCAGCGGGAAACGCAAACGTCCTGATATAATAGGTTCCCTCTTCAGGAGCAGTAAACACAATTCGCGGATCAAACCAAAGTGTATCATCAATCAAAGACAGCACAGTCCCGCGATGATTGAGAATCTGCAATACTCCATCCATTGGTGAACCAAGCTGTTCATTGGCGGTTTGAGAAACCACCAAAGTTTGTCCTTTTTTCAATGCAACGGAATAAGTATCAACGTCTCCACTTTTCGATAATACTCCGTTGATGGTAACAGCCGGCTGTGGGCATTTTTGTGCATGAGCCAGATCATTGTTAGGCTCGGTTTCTGATTGTTCGGGAAGTGTGCCCACAAGGAACGGTCGAATTCCTGAAGCCCCCTCTGCATTATGAAATCGTAACCAATACAATCCGGGCTTTGCAGAAGCATCAATTTGAATCGTAATCTGTTTTTCTTTGCCTTTGGCCGGTTTCTTCGGAATCATCACCATTAAGCCAGGAGCAGAAGTCCAAACCGAAACCGGTAACGTTCCCAGGTTTTTGTCAATGGTCACATCTACTTTCTGACCGACTTGGCCTCCTGCCGGATTCAAATAACGAATGTCAGGCGGTGCTGCCATAGAAGAAGAAAACAGACCGAGAACACATGATATCGAAAGGACAACAGGCAAAATCCGCGCGGTAGATGACATCGGTAAGATCATTCTCAGTCAGGTTCAAAATTTTTATACGAATAGCTCGGGAATCGGAGTCGGGTCGCTCACCAAGTGCGACGGACGTCCCTCCGGTGTATACAGGACTTTGTCAGGATCGATGCCCATCTTAGTGTAAATGGTTGAGACAAAGTTTTCAGGGGAGAGTACGCGTTCGACTGCAGAGTAACCGGCTTTGTCGGTTGCCCCAAGTGCCAAGCCACCGGGAACACCGCCACCCGCCATCAAAACTGACATCGCATTCGACCAGTGATCGCGACCGCCGCCTGGATTGATTTTGGGAGTACGCCCGAATTCACCTAACGCCAGCACCATGGTCGTTTCCAATAAACCACGCTCGTCGAGATCTTCAATCAGCGTTGCGATGGTATTTTCGAAGGCAGGCATTCTTGAATTGAATGTCTTAAACAAACTACCATGATGGTCCCAACCACCCTCATACAGGGTGATGAAGGGCACACCCGCTTCTGAAAGCCGACGGGCTAGGAG
The DNA here is from genome assembly GCF_007748175.1 of Gimesia aquarii. NCBI lineage: Bacteria > Pseudomonadati > Planctomycetota > Planctomycetia > Planctomycetales > Planctomycetaceae > Gimesia > Gimesia aquarii. The sequence goes on from NZ_CP037422.1 coordinate 7,139,005, forward strand.
AGCACGCTGACCAAAAGAAGTGCGTCCATATTTGTCACGCAGTTTGCCTGGCTCACTCTCAATTTGAAACGCTTTTTGTGCTTCAGTCGATGCAACCAGGCTATAACCCTGCTCGTAATATTCATCCAAATTCGCAACCGGATCACCGGCAACTTTGTCTTTGATACGTTTAAGTTGATCTACCTGTTCCCTTAAATTGCGACGGCCTTGATAACGCGCATCGGTCAAACCACTGGGAAGCGCCAGATCACGCACACGGAAGCCTTTGCTATTAGGATTGTCAGAAACGACAAAGGGTGCATATTTAGCACCCAGGAAATTGGGTCCACCGGAACGCGACATACGCGGCATAGAGAAATACGCAGGCAAATTATTCGTCGTCGGTTTTTGATGTGCGACGACCGAGCCCATACTGGGATGAAAACTCACATAAGAACCACAGCCCACTGGAATACGTGGTGGTGCACCGGTCATCATATAGTGATTACCGGCACCATGATTTCCCTGATTGTGACGGATCGAACGAATCACTGTATATTTATCAAAGATAGAAGCCAATCGCGTCATATGTTGCGAAAACTGAACTCCGGGAACTTTGGTCGCAATCGGATTAAATTCACCACGGATTTCCACGGGAGCCTCTGGCTTAGGGTCAAACGTCTCATAATGAGTCGGACCGCCGTCCATCCAAATTAGAATCACACTCTTGGCTTTCGCCTTCGGTTGTTGAGCAGTAGTCCCTTTGGCGAGTGACTGCAAACGCAAGAGATCGACCATTCCCAAACCTGTTAGCGCACCCAAGCCCAGTTGCAAACAATTCCGTCTAGTGATTCCATTACAATTTTTTGAAACGTTTTTCATTTCTGGTCCTGTTACTTTTGTTGTAAGTCAACCATTCACTGTAAGAGTAGGGGACTCTAGTTTTTGAAAAGGTACTCCGGAGTATTCAATAAAGCCCACATCAAATCTTCAATTACTTGCTGACGATTCGCCCCTTCTTTTTCAAAAAGGGAGCGTCCGAGTCGTTTTTCTTCTAATGTCGGATAGCGCGAATAGGCCGTTAAATATAACTCTTCCATAATTTGATCGGGAGTCATTTTGCTCTTGGCCCACTTGGCACAATTTCCTGTTGATGACTGAATGCGAGAATATAACTCGCGTGAATTCATCATATGCAATACCTGCACCACTGTTGTTTCCGTAGTCCGTTCACAGGGAGGATCCTGATTGGGATCGGGCCGTCCAAACGAATCCAGGAATACTGAACTCACACGATGCGTCCAAAGCTGCTTAGCCGTTGAATTGGCGGGCATCGCGACAAATGAATCAGGAACACCGATCAGTTCACTGATGCTATCCAGCAAAACTTCTGCTCGCAGACGTTGACGGTAATATCGCGAATAATTGCGTCCATCGCCTACATTGGTTTCATTGGGTAGCGAACTCAAACTGTAAACGTACGAACTAAGAATCGCTTTAATGTATTTTTTTTGATCAAATTTCTGATCTCGGAAATACTGCCCCAACGCCTTTACCAGTGGTGCATTAGAGGGAGGATTACTTTCTCTGAAATCATCGATAGGTTCTACAATTCCGCGACCCATCAGATCGGCCCAGATACGATTCGCACTCACTTCTGCAAAGAAATGATTCTGTGGCGAAGTGATCCAGTCAGCCAGCACTTCTCTAGGATCCTGATCCGGTTTTATTTTAGGAACTTCTCCGAACAAGGGGCGTGGCTCAAGTACTGCGTTGGTAAGTGGATGTTTGACACTTCCTGAATTCGCAGTAAACACAATTTCTTCTGATCCCGAAATCGGAGTTGAGATTCCACGGCCTTTGCGACCTACCTTTGCAAAGTAGGCAGCGAAGCTGTAGAAATCATCCTGCCCCCAGATTTCTGAAGGATGGTGATGACATTGAGCACAACTTAATCGGATTCCAAGAAAGATCTGACTGACCGCTGTCGTTAGCTCCTTTGGCTCACGTCGATCGCGAAATAATGTTACCGCGCCATTGTGCCAGGTTCCCCCGCGAGCTGTTAGTAATTCACGCGTAAATTGATCCAGAGGCTTATTCTGGTGAAACGACTCTCGAATCCAGGCATCGAAGTTCAGCACGGTTTTGATACCAACTCGGTAAGGGTTCGGTCGCAACATATCAGCCCATTTGTTGGCCCAATGATCGCCAAACTCTGGTTGCTCCAAATAATAATCAATCAATCGCTCTCGTTTTTTGGGAGAGGGGTCTTGTAGAAATGCCCGTGCTTCTTCTGCGGTGGGAGTTCTACCTATGGTATCAAGAGCCACCCGCCGTAAAAATGTGGCATCATTCACAGGCTCAGAAGGTTTGAGTCCATATTTCTTGAGTTTATCCCAAACCAGACCATCAATAAAATTAAGTCGCGGCAACTTTGTATAGTAACTATCGGGTACAGAATTCTTTGAGGGAACTGTGACACTCAGTGAAGCAAAGTTCCCCATATAGCGGGCCATAATGGAGGCTTCACCCATCAACGAACCAGCGGTCACCAGCCCTTCTTCATTCACCGAAACATAGACACTGTCACTCGACATGTATTCTGCAAGATCGGTGACATCGCGTGTGGAGCCATCGCTATAATAGGCAGTGACTACCATTTGTTGTTTGGTTTTAGGCTGCATGATGCGCTCAGTGGGCTGTGCCGAAATCTTAACGAGTTTCGGTGCATCCGCGACTGATCGGGTGGCTCCTTCTGTGATCCATTGTTGCATAAGCTCAAAGTAAGGAGTGCCTGCCAGTAGTCGCTTGCCACCACCATGGGGAATTTTCCCAGCTCCCTTCTGCAACACCAGGCTCTGTTCGGGCGCCAGGGGAAACGCGCGTCGTCCACGCGATTCTTTAGTCAGTGCGTTAAAATCAAATTCTGGATCGAAGGCGAACATGGATAATTGAAATCCACCCTGACCGCGTTGCTTTCCGTGACACGAACCACCATTACAGTGAAAACGGGAAAATAGTGGGTGCACATCACGCTCAAAGTCGATCAAAGTTTGTTTATCAAACTCTTTTACTTCAACAGGCACTTTGATCTGTTGATCGCCATCAAAAATTGTGACTGTGGCAGAGCCGTTGGAAAGAGGCTGAATCACTCCCGCTGTAGATACCTGAATGACATTGGTCTGATCAGATTGAAACCGTACGTCTCGTGTTCGGTCAACAGTCTGATCATTCTTGATACGAGAAACGAGTAACTGCTGGCGAGATCGTTTGCCGATAAGCACGACCTTTTCGGGATGAACAGAAAGTGAAGCTGCCTTTGGTCGTACTTCCGCTGCTTTTGCAGAAAGAGCAGAAAGTAAAATCATGCAACCAAGGCATTGATAGAGTAGAGACTTCATCTCGAGGTTCTATCCCAAAATCAAAAGGAAGGATACGCTGTGAGGTTTGGTGGTAGCAGTGCTACGGGGAAAGTTGGGAAGGTAGTAACCGCAGACACTAAAAACACAAAAGCAGTCCCAATAGCACTGTATTTCGATCTTCTGTGTGCCTACTTATATATTCTCTCTTATATATCGTATTCGTCAACTTTCATTTGACAACTTTATTTATGAAACCCTTTTTAGGATACCTTATCTGAATAGTAAAAACTACCTTTTCTTTCAAAAAACAATCCATCTGTACACATTCCTTGGATCTTCTTCTAATGATCGTTGCACTCAAACCAGTTTTTGAAGCTCTGATTTGAGGTAACTGATCTTATCCTTGATCGCGAAATTCGCATTCCAAGGCTGTGGGAAAAGAATTGCCTGACCACCATGCTCACGAAACAGATCGATATTTTTATGCTGATCGTCCACGAGCACTACATCTGGTTTTGCCAGAAGGTACTTTTGCGTACCAATCATAAAATCCATGAAGTGTGGCTCATCGAAATGATGTCGCAACCATTCGACTTTGGCCGAAGCACAAGCCGCACTACGACTTGGTGAAGTACTGATGGTAAATGGAGCCGTTGCTCTCAGCACAGCCAGTAACTCTTTGAGCCAGGGGTAAGGAGGAAAATTTTTCCAAAATTGGCCCCCCAAAGCATCGACGGGTTTCCAGAATTCATCTTTCGTCATACCTACAACACCTGCATAATCGGCTTCTCCCTCGGGCCAATGATCGGCCAGATGTTCCTGACCATGTAGCTCCAGGATCGAACCCATAAAATCGGCGATCACCCCATCCATGTCTAATAATATATGTCGTACAGCCATTGATTTTTTCTCTACATACAGAAACTTTGGTGATAAAACAGTATAATTACCAGTTGTGTCTCTCATAAAATTGTATAGACAAGCTTAGCCGCAATGTCTCATTTTGACCATGGACCAATGCAAATGACGAACTGGATTCCACTGGGAAGTGCTTCAGAAATTCCTCCAGGTAATCGTAAAGTATATTCGCTTAAGGGAACTGAGATCGCAATTTTCCATGTCGCCAACAAAGGACAGCCAGGGCAATTTTACGCCATTCATGACTGTTGTCCACACCAGGGAGCTTCTCTGGTCGAAGGAGAGGGCACGGGAACGGAAATCGCTTGTCCGCTTCATGACTGGACTTTTGATGTTGCTTCGGGAGAGTGCCATGACTTTCCAGAGTTTCCTTTGACTCGCTATGAACTCAAAGTAGAAAACGGCAATATTCTGATCGAGGCATCCGCATTTGAAGAACTAGACATTCACGATCATCTTTTCCTGGTACGATATGGAGCGATGGGCTGGATTGATCACTTCTCGGCAGAAGAAGATGCTGCTTTTTCACACCGCGATCGTATTATTTTAAATACAAGCCGAGGTGAAGAAATCGGAGAGATTCTTTCGAAGGCTATCAATCAGAATAACTCGATCACTCCTGCCGGGTCGATTCTGCGCATGTTTACTCCTACAGACCAGCAAAAGTTATTACAGCAGGAAGATATTACAACACACGTCTTAGAAGATTGTCAAAGTTTGATACAAGAACGCGGAATGCCCACCGAAATCATTGACTGCGAGCAATTATTCGATCAACAAACGGTCGTATTGTACTATCTGGGGAATCGTATGCCTGCTTTAGAAATACTCGCTCAAGAGCTTAATGCCAATTATGCCTGGCGGATTGTTTTCCATCCCGTTGACGAAGCCCCCGCACCGTCGGGCTGTTCAAGTGGCGGTTGTGGCTGCGATCAAAAATGAGCGGACCTGCATAATCGTATCTGATAACCTACCACACCAACCTTCCTCACCAATGGAATTCAACATGAAAAACCCCGTTAACCGCCGTTCGTTCCTGGGTACTTCACTAGGTATCGCCGCCACAAGTCTGGGCGCAGCGAAAACATCTATTCTAACCGCGGCAGAAAAAGAAGTAACTGCGACAAAGACACCAGTGAAACCCAAGCCCATTCAAAATGAAACCATTCTCCATGCACGAAAAGTCGCATTGGAGATATTGAAACCGACACCAAAGCAATTGGAACATGGGCTAAAACTCCATGCGGATTCACTAGTGTTCGATGCTTACGGATTTGCACCGCGGGCCGCCGTTGATGGCGACCGGTTAGCAGCGGCGATTAAAGAACATGCTTCATCAGCTGAACTCAAGGATTTAAGAGAAGATATGTCAATGACGCGCTGCGTCACCGACCCAGCAGAGCAACGGGAATTCAAAGAGGCATTCGACGCGGCCGGAGTAACCTGTGTCTTCCAAAATGCTGGCGAGGAAGGGCAGGACCCCTTGCGACTCATCAAACGACTAGCTCGGTTCACTTATACAACAGACATGCTCTCCGATTTTGTTTCCAAGGCAGTCACCCCAGATGACATTTTGCAGGCAAAACAAGACGGACGTCATTGTTTATATCTGACAGGCAATGGTGTTCCTTTAACTCAGCAATGGGTAACAACCACCGATGAAATGAAATATATGCGAATCTTTTATCAGTTGGGAATTCGCATGATGCACATGACTTACAATCGCCGTAATATGCTCGGCGATGGCTGTGCAGAACCCGCTAACGCCGGTTTGAGTGACTTTGGTCGGGAAGTGGTCGCTGAGATGAACCGGTTGGGAATTATTCCGGATGTCGCACACTCCGGCTGGCAAACGAGCCTGGAAACTGCTCAGGTCTCAAAGCGGCCCGTTGTCGCCAGTCACACCACCTGTAATACACTGCACCACCATATTCGCAGCAAACCGGATCATGTCATTAAAGCCATCACTGATACGGGAGGATTAATTGGAATCTGTTGTATTCCCCGTTATCTGGGTGGGAAGGGAGATATCAGTGCGTTACTGGATCAGATCGATTATGTTGTGAAAAAATTTGGTATCGACCATGTGGCAATCGGGACTGATGTTTCATACACATCGCGCAACAGTGCTTTGGAAAACAAAAAAGTACCCCGCACACCACGCTCTCGAAAACCATGGCGCAGTTTGTGGCCTGCGGATCCGTTTGTAGAAACCCCTGAAATGCGGACCAGCATCGCCTGGACGAACTGGCCTCTGTTTACTGTAGGTCTCGTGCAGCGGGGCTACTCCGATACCGACGTACAAAAAATCATTGGAGGCAATATCCTGAGAGTTTGCCAGCAGTCATTTTCCTGAAACCAATCCTGAACCCTCTTTCTCTAAATGAGTACCCTGAAATGAGAGTGTTAATCACAGGCGCCGCCGGTTATGTTGGCAGATACTTCGCGCGCCACTGGCAGACCAATGACGAACTGATTCTGGGAGACATTCATCCAGCTCGAAATGATTCCCGATTTATTCCACTCGATATTACTGACTCCAAACAAACGCGTGCTGCGTTGCAGGGCATTGATGCCGTTGTCCACTTGGCAAAACAGGCAGATGAAGGCCCAATGGAAGGTGATGAACTCAATGGAAAACGGTTTGATGTCAATGTAAAAGGAACGTTCAATTTATTGGAAGCCGCACGTGACGCCAATGTGAAACGATTCGTCTTTACGAGCAGCATTATGACCGTTCAAGGCTATCAGGCTCCACAGCAGGTTGAATCTGACGCCGAACCGCGGCCTGTAGGATCGTATGCACTCACAAAACAACTTTGTGAAGTCATGTGTGCCCATTATGCGCGTGAATATGGAATGTCTATTGTCTGCCTGCGAATTCCCAAACCGATTGACCTCGAACACCCTCTCTGGAAAACACACCCACTCCGACCACAGTGGGTTCCATTCCCCGACCTGATGCAGGCGTACCAGAAATCACTGAGAGCACCAATTGATGGTTGCGAAGTTATCACGATCGTGGGAGAGAGTTCGAAACGTCGCTGGGATCTAAAAAAAGCGCAAGAAATACTGGGGTATCAACCCACTATGCTTCCCGAAGAATTGGGATTTCAATTAGGCAGCGAGGATGAACCCATTCCTGACGAATCAGCTTATTCCTAAATAGATTCGCACCGTAGACAAAAACGAATTTCGTCGTATTGAGGAAAATCAGATATCGATTATCTCTCGATACGGCAATACGGAAGCCCTTTTTCGAGTTTGGCAACACCCTCTTCCGTGATTTCAGTCCCATCAATGTAAAGTGTACTGAGATTTTTCATCTTTTTGAGAGAAGGGATGCACTTATCGGTCACACCGGTATTTCGCAGGTTCATATCCACGATGTTCTCAAGAGCCTTAAGCTCCGTGATTCCTGCATTGCTAACCTCGGTATCATTCAGTTCCAGCCATTCCATATCTTTCATTTTTACCAGATACTTCATACCGGCGTCTGTCACTTCCGTATTCCGCAACCATAGTCGCTGCAAGCGAGTCAGTCCCTTAATGTGTTTTAACCCATCATCAGAAATATGTGTATCACGCAATAAAAGGACTCGTAGTTTTTTCAGACCCTTAATGTGGGCCAGCGCTTCATCAGTAATCTGTGTTTCGGATAATCCGAGTGTTTCCAGACTCTTCAAACCGGAAATGTGAGCGAGCCCCTCATCAGTTATTTCCAGGCCTGTCAGAAAAAGCTCTTTTAGATTTTCTAAACCTTTCAAGTGCTTTAACCCAACATCAGTGATCTTGGTACGTGAAAGATTGAGAACTTCCAGGTTGGTCAATTTTTTGAACTCTGCCAAGCCTACATCAGAAATCGGGATCCCGTGTAGTGTAATTTCGCGCAAGCTCTTCAAGGGTTTGATATGAACCATCCCCTCATCAGTCACTTTTGAGCCTGAAAGATCTAACTTTCTCAATTTTGTCAGGCGACCGAGATAGACTAACCCGGCATCCACTAACTTCGAACCTGAAAATGACACTTGCGAGATATTACCGTTGTAGTCCATTTTCAAATTAGCACTAATCTCCTTTAGCGCTTTGATATCCGTTTCCAACGTCGATTCCTGGGGAACTTCTTCCTCTGAATCCGTGGCAGCTTTACTCATTTCAATAACCTAATTAGGAATAGCATGGTCTGACATGATGAAGGCCCATCCATCACCAAGCTGAACTCAAGGTTCGTTTTCCACATAAACTGAAATGCGAAGCCTCTACGTCTATCCATGTGTATAGAGCCCCGCATTTACTTATAATAATCCGCAATTGTAATATACAGATTAATTACGCAATTCGCATGTGAACGAACGCTTTTTATTCTGGAATTTCTAACCGGCAGAAACAGGGGATATCACTTATTTTTTGGTGGAGACCAATTCAAGTTTCGAAGAATAAAGGCAAATGTGTCTTTCCCATTAATGGTATGTGGTCCATCGAAATATTCAATTTCAGTCCTGTCCCCAATCCCCATTTGCACGTAAAACCGTCGTACTTTTGCGTATTCTGCAGCGACCCATTCGTCGGGGGCTACACCATCATTATGGCCCCGTTCAACCATGAAAGGACGTGGTGCCATTAAATAAGATAACTCTGCATAATTGGCAACATGCCCCATATTCCATTCGAAAATTTCATACTCACCGTGAAACACATAACTATAACGATGGGCACTGTCCGCATTTTTTCGCACCCATTCGTTGAAGTCACCTGAGCAAATCGAAAAGACATATTTTTTCACAAAAGGAGGGACCCGCACTGCCGTCTTACCTCCGTAGGAAAGGCCGTAGAAACCAATACGATTTCCATCTACAAAAGAAAGTGAATCGAGCCAATCCAAGGTACGCTCATGCTGTGGGATGATGTAGCTGTAAAGTGACCGCTTCATCGGGTTCGATTTACGCTGCAAAGTACGAAAGCGGTCTCGGCCACGGTACGGATTCTGCGGTGCATAGACGATTAAACCCAGCTTCACCAACTGCTCACTAAATGCTTTGTAAGCACGAAACCCTTTAGATTTTGGATCAATCGTATCCATGGGTGTGCCTTCTAAACCATGCTGGCAGACAATCACCGGACGTTTTTCTCCCGGTTTCATGTCGGAAGGGATCAATAAAATTCCACCGGCTACAATGTCCGGCATTACATCCAGCATGACTTCGTATCCCTGATATTGTTCGTGATCAATCACCTTACGTGACCGGACATTCAAGGGAACTGATTTCTCAGGTTCGGGAAGTCGGCCAATCAATTCGTTATAAACTTTCGTTCGCAGACCATCAGATACTTTTTCCCAAAGTTCAACCGATTTATAGTTGCCAGGCTGCCATTCTTCATCACGATAGCGAGACGACTTATTCAGCAACTCCTGGGTAAACTCATTCATTTCATCAAACTGCTGCTCTTGTCTTGAACTGGGATCAACCACGACTCCATTGGCAACCAATTGTAATTCGACAGCCGGTAGACGTTTTTTATTCATTCTGACTCTTAAGCCAGATAGGAACTGTTGACGCGCTTTGTCTGAACCCGCAGGATTGGTCCCATCACCATTTAACACAAGTGAAAGATTCTCCTTGAGACCTAATTGATCAAATACCGGGGCTACGCGTTGGTATTCAGCACGTACGGATTCAGGAGCCGCGATCTTGATCACGCCGGGTGCAGCCGAAGCTCTTCTGCCCGATTTCGCTCGAGGGGGGCCATCGACTGTAGGCACAGAGCATGCTTCGATCACACAGGCACGCGGAGCAATCATTGAAGCGATTTCTGCATCGCCAAATTCGGTTAACTGACTCCAGACATTACGATAAATGGGCTCCTGCCAAACATCTTCCCTCCTTTGAAAGTAGCCCGCAACCCAAGTGGAATTGATTCGATGGTCAGAGGCTCCACTAAATAGAGCCAACAGTCCTCCTTCGCCGACACCTACTACTCCGATCGGTAAAATTCGCTGATCTTTTTTGTTCAATCGTTCAAACTGGTCTACGGCAGCCATGACTTTCTGCACTTCATAGCCAATGATATGACGCCCCATTTCAAACGCCATACGATAGATGTATTCACGATGTGGCTGATTCGTAAAAAAAACTTTCGGATGTCCCGAAAATCCGGACTCCCGACTAATGAGAGTCGGAATCAACACCTGCACTCCTGAGGCAGCAAGTTTCAAAGGAATCTGAGCGGACTCGGGAACACCCGGCTTCAAACCGATAAACATCTCCGGAGTCCAATCTGCATCGGGTAAAGCGACCACGCGCGCCTTGATCTGTCCCGTTGGTTGTAATAATAGTCCTGCAGCTGTCATGCCCTCTAATACCTGCCACTCTACAACGTGGACTTTAAATTGAGGACATTCTGCAATGACAGACTGGTTCTCTGTGGTCGTCAATAACTCAAAACCGGGGCCGGCAACACGAGGATCAACGACACCAATAATTGTTTTGAATCGCTTTCGATTCTCCTTGATACTTTCAATATAAGCAGCATGGCTGCCAAAATCATAGTTCCATTTTTGTGGACGTAGTTCCGGAGACATGGCCAATGCTTTTAGAGCATAACGATCAATACCCGCGACCATATGTACGTCGAGAGGCATAGTTAGTTTCAAGTTAGTTGTTCCCGGTAAGACTTCGGGAAACTCCAGAGTCTGAGCCGAAACTAAGGAAGGAAAACTAATAAACAAACTTACGAGGCATAAGGAGGACAGGAATCGCATCGTTTATTCCTATGTTGATGAAAAGAAGTTGGCAGGACTTAGCAAGAACTCTGGTAAGAATCCGTTACTACTTTACTTTCTTACCGAACAGGAGAATCTCATCAAAGTTACCTGTATCGTCAAATGAGCCAATCCCGACTCGACCCGATAAAAAAGTTTTGTCGTTGGCTGTCATAACCGGCTCTTTCATATTATCAAAATAGATTTTGATCGAGCCAGATTCCGTATTGCGCACAACACGTGCGTGGTGCCACTCATCATCCCAGTTGGTACCAGGTGTTGTTTTTGTGGAAATTTTGGTACGCGGTTTATTATTAACGATAAAAATCTGGTTGGCATGATCATCCATCTTCTTACCGAAATGCACATAATAAAAATGTGCGTCATCCTGGTATCCAAAAAACAGGCACAGTGACCGGTGTCCATAATCGGGAATCGTAGATTGCAATTTGACATCGAAAATAAAATCGCTGACTGATATGTTTTTCAATAAGGCGCGATTATAAGGCGAGCGAACCGGTGGCTCATAATTACTTTTTTTCTTAATGAGACTAAAGGCGTGATTGTCTCCCTGATGGATGATTTTCCAGGCTTTGTCATCCGTCGGTTCCCAATGTTTTGAGTTTCCAGCCTCAAAATTCTCATGAAACAGCAAGGGCAGGCCCTGCATACTTTGGGGAATCTCGCTTTTATCAAGCGTTTTCAAAGGCGCTGGTTCTTTGGCCTCAACAATACTGAAGTCTGTTGAAGTAAACAACATAAGCCCTGTCATCAGGCATGCTGAGATAAGTGAACGCAACATGGGATTGCTCCTGTTTCAATGGAAAATCCCAGCCGTGAAACTTCTTTACATCAAAAGATGCGTAGAAATATTTGGCTGAAATGTGAGATTCTGATCTTGGTACAGAATCTATGAGACAGCATTTCGGCCTGATTATCAAGCATCAGGCCTGTCTCGCCTCTGAACTCCTGGTCTTCGTTCTGGTTTCCGACCACGGAAAGTGCGATCTCCACCCCCTTTGGGACCTTTATTTCGGCCGTCTTTTGTATCCGGCACGTGGCCTTTCACTCCATGCCGTATTCGGCTTTCAAACATGAACGGCTTTAAGTCGATACCTCGAAATAATTGAGCACGCAGGTTTTTGAATTCCACAAGCTGACGGTTTAATTTTTTTCTGATTTCTTCCGAAAAATGTTTCTGCAGGAACATATACTTTAGTTTTTCCTGCATTTCGTCTGGCGGGTACTTCATCAAACTATCTTTACTCTTGGCATCTAGATTCTCAAAGAACTTATGTAATTCTTCATCAGCAGGATTATGTTGCGTCAGCTCCTGCTTCACCAAACTAAATAATTGGTCTGTCAGCCCTCTAATTAAAAAGAGCGAAACCTGAGTTTTACGCAGATCATTTCGATTTCCGCGGAGTTGAAGTTTGAATCCATGTTGTAACTTAGGATCACGGATAGAATAATGATGGGCTTCAAATAACTGATGAATTTGGTTTAAGACTTCCGGGTGGGACCACTCAACACCGCCTGAATCCCCCTTTTGATGTTTTAATCGCAGCGTCCTTTCTAAGACAGCTACAGAATATGCAAAATCGGTTGACTGTTTTTTCACCTTAGGCTTTTTCTCAGCTCCAGTTAAATTTTGATCGATAATACCGATCACTTCCTCAAACAACTCGGGTGGCGGTGGCTGAACCCACATCAACCCCATACGGCGGGGGTCTCGCGAATCGAGATTCAAGAATTTGGACATTGCAATGTAACTACGGAGGTCACTTCGGCGTTTGGGGTCGATCTGTTGAGAACGAAATTTACGGATCAGTTTCAGTCGTTCTTTCGGGTCAGTTTCGTTTCGCAAGTCTTCCTGTTCCCAAGGCGTTAATGTTTTGACCCAATCGCAATAAGAGCGCATGACACGATTTAGTTCTGGCTGGCTGCGTGTTGCACTATGAAGCTCTCGAAATCTCTGCTTTTCTTTCGCAGAGAGTTTTTGGAATTTTTCATAATTGCGTTTTAATTGTGCACGCTCTGCTGGCGTCATCGCTTCTATTTTCTTGCGATTTTCTGTTTCCTGGTCTTCATTCTGACCACTGGCTCCCAACAGAACCATTACACAGATAACGGTCCCAATTCCAAAACCAACAGCGCGCAACGACCGAGACCACAAAGCCGGTTGCCGGCTTGCAGATTGAGAGGGTTCTTTGGACCGCCTCCGATTATTTTTGCTGCTGCGCGGTTTCATCAAATGTTCCCGATTGCTGCAAATCTTTCAGAAATTCCAGGCTTTGCACTTCAGAGTAGGTATCAAGGTTTTCAATAAATGACAATTCCTTGAGTAGAGGCTCTGACTCGTCAGGCAGCCACTGGTTTGTAAAAACGTATCCGAGGAATATGGAACATGCCAGACCGATCATCCAGCCACCCGCGACCACCACTTTCCAAATCTGCTGTTGCGATTGCTTACTCAATCCCAGACCAGATCGATCCTGTGATTCATTCGCTTGTGCTTCCAACTGAACAGTTTTGATCGTCGAGAGAGTTTTGTTCGTAAATTCATCAGATGCTTTGGTAATCGGTAGTTTGTCTAACAATTCCCAGGTGCGCTCCAGACCATCCACATGAGCGCGTGTCTTTTCATCAGTTGAGAGAGATTGCTCGACCTCGATCGCTTCCTGATCACTCACCTCTCCATCGAGATAAGCAACCAGCTTTTCGAGTTCTTGTTCTTTGCTCTCTTTTTTCATTGTGAGACTCTACAACGATTTTTGTTTTTTTATTTAACTACAAATATGCTTTTCGAGTTGAACGCGTAAATTTTCTCGGGCACGAGATAACAGTGATTTCACAGCCGCTTCTGATAGCTTCATGGCTGCTCCAATATCAGCGTAACTCATTCCTTCAAACTTGTGTAATAACACTGCCATTTGCTGGCGTTCATTCAATGTTCCCAATGCCTCACGTACAATGGCTTGTGTTTCCTTCAAACCGATCTGTCGAGTCGGCATTAATCCTGACTTTTCCACTAGTAACTGCTCTTCCGGTCTGATCCCAAGTGGACCGGAGTCTTGTGGATTCAGATTGACCTCTTTGCGTCGTCCTTTATTTCTACGTGAATTACTAGCCAGATTATTGGCAATCCGAAATAACCATGTTGAAAATTTCGCCTTGGCTTGATAATTCGCTCGTGAGCGATAAATACGTAAAAATACTTCTTGAGCCAAATCTTCTGCCGCTTCCTGATTTCCCAGTAAATGACAAAAAATCCCTACGATTCGATCCTGGTAATTAGCAACTAATTCAGTGAACGCACCTTCATCGCCTTCCTTAGCGCGTAACATCAATTGCACGTCAGGATCTCGCAAATAAGGCGAATTGAAGATTTGAGTCGTAACCACGATTGACTGCAGACTCCCGTGTTTCAGGGTGAATTTTCCACAATGACTAAACACTCAGCATACCAGAAAGTTTCTGCCAGAGTTTGTGAGAAACTCACTTTTTGTCTGTTTTCATACAAGATGCTAACCGTTATCGTCGCTAAACTTACAAGTTAACACAAGTTGTATTTGACAGAAAAATCATCCCAAAACCACAATCTCACCAGCGTATTCTGTTGGGAGGTAGTCCGCTGGTTAGACTTAGTTATGATAGTATTAGATGAGAAGTCTCTGCTTCACATTTTTTTCTATTGACTGCCAACCTGAATCGCCTCTGAGGAAGTTCCATGACGCTAAGTTCTCTGCCATTGAGTTATTGCACCAACGTGCATCCAGGATTAACTGTTGCGGAGATTTTGCAAAAGCTCGATGAATTTACGGTTCCCATTCAAGAACAGTATGCAGCGCCACTTGCTGCCGGACTCTGGCTGGCTGAACCGGTGATTCAGGAGATTCTGGTAACTGATACAGGGCACATCCATTTTGCCGAAGAGGTTCGGAAAAGAAATCTAATCTGTTACACACTGAATGCATTTCCCTATGGAAATTTTCACAATGATCGCGTTAAAGAAAATGTTTATTTACCCGACTGGTCTCAGCCAGAGCGACTCGAATATACGAAAGGCTGTGCCCGAGTACTCTCCGCATTACTACCCGATGGTGCAGAAGGTAGTATCTCCACAGTCCCTTTAGGATTCAAACAGTTTGAGCATGCCGCTGATTTTGGTGACACATGCATCGAACAATTAATCGAACTGGCAATCTATCTGAAACAGCTGAAAGAAGAAACAGGTAAAACGATTCGGCTGGCAATTGAACCAGAGCCATTTTGTGTTATTGAATTTACACACGAGTTGATTGTCTTCTTCGAACGGCTTTATCAACGGGCTGCGGCAAAACAATTGCTGGGAATAGTAAAAGAATTTCTGGGAGCCTGTTACGACATTTGTCATCAGGCTGTTGAGTTTGAAGATATACCCGGTTCGATTCGGCAAATCACACACGCTGAGATCCGGATCAATAAAATTCATATTTCGAATGCCATCGAACTTGTGAATCCGTGGGAAAATGAGGCTGGTCGCACTCAGCTTGCAGAATACGCTGAACCCCGTTATCTACATCAGACAATCGGAAACTTAGCATCAGGCGATCTTTATCGGATCGTGGATCTCACGAAGAAGTTTTTACTGGCACCAGATCCACGTATTAAGGAAACGGAAAAGCTCCGGGTTCATTTTCATGTCCCCATTGACGCCCAAACACTCGGGCCATTAGGAACCACCTACCAGGAATTGAAGCACGCTTTAGCAACTGTGAAAGAGCTCGACTACGCACCACATCTGGAAGTTGAAACGTACACCTGGGAAGTCTTACCTGGTGATCAGAAGCTGGGTCTGGTCGACGGATTGACGCGCGAACTTCAAGCTGCCCGTAGTCTATTAGATACACTTTAAATAATCGATCAAAGTAAACGACCATGCGTGATTTGTTAGTCGAACTGGAAAAAGCAGTCCAGCAAAAGAAACCCGTTTGTTATACCTGTCTGGTTGAAACCCGCGGATCCACTCCACAAAAACCGGGAGCCGCTATGCTCATCTTTCGAGATGGCTCTCAAATCGGAACTCTCGGGGGCGGTTGCGTGGAAGCGGAAGTGAAACGCCGCGCATTAAGATTGATCGATGCTGCTACACCTGAAATTATGACATTTCAACTCGACAGTGATTATGGCTGGGATGACGGACTGATTTGTGGAGGGCGGATGAAAGTTCTCGTCGATCCGATCAATACTGAAGAAGATTTATGTTACTTCCAATCCATGGCTCAACTGTTGGCAAGTGATCAGGGTTGCACCGAAGCAATTGTGATTAGCCCTGAATCAGCAGAAGGCGGAAGTGAAACAGATCGCTTTCTGATAGATGCGAACTCAAAAATTATTGCCCAACGTGGTCAGCAAGAACCGCCGGCTCAATTACTAATGAGTTTGAAGCCGATTCAGAATCGACCTCGACCCTATCTTAAAGCGGGTATTGCATATCTTACCTTCCATCAGACATGTGAGCTTGTGATCGTGGGCTGTGGTCATATTGGTCAGAAAGTGGCAGAATTGGCCAGCGATGTCGGATTCGAAATTATTGCCGCCGATGATCGTCAGGAATATTGTAATGTCGAACGATTCCCCACTGCAAAACAGTTAATTGTTGGCAACTTTGATACGGCTCTTTCAGATCTTTCCATCACCAGGGATACGTTTATCATCATCGTCACCCGTGGTCATAATCATGACGAAGAAGCCTTGGGACATTTAGCAGAGTCACCAGCGCGTTACATCGGTATGATCGGCAGCAAGCGAAAAGTAAAACTGATCTTTGAAGACTTGCTACGAACCGGCACACCCCGTGAGGCACTTGCGAAAGTTCATGCTCCACTTGGTTTTGACATTGGCTCCCAGACTGTTCCGGAAATTGCGCTGAGTATTGTCGCGGAACTGGTCGCCTATCGAAATCTGGATACCATTCCAACAGGCTATCAACGCTCAAGTCTGGTCGAAGAAATTAAGGCTGTAAAATGAAATGAATAGCCTGTGAACAGGACGCTTTCGACCACCATTTAGTCGTCCCATTCTTCTGGATCATCTGCGTCCATTTCTTCAGCTGACCGGATTTCATCGATTTTCGATTCGCCACGCCGGAATACAGCAACGACATCTTCGATAGGCACAACGAATAAAACATTGTCCGGTTCGAAATCCACGGGAATCGCATCACTCGGGTTGAAAAGCACTTTATCGTACTTCTTAATTGGAAAGTCATCATCCCGCTCGATCTGCACGCTGATTTCAACAACACGACCGGTAATATTCGGAATTTCTGCCTTATCGGGAAGTACAATACCCCCGCGCGTAGTATGTCGACTCTCATCTTTACGAATGAGAATCCTCATTCCCAGAGGTTCAACCCAGTTTGACACTTAAATCTCCCAATTCTCTACCAAAAATACAACACAACGCAATTTAACAAAATAGCCAAAATTAGGGGCTATTGACAATCATAGTCCATGACCATCAAGAAAAGAACCCCGAATTTGAATCTCAAAAGTTGAATCAGATGACTTATTTCTCCGAATAATGGCAATTTCAATTACTCTTAATCCTGACAGGTTCAACAATTCAGGCGTTCCCCTCATTACCGAAATTCTTTTAATTAGCACAGAACACCAAGGTATTTTCATTTCGCCTTCATTCGCATATAGTTGCAAAGTGTGAGTGCTATTCTATAAAAGTAATACCCAACCCATTGGTGAGAGGATCACTAGATGATCCAGCCAATTCATTCTTCAGGAGCGAAACATGGACAAGCAAGCGATGATCACTCATCTGAATCAGGATTTAGCAAACGAGCTTTCAGCGATCATTCAATATACTACATATGCTGCGAAAGCAACGGGACCTTATCGACCACAATTGACACAGTTTTTCCTGGCAGAAGTACCCGACGAACAATTACACGCCCAATATCTGGCTAACAAAATCGTAGCATTAGGTGGGGAACCAACGACCGTTCCCACAAAAGTTGCCGAAGCACACACCAATCGAGAAATGCTGGAAGCCGTGTTAGCGGCAGAACAAGCGGCAACCGTAGGTTATACCCAACGTGCTAAAGAAGCAGAGGAGTTCGGTGATAAAGGCATGGCCGTTCAATTGGAAGATATGGTTCGAGATGAAAGTGGCCACGCAGAAGAGGTAGAACGAATTCTCCGCGACTGGCCTTTGTAAGAAATCGGATTTACTGAAGTAAAGAGAGCTAGCCTGCATCGAATTCAGGCTAGTTCGTCAATGTCCCAAAAAAGAAGGGCATGAGTTGATGGCCTTTGGGAAGCAGTAAATTGCTCTTTCCCGCCGCAACTTCATCATAACTGGTAGCCTGATCGGGACGTACATGCGTGCCACAAATTCCAAAAGGCACATAGCCATGGCTATGAGTTTTCGTTCTCAAAAATGTGGGATGATCAGGGCAAACTAAGAAACGGTACTCGCCTTGCTTTTTTAAGTAATCATGCACAGGCCCTACGATGTGCTCATCGATCATTTCCAGGGCTTTGATTTTTTCCTGTACCTCACCTTCATGCGAAGCTTCATCTGTGGCCTCTACATGCACGACGACAAAATCTGTCTTCTTCAGAGTTTCCATTGCAGCACGGCCTTTAGCTGCGTAATCGGTATCAGTATAACCAGTGGCCCCTTCGACTTCGATTACTTCCCAGCCGAGTAAACGCCCCAAACCTCTCAACAAATCTACTGCTGTGATCACGGCCCCTGTTTTACCGAATTGTTCATGAAAGGGTTTGAGCGCAGGTCTGCTTCCCTGTCCCCATAACCAGATCTGCGTTGCCGCTGGTTGTTTGTCAGATCGATTTTGATTTTTTGATGATTTTGAAAACAGTTTCTTGCTGCGTTCCATCAGGTCGAGCATTAACTCACTTCCTCTGCCTGAGGGAAGGTCATGCTGAATTGGTTGGTCGGTTAAATCATGAGGAGGTACTGTGAGTGTCCCTGAATCAAAAGGGGGATCATCTCCACTCTGCCCTCGATAGATCAATAAATTGCGATAGCTGACGCCTTGATGAAATTCCCATTGCAGATCATCGGCAGTTTCCTCTTGAAGCAAACCAACTAATTCTTCACCAACATCATTGGGAAGTTGAGATGCTGTGAAACTCGCCATGTTCCCCTCAGCAATCGTGACAAAATTACAACGGATGGCCCAGTCATGAGCGCCTAACTCGATTCCCTGTGCGGCCGCTTCAAGAGGAGCGCGACCAGTATGATAAGTCAGAGGATCGTATCCAAAAAGACTCATTGTTCCCACATCACTGCCGGAGGGCATTGATGCAGGCACGGTATCAGTTCTCCCGAGAATCCCTTGAGAAACAATGGCATCCATATGGGAAACCTGGGCCGCCTGCAAAGGCGTCTTGCCACCTAATGTTTCTTGTGGCTCATCCGCACAACCATCTGGGATTACGAGAACATATTTCATCTTATTGACATTTACTCTCAGGTAGGATCAGGGAACGAAAAACGAAAGGCCAGCTACCTGTTTACTATCCTGAATTTAGGATCTTCCTGCAAGTAACTTGAGTTAGGAAATTGTGTCATGCTCCTTTTCAAGAAGTGTCGTAGTTGATCTGGAGCAGAAACCTACGCTTATTTGGGTTGAGGATCAGACTCAACAAAATCGCGAGGCATAGGCATATCTTTTGTAATGACGTTCCACGAAGCACCCATTTCGCGGAATTGATTAAAATTCTTAGGTTTATATGAAAACTCTAATTGTGGAGTTTTCATCTTCGCTTGTCCTTTTTCGAAATAGGAATGCATGGCAGCATCCAACACTCCAGTCATCAATAATGTTCTTTCGCAGGGATATGGTTCCTTCTTATGCACGAACAAATATTGAATCGCGTTTGAAAATGCCCGGAACAGATTGCGATTTCCCCAGGGACCAGGGAAAAACGTAGTCGCCTTGGGCTTTGATTCACCTTTCACACGACAAGCAAAATTCCAGCGAACGCCATTTGAACCAATCTTAAGCATCGTCGCACGAAAACCATCTTTATATTCCAATAGGATTCCATGAGGCTCTGACGTACCCTCTTTCCCAACCCTATCAAAGAGAGACCGCTTCTTACTTCCTAGCTCCGCCTGCATCGCTGCCTCAGCGAGCTTCATTGACCAACGTCCTTCACGGCCCGCCTTGATCAATTCATCTCCCTTCAAAAATTGAACAGATGAAACTCCAGTCTCTCCCCCTTTGCGAAATTCCACCATTGACTGCAAAACTTCTAACCCATGAATATCATATTTTTCAATGGGTCCGCCATGAATTGAGACTGCATCTTCTAATTCCGTACCATAAGGTATTTCCAATGGAATGGTTCGTACTGCCAGAGGAACCGAGCTACCAACCATCATCGGAAACTCATATTTTTGAGAGGTGTCATACATCTCGCGCGCCCAATCCCAACGATAAGAATAATGTTTATCACTGAAAACAGGTACAAATCGTTTCGATTGTTTCATCACATCGACGATCTCATCGAAAAAACGTTTTCGGGGATACATAGTCTGACCATATTTTGTATCAGGATAAGTACCATGCTCACCGATAGAGAGAACAGCATCGACCGCTAACTCCTTGCCTCCTAGGCATAATGCTTCACGAATTGTCTTATAAATCGGAATATTATATTTTTTTGCAACACCCCGCGAAAGATCTCGATCTGTAAACTGATCACCATAAAAAGAAACGACATCACACTGTGGTTGTAGCAACTTCCCATTAAAAAGATACGGCCCTAAAAAGGGATGCAAAATGTGATAGGCATGAGAAATGTAAAAAAATTCGGTATAAATGGCAGCTACCTGAGGACGCCTTGATTCAGCTGCTTCGGAAGCGAGCTTTTGCCAATTCAGACCGGCAGCACCAGCAAATGTTGCCGCACTCATTTTCAACAATTCACGGCGAGAAAGAAAATGGTTCGTCATGAGGAAGGCTCCTGTAGTAGGATCAATTTAGGTGGGATAAGTGCCTTCATCGTATCAAAATTGATTGATCTCTTCACCAATTTTATATATTGATTAACCAATTCTTACAAATATTTATAAACAGATTACGTAAATTACTATTGTGTATCTAGCACAAAAAAACTGCGATTCGAGGCACTTTTAGTATGTCGAATCGCAGTTATCAATTTGATAAAACAAATGCAAATAGATTATTGCATTTTACGACAGATCGCGTCAGCCATCTCTTGAGTTCCAACGGCTGTAGGATCATTTCGATCGTCCTTGAGATCATAAGTCACATCTTTACCTTCAGCAATCACATCGGCAACAGCCTGATCCAGCTTGGTTGCCGCATCGTGTTCACCCAGATAATCGAGCATCATCTTTCCAGATAGAATCAAGGCAACGGGATTGACTTTATTCTGTCCTTTGTATTTGGGAGCAGAACCGTGTGTAGCTTCGAAGATAGCCGACTCAGGCCCAATATTCGAACCAGGGGCAACACCCAAACCACCGACCAGACCAGCACACAAGTCGCTCAGAATATCGCCATACAAATTAGAAGTGACAAGTACATCATATAACTCTGGTTTTTGCACAAGTTGCATGCACATGTTGTCAATCAGGCGTTCGTTGTATTCAATACTGCCACCACAGTCCGGTACTTGGCCTGCCAGTTTTGCGTCAGGCTCAACACCTTCAGCGAGATCTTCCCACTCAAATTTGGCACCGTAGGCCTTGGCGACCGCACGTGTTTCGTCATACCACAGACCATCTGTAAATTTCATAATGTTGGCTTTACAGATTGAAGTAACTGCTTTGCGCTTGTTATCGACAGCATATTTAAATGCGTAATTACAGATATCGCGAGTTCCCTGATACGACATCGGCTTGATACTTACACCCGTCTCATTAACAGGAGTATTAATTTTTTTACCGGTTGCATATTCGTTAATCGTGTTGATTAGTGCGGCCGTCTTTTCTTCACCTGCTTGAAATTCAACACCCGCGTACAAATCTTCGGTATTTTCACGAACGACGACCAAATCGACATTAGATTCAGAAAAGTAAGTCCGCACCCCTTTGTAAGTTTTGCAAGGACGAATGCAGGCATATAAGCCCAACTCTTGTCGCAGAAATACATTGACACTGCGGAAGCCTTTTCCGATCGGAGTCGTAATAGGTGCTTTCAAGGCGACTTTGTTAGCCCGAATAGATTCCATGACTCGATCAGGGACGCTACCTTCAGCCTCTATCACTTCGATTCCACATTCCTGAAGGTCCCAGTCGATTTTCACGCCAGTAGCATCAACACACTTACGTGTTGCTTCGGCAATTTCCGGACCAACTCCATCTCCCGGAATTAATGTGACTTTATACATCGTTTCCTCAAATACTTCTGATAAAAAAGGGCATGTAACCGGGAACTCAAGTTCGTGTAGCAAACCGAAAGGAGTATGCTGACTCTTGAAACCAAAGGCCACACTGGTTGATACTGAATAGACAGTGCACAAGCAAGCTGTGACCGTATCAAAACAGAAATCGCTTTTCAACTATACGCGATGAACGGTACTTACTTTTCAAGCCAATCGGATGAATTCAGATGATTCAACGCTTTTTCAGCAATTATTTTCTCAGACACCAAAACAGGCTCAATCAAATCCTGCATATGATTGGAGTTCCGCTGACATTCGGAGGATTGATTGGATTTGGATTAGCCAACCAGTGGGTTTTGGCCGGAATCGCGTTCTTTGCGGGATACGCTTTACAGTTTTTAGGTCACTTTATTGAACAGAATGATGCGGGAGAAGTCATTCTACTAAAGAAAATGCTGGGAAAGCCTTACACAGAGTTCGGGCCAAACACACAAAAACATTTGAATTTTGACCAATCGTCAAAAAAGTCAAGTTGTAACGATTAAACAGCCGATACCGAAAATAGTGATTTTACCAAACGGGCAGCTTGTGCTCCGAACCATTGTTTCACATACAAAATTGGTTGTCAGCGCGCATTGGTGAATTCTCCCAGAATTACTATCGATTATGAACCCTAAGTGGTTATGAAAAAACACTTTGTAACCATAATCGACGTTCATGTCTTTAAGGATGGATACATGAACCTTCGTCAGAAGTTACACCAATTTTTCTGTGGTTGTCTGATTACCAGCCAATTGGTTGGTTGTCATGGCCTCGGTACCGATACGGATCTGCATTACCTCGGTGACAAAGAACTTCAATATTATGAAGATGTCGCCACAAAAATCGAATATCCGGCTGTGTTCGAGGAAACGCCAGAAGAAATTACGTTTTCTGGCAAACCACGTACGTTGGCAGATCGTTCGCAGGATGAAATTTGGGATTTACCATTGATGGACGCGATCCACTTGGGTCTGTCGAATAGTGAAGTCATCCGTGTCGCTGGTACGCTGGGGACAAACGGAAACGGGCTACTGAATAATCCGGATGGAACTCCATCTGTTTACGACCCATCCATTCAGGAAACCAATGTGCTATTGGGTGGTTCGCGTGGCGTTGAAGCAGCCCTTTCTGCCTTTGATACTACTTTCACGGCAAATATGTTATGGGGCCGCTCAGAACAGGTTCAAAACAGCCCGTTTTTTGGTGGAGTTCCGGGCGGTACTTTGACTCAGGAAACGGGACAATTTCAATCTGGTCTTTCCAAAACATTTGCAAACGGCGGACAATTTTCCATCAATCATAACTGGAATTACCAGGGTAGTAATGCGACGAGCCAATTATTCCCTTCCAACTATACTGGCAACTTTGGTGCTTCCTATCGTCAACCATTCCTGGCAGGAGCCGGGGTTGATTACACCCGCATTGCAGGTCCGATTGGCTCTGGATTCACTGGCATTACCGGTGTTAGCCAGGGGGTCGTCATCGCACGTATCAACAACGATTTAGTACTCGCGGATTTCGAGAGAAACGTTCGCAACCTGGTCTCAGATATTGAAGAGAGCTATTGGCAACTTTATCTGGCTTATCGATTGTATGATACACAAGTCGTGGCCCGTAATTCTGCATTACGTAGTTGGCGCGAGGCACATGCAAAGCTAGAAGCCGGTGGTACCAGGAACTTCAAACCAGCTGACGAAGCACAAGCCAAAGATCGTTTGTTTGAAACTCAGTCTTTAGTCCAGTCAACACGGAGTGATATTTATACCGCTGAAAGCCGTTTCCGTCGACTTGTTGGACTACCCGTTAATGATGGTAAAATCATTCGTCCGATTGATGACCCTGTTTCAGCCGAGTTTACACCAGACTGGAGTATGTGTCTGACTGAGGCGCTGGTGCATCGAGTTGAACTTCGAAGACAAAAATGGAATATTAAAAGTCTCGAATTTCAGCGTTTAGCTGCTACCAGCCTGACCCGACCGCGACTGGATCTCGTATCCAGTTATCAAGTGAATGCATTCGGCGATAGACTGCTGAGTCAGAGAAACACAGATGGCATTACCGCTCAAGGCTTACATAGCGCCTATGGAACATTGATGCAAAACGATCAGGATAGCTGGACGATCGGCTGGGAATTCAGTGTTCCACTTGGTTTTCGGTCAGCTCATGCTCAAGTTGAAAACCTGGAGTTTCGAATCTCGAAAGCACGTAGTGTGTTACAAGCGCAGGAAATGGACGTCAGTCAGGAACTGGCGATTACCTTCCAGGATCTGGCTAAAAACTACGCTACAGCGCAATCGAATTTCAATCGTTGGCGTGCAGCTAGAAGACGAACCGAACTATTTGACGCAGAAGTCCAGGCAGGAACCACTACACTCGATACCTTGTTACGTGCTCAATCCAGTCTAGCAGCCGCCGAAACAGAATATTATCGATCGCTGGTCGCTTACAATGTAGCCATTAAAAACCTCTACAAATGGAAAGGAACCTTGCTGAAGCACAACAATATCCATTTGATGGAAGGAGAGTGGTCACCAGTAGCATATCAGCAGGCAATCAGACGAGCCTGGGCCAGAACTCATGGTATCGAAGCTCATAAACTGCGTAGCAAACCAGAACCGTTTGTTGCGGCAGGGTATGTGGGCGAAGTTGGCTTAATGCCCACCAATGAGGGAGAAGCAGAGATGATGGAGCAACAAGATGGCCTGACGCCAAGCGTTTTACCTGTTCCAGAACCAGAAACGTCTCCCGATTATGCACCACCGGTTCCAGAGGCAAATGAACCAGCGGCCCATTTAGAAAGTTCTGATATTGACGTAAGAAATCCATTTGTTTTATCCGAT
Organism: Gimesia aquarii; assembly: GCF_007748175.1. Lineage (NCBI taxonomy): Bacteria > Pseudomonadati > Planctomycetota > Planctomycetia > Planctomycetales > Planctomycetaceae > Gimesia > Gimesia aquarii. The sequence goes on from NZ_CP037422.1 coordinate 7,164,290, forward strand.
ACAGAAAGAACAGTCGAGTACATACTTGGCTCAGACGAGACGCAAACCCTAGATGACATAACACCAGTTTCAGCAACGGAACATGAAGCTTCAACTTCAGATACTGAACAAATAGAAGAGCTTGAATTATTACCTGCCTCGAATTTTGTGGAATGAAAGCACCTCGGACAATACTCATGTTATTCCGATAATACAGCCTTCGCAGGTTAGCGAATTACTCATTCATTTTTTTTAAAATCGATTTTGATTTCTGAGACTCTTTGTCGTAAGTACGAGCTAGATTTAGACAAAGCTTGTGAGTGAAAAGCCTACTGCTGCTCATTTTCGCTCACAATACGCTCGTATCGATGCCCATCTCCATCGATTGTTATTTCCAAGTGTTGGTTTGCATCACTTGTTACCGCAATTATGATGAATCGTGGTACTACAAGTGCAACTCAACCTGAGTATTCGGGTTTGAAAACCCGCCACTAATCAGGCTTGTGGAAAAGCATTCAAAAGATAATCTATGGTAGCTGGACGAATTCATCGTCTCCTAAAGCTGATCGCTTTGTTACAGTCGGGGCGAGTTTATAACTCTGCACAACTCGCTACCGAATGTGAAGTCAGTCGCAGGACGGTATTTCGAGATCTAAGTACATTACAAGAGTCAGGTATCTATGTCCTGTATGACGAAGAAAGGCAAGGATACTCTCTTCCGTGGCGGACAATCGTTCCCTTCAAAGATTTGACCTTTGAGGAAGTTCTCGCATTACTCGTTTTATGCCAGAACCTTGATAAAACTATTGTCGGACTTCCGATTCACCAATTTGCAAGATCAGCGTCTACTAAAGTTTTGAGTAGCTTGCCAGATCAATTGCGTGAAGATGTCATCGACGCAGCACAACTGATCTCCATCTGGTTCCCTTCTACAAATCCACATATACGTAATGTAATTCATCACAAAAATCTGTTCAAAGCAGCAATAGAAAAAAGAAATGTTCGCATCCAACATGCTTGTCCTAAAGAACAGAAAACCATCTCTACGATGTTGAGCCCGTTTCATATATTATATTCCAATCAACAGTGGTATGTTGTAGGACGATCTTCTATTGATAGAGGAATAAAAGTATTTCCGCTTCAGACGATTGTAAAATCAGAACTATTGGATGAAACATTTAAAAAGCCATCTCGTTTTAATCTTAATCGTTACCTTGGTAAGTCATGGAACCCCATAAAACATTCTCGCAAATTGCAATCGGTTAAAATTCACTTTGAACGTAATGCCGGTGAAAAAGTTTCCCTGGTTTGCTGGGATCAATCGCAAGAGATCAAGAAGCTGAAGGGAGGCACGATTGAACTTCGTGCGCAAGTTGACAGCCTGGACTGCATTTCCGATTGGGTATTGAGTTTTGGAGATCAAGCTGAGGTTATTTCACCTCGTCCCTTTCGCAAACTTGTAAAAGAGAAAATTTTACGCATGTCTCAGATTTATTCAGCGTAATCAAGCTTTAATTCTTTCGTGATATATTCCGCGAACTTTTTAGAGCAAAAATCCTCTCTAGTAATAAATTACACATTCTCTCACAACTCGGTTAATAGTTTGTTTGAAGATTGCGCATGTATACTGTTTTTATCCTAAAAGACGATTATTCTATGAATCCTCTCAAAATCTCCTCTGAAACTACTGACCTGCCACACCATTAGGTTTACCATTTTAAGAGCAGGAAATCTCCCGATTTCCGCTTGAAGAACGCCTCAGATCATGTGTCTGACATCAAGCTTTGATTATGATGTACTCAGCCGCATTGCTTTTCCTGAGAAGATCGATATTTGGTCGATTCATTTAGAGTTTCAAGTCCCATATAAAAAGTATTAAGTGGGGAACTTCTCCACAGATTAGATAAAGATTGCATTGAAGTGAGGTAAGAGAAACATGTCAGATGGTATTCAATTCGCTGAACGGACTTCAGTCGAGCAGGTTGAAGAAGGAACAGAACTGGCCCCTAAGTTTGATCAGGACGGTTTGATTCCTGTCGTGACCACAGATTTTAGTTCTGGTGAATTGTTGATGCACGCCTATATGAATGAGGAAGCGCTCAAGAAAACGATCGAATTGGGGGAAGCCGTCTATTGGAGCCGAAGCCGTCAAGTGCTCTGGCACAAAGGTGCCACGAGTGGGCTCGTTCAAAAAGTGAAAGCGCTTCTGATTGATGATGACCAGGATACCATCTGGTTACGAGTCGATGTTCAAGGGGGCGCCAGTTGTCACGTAGGTTATCGGTCCTGCTTTTATCGTCGTGTTCCGGTAAGCGAAGAAATGAATGAGAAAGGCCTCGGACTCCAATTCACCGAAACGGAAAAAGTATTTGATCCCAAAGAGGTCTATGGAGACGCTCCGAACCCAACGAAACTGTAAGCTGTGTAAATACAACTGAAGGTGAATCATGAGTAATTTCAGTCGACGCGATTTCCTTGCAGCTTCTTTGGCTGCTACGGGTAGTACGTTTTCTCTCAGTGAGTGGTCTTTCGCAAACAATGAAGAAACGTCTGCGAATCCAAATCTGCACCTTGCTCCATTTCGCTTTGATGTTTCACCTCCGAAAGGTCATTCACTGTGTGGTGGCTGGATTAAGCCGGTAGTTGGCTATGATGATTCGCTGGAAGCAATTGGATATGTTTTACTGGGTGCTGGTAAGCCAATCGTCGTTTGTGCGGTTGACTGGACAGGTCTGTTAAATGATGCTCATATCGCCTGGCGGAAAGCATTAGCAGACGCAGCTGGCACAACCATCGATCGAGTCGCCGTACAATGTGTCCATCAGCATAATGCTCCATTTGCATGCTTGAATACCGAGCAGATCGTGCTCGAACAAGGCGATTTGCCACATGTTATCGAACTGGATTTTTTCAATTCTTGTCTGGAGAGAGCCCGTAAAGCAGTGGCAGCAGCGCTTCCCAAAGCAGAAGCTGTGACACACATCGCACATAGCCAAAGTAAAGTCGAAAAAGTCGCATCCAACCGTCGTATTGACCGGGACAAGAATGGAAAAATTAAACGTATGCGGGGAAGTAGTTGTAAGGATGAATCACTTCGAAGCATGACAGAAGGAATCATTGATCCCTGGCTGAAAACAATCGCCTTTTACAATAAAGATAAAAAGCTGGTTTCCTGTCATTATTATGCAACGCATCCCATGAGTTATTATGGCGATGGACGTGTCAGCAGTGACTTCACCGGCATCGCCCGCAAGCAACGGCAAGAAGAAGAGCCAGGTTGCACTCACATTTATTTCACGGGATGTGCAGGCAATGTGTCAGCTGGTAAATACAATGACGGCTCTCACGAAATGCGTAAAATTCTGGCACGTCGGATTTATGATGGTATGATTGCATCTGAGAAACAATTAAAGCCCGAACCCATCGGGCAGGTTTCCTGGAAATCACATGATATTCTACCACCGGTAAGAAACACTTATCAGGCAGCTGAGTTAAAGAAGAGGATTTCGAATAAGGCCAATCGAGTCGTAAATCGAAATCGGCCTTCTTTTACTCTAGCCTGGCTCGAACGCGTTGAGAAGAAGGTTCCGATTACATTAAGTTCTCTGCAAATGAATGACATCAAAACGCTTCATTTACCAGCAGAAAGCTTCATCGAATACCAGTTACGCGCTCAAAGCATGCAGCCCGATCAATTCATCGCGACTGCCGCTTATGGTGATGGCGGGCCATGGTATATTCCGATCGCAGAAGAATACCCCGCGGGCGGCTATGAAGTGAGCGTTGCCTTTTGTGATCCAAAGGTAGACACCATCATGACGCAGGGTATGAAATTCCTACTGAGTTAGAGAGCAAGTTTTTAGAAGCATTATCGAGAAAGCCAATTAAGAGGACGAGTTGATATTATGGGTATGACAATTATGCGTCGGGTCAAGTTTAATGCAGGACACCGATTATTTCGCCATGAAGGGAAATGTCAATTTTTTCATGGCCATAATTATGTCGCAGACTTTTATGTGACCGGCCCGGAAACTGATGCCGTGGGACGAATTATCGACTTTGCGCATCTCAAATCCCTGCTGAAGGGCTGGATTGATGAAAACTGGGATCATGGATTTCTACTCAATATCGAAGACGAAAATGGCCTGAAAGCCATCCGCATGGTGGAACCTACCAAATATTTTGTACTTCCTTACAATCCAACTGCGGAAAACATGGCGAAGTATTTACTCGATGAAGTCTGTCCTAATCTGTTAGGCGAATTAGGGGTGCAGGCTGTGAAAGTTGTAATCTGGGAAACAGAAGAATCTTGTGCCGAAGCCACTTTGGATCAAAAAGACAAATCGGATTATGATCTGTTAGATGCATTTCAAACCGACTCCTTCCCGACTGGACTCAACTGGTAAACGTCTTCTGGAATTACAACTTCTACTTCATCATTCCATCAGTCTCTCTCGAAAGAACTCTGAACTCGTGCTTCTTTAAGGAAATTAAAAAGGCTCTGGATATTATCCAGAGCCTTTTTAATATGAATTCAGGATTTATGCTATGCCGCTTAGTCCTCGGAAACGTGCGACAGCAAACCGATAAAGCGGGCTCTCAAGACAGCACGGCGAACGGCTCGTTGATAAAGAGCAGAGGTACCAGTACGACGGCGAGGTAAAATGCGTCCTTCACGATCCAGAAGGGAACGCAATGTTCTCAGATCCTTATAATCGACATAAACAGGACGCGGAATATTTCCATCCGGACAGAACCGACATTTGAGCTTCTTTTTCAGGCGTGCTCGTTTTTTCCGTCGTTTGACAATTTCTTTTCTAGATAAACCGACCGACATTTTGTTTTTTCCTATTTCATGCGTCGTGACAGGGGACACCCAAATTGGGGCGACGCTATTTTGTAAAGTACTGGCTTAAATCGAAGACCAACCTTCAATCTGTTGATACTACCAGCTTGATTTCTTCATGCCTGGAATCAGACCATCTAAAGCCATGTCTCGTAATGCGATACGAGAGATCTGGAACTTACGATAGTTACCACGGGGACGGCCCGTTAATTGGCATAAACGACGAAGACGTGTTTTGCTGGAATTACGAGGTAGTTTCGCTAGTCCAGCGTAATCGCCTTTGGCGATCAACTCTTCGCGTTGTGCAGCATATTTTGCAACGAGTTTTGCGTTTCTCTTTTGCTTTTCAATTTTTGCTTTTGAAGCCATCTATATACCTTCTTCGAAATTCCAAATATGGGAACGACAGTTATACTGCGATTTGCGTTAGATCGTCAACTTGCTGAGCTCTGTTCAAAACAAAATCAGCTAAAAAAGCGGATCGCAGAGGGCAAACTCAATTTGAAGCACAATAGAAAGTGTTCTTTTGTGCCCTATTTCTTGTCTTTTTGTGGCTGTGGACGGAAATATTTCATCGACTCGACTACCACTGTCCTACGAGTCGCGATCCGCACCAACAACGATAAGAAATAATTACCCCAACCAGAAACCGCGTATTGCCGCTTTTTTTCAACCGCTTTCAGACCTGTTTTGACTACTTGTTCCACAGTCTGGAATCGGTGTTTTTTCAGCCATCCTTCAACGCCGGCGACATCAAAAAATTCGGTTTGCGTCGTTCCCGGACACAGGGCAGTGACTGTCACTCCTTTGTCGCGTGCTTCCGCCCATAATCCTTCACTAAAATGCAATACGTAACTTTTGCTGGCTGCATATGATGACATGTAGGCCACTGGTTGAAAAGCAGCTACTGAGGCAATATTGATGATGGCGCCATGCCCGCGTTCCATCATTTCAGGCAAATAAAGATACGTCAGTTCGGTCAATGCTCCCACATTCAGCCGCACCATTTGCATCACTCGTTTGGCGTCGGTAGAGGCAACATCAGAAACCACACTAAACCCGGCATTATTAATCAGCAATTCAATCTCGACGCCACGCCGCTTGACCTCATCGTATAGCTTCTGAGGAGCTTCCTGCTCAGAGAGATCTAATGTGATGACTTCAGTCTTTGTTCCGTGACGAGTTAATAATTCTGAGGCCAGGTTTTCCAGATGCTCCTCGCGACGTGCCGTCAGGACCAAGTGCATACCTCGTGCAGCCAGTCGGTGCGCAAATTCCAAACCAATCCCTGATGAAGCGCCCGTGACCAGAGCCCATCGGTTAGAATATTCATCTATCACAGCTGACTCTCCAGAAGTATCCTATTGGAGGCTAAGAATTTCCTATTTTGAAAAGAGATCGGGAAAACATGCCCGCATCATGTAAGATCGTAATTTAAATTCCATCAGGTGAAAACCCCGTAACCACTGTTTATAAAATTACTTTGAGCGATTTTTTACTATTTTTAACTCTATTTGCATACCCCGAATTCACAAAACGAGAATAAAAATGGCCCATTATGAACGACTAAGCCGGAAAGCAGTTCGGAGTGTAGACCAACGTACGGTCGAAGAATTTGGTCTGCCCGGAATTGCACTCATGGAAAACGCCGGGCGAGGCGTGTTTGAACTGCTCGTATCACTGAAAGTAAAAGGACCCGTCAAAATTTGTGCTGGTAAAGGCAATAATGGCGGTGATGGGTTTGTCATTGCCCGACATTTGGATAATGCTGGTATTCCCGTGCAAATTTATCTATTGGCAGACCCCGAACAACTTAAGGGAGATGCTGCGATAAATTATCAAGTGGCTTTAAGGATGGGTTTAGTAATCCACTGTGATCCCAACTTAGATTACCCTGAAGAATTTCGGACATTTCTAGAAGAAGCAGATTGGATCGTAGATGCACTGTTAGGAACCGGCATTCAAGGTACAATTCGCCCGCCATTTACAACCGCGATCCAGATTATGAACCAATCTCAGGGAAACAAGTTAGCGGTAGACCTTCCTTCTGGTCTCGACTGTGATTCAGGATTGCCATTGGGAGATTGTGTCGTCGCTAATCATACTGCAACGTTTGTAGCTGAAAAAAAGGGATTCGCTCTACCAGACTCGAAGCAATACACGGGAACGATCTCTGTTCTGGACATAGGTGCTCCTCGGAAAGTAGTGACTGAGCTTCTAGAAAAATGATCATTTTCAATTAAGTCATATGGCACGAAATCGGTTTACCTGCAATCACTTAAGAGGAAAAATTCGATGATTTCCTGAGATGGGGGTTCTCAAATGGACTTCGGAACCTCTATATTATTATCATCCCACTTGGTACTATTAATACATTCAAGCATTCGATTTGTTGCAACCGACTACATAATACTTGCCACCTCATATTCTTCTTCTCTGGAATATGGATAAGGTTCAGCTGTATGGACAAAAATTTCTGGTACTTGAAGAACTGTGATTTGTTTGAACGGCTGAGCCAGGATCAAATCGCGGATGTCGAAAGGCACTCTTCCGTACGGCAGTTCGGTCGAGGAAATCTGGTGTATCTCCCGACCGAAAGTAGCGATTCAGTGTTCCTCGTACTTACCGGGAGAATCAAGCTCTATCATATTACAGGTGAAGGAAAACAGGCACTTCTGGCGTTGATTGAACCTGGAGAACTCTTCGGAGAATTAGCCATCCTGGGGGGTGGCGAACGCGAAGAATATGCTGAAGCAATGCTGAAATCCACAATTCTTCGTATTCCCGGACAGGTCATTCAGGATCTGATGGAACAACATGCCGGTGTCTCTCTGGGTGTAACAAAACTGATGGGGCTGCGACGTCAACGCGTCGAGCAAAGATTAAAATCGTTACTGTTTCGCTCAAATCGTGATCGACTCACTCACTTATTACTCGACTTAGCTGAAAAATATGGCCGTTTTACCCCACAAGGGGTTCTAATCAATATCAAACTTTCTCATCAGGAACTGGCCAGTATCATTGGCAGTACGCGCGAGACAGTGACTGTTCTGCTGGGCGAGATGCAGGACGAACGGACGATCGATGTGCAAAAACGACAAATTATCTTGCGAAAGGCTCAGCATCTGGCACATTCGATTGATTTTAAACTCACTCCCGCCCTCCTAACTAAACCAGACCAGTCAGGAGAACATTTATTAAGAGGCGCAGAAGCATAATTATTTCGTTTTTTGGGTCAGAAAACGTAGATATGTTCAAACTGTAAGCTATTTCACAGACTACATCAGAGAAGAATTCGATAATTAAAATAGGGTTTTATCCCCAATATTACAAAGGCTCAGTTCCTACTGATTCAGGTAGGAGGTTTTGACATGAACGAAAATAATCCAACCGAACAACACCAGGATTCTGAAACTAAGTGGCAGCCTTGCGCTTCAGGTGATTTAAGCCAATTTGTGTCAGTCATGAAAAAACGCAAACAAGTCAGTCGTTTCATTACTGGTGCGGAGATCGTAACTGCTTGTCTGATCATAGGTATGGTTGGTTTTTTTGGTATGAATCAGCTCTCGGGACCTTCCAGTCAGACTATTCAAGTCTCAACAGAGGATTCGGAAAACTTTTGCCCTGGCGGAATTTACTGTCCTGAAGTCATCGATCATGCCAAAGATTATGTGTCAAATCTGTTAGACCAGGAACTGACCCAGAAAATCGAAGCTCATCTGGTGAATTGTCCTCATTGCCAAAAAAAGGTTGATCAACTTAGGGCAAACATGGACAATAACGCAGCCGACCAGAAAGCCGCCTTACTGAAGCAGGCTAAATGGGAGGCCTATCTACTGGCGTTAAATCAGTAGTAGCCTTTTTCTTTATGATGCACATCAGCCATCTTGCCGTTCGATGTCTGATTCCCTGAAAGGATTGAGGGAATGTCCCCGGAAGAAGAAACACCTGAATCCAATGAAACAACCATCTTCAACGAAGATGATTTTCTAGCTGCATTTGCATCGAACGGCGAAGTCGATGAAAAACTAGATGCCGATTACGAGCGCGCCATCGAAGCGCTTGAAGCAGTTGAACGCGATCTGGAACTCCCGGAAGTCCAGAACGGTATTGATAACAACGAAGCGCTTCAATCAGAGGCATCTGCAAATAAACAACAGGCTAGTTCTCTAACCGAGTCTCAGAGAGAAGCACGAGTTCCTCCCAGACAGATCATTGAAGCCGCTTTGTTTGTGGGAGGAGAACCATTAACAACTAAAAAATTGTGCAATCTTCTGAATAGTGAATTTTCTTCTTCCTATGTTGACGATTTACTGGATGACCTCAATCGTCAATACATTGATGAAGCACGGCCATATGAAATTCGCATGGAAGAAGGTGGCTATCGGCTCGTGCTACGTCACGACTTCGAACGCATTCGAAACCGGGTATTTGGTTTTGGCCCCAAAGAGGTCAAACTCTCACAGGATGCACTAGAAGTGCTCGCACTCGTGGCTTATCACCAACCTATCAGCAAAGACCAAATCATCGAAGCCGGCAAGGAGAAAGCTGTGGGTGTTTTACGCCAACTTTTAAGGCGCGAGCTCATTGCCATCGAACGCGAAGCAGAAGGCAAATCAGATGTCAAATACATCACCACTGCCCGCTTCCTGCAAGTCTTCGGTTTGGGGAACATAGAAGAACTCCCCTATAGCGAATCATTGAGCCATAAATAGACTTCTTCTATTGGCATCACTATTGAGCGCACTTTCAAATGCGATACTGTGCCATTACAACAATGTCTTGATAATCTCCATTAAGGTATCGTGCGTATCTTTTGATGCCCTCAACCTGATATCCATATTTTTTATAAAGATTCAGTGCGACTTCATTGTCAGAGAAGACCTCTAGCTCTAAACGTTTTAAACCCTGCAGCCAGGCGTGCTCAATCGTTTTTTCTAAAAGTCGTTGACCTATACCCTGACCTCGAAATTCTGAGATTACCCCGATGCCAAGTGAACCAACATGTGTCATCGACTGACGAGTGAACGGGATAATATCCGCCCAGCCAACAATAGTCTCATTTGACTCAGCTACGTACTGGGCATGATTATTTTCAATATTAGATCTTATAAACGTCTGCGTGCTTTCAAAAGGTGGTGGTTCAAGTGTCAAAATGTATTTCTTCTCAGCAGCGACACTTGAGAGCGCCTTGTAGAAACCTTTTGCATCTTTTAATTCAATTTGTCTAACTGTAATACTCATTTTTCTTACTACTACATCTATGATTTCGCATATCTTTTTCAAATGTGATCACTCTTAGACACAAAATCTTAAAAAATGTTCGTTTTCAGAGAGGCGCCAGAGTATTTATGCTTACCATATTTCGAAAATAACCAGCATCAAAGCGACGATGGCAATCAAGATCGCTACCATCAGAATTGGGATATAGATACGAGGAGAGATATTTGAGGGATCTTCGTCGGCAACGATCTTTCCACCACTGAGAATGATGAGCCATTTAGGGAGTTCACCATAGATCGTATAAACGGTTCCCAGCACAACACCAATACACAACATCACCTGAATGCGAAGGTCATCAACACCACCAACGAAAGTCCAACCGAACAAGACAAGCAAAATCAGCGAAAGCAAACCAGAAGTGATACGTTTTGGTGACACGAAGTACTATCCCCTCGTCAGAAGCTGACTGAGCACCGGTACTGACTTACTTGTCATTCGTCAAATGCGATACTCTGAGCTTGTAACCCGACCACAGCGCGATCAAAGCCCAGGCAATAGACGTCGTTCCCATGTATCGATACATCGCCAATCGACCAAGGTTTCCACCAGGATTGTCTGGCATAAATATCTCTGCGACAAGCACTCCGGAAAAACCAAGCAGGGCACAGAAACCGAATACCATCAGGAAAACCCAGTGCTGCTTACTATTAATTTGGTAATTATTCATCATTCATCTCGTCCTCAATAACATATTTATTCAATATTTTAACTGATTGACTGATACTTCATCCAGACATATTCTACCGGTTGCCTCTGATTAAATGTTTTCTGCACATCAGCTGGAAGGACCTTAAAGCCTGACTTTTGATAGCAACGAATTGCAATGGTATTTTCAGGCAAGACTCGCAGAAAACGATCCACTAAACCAAATGTTTCTGACTGAGCGACTAATGCTGTCACAAACATCTGACCAATTCCTTTGTTCCGAGATGCTGGATGTACAATGATTCTAGCGAGTTCGATCTCCTGTTCTGATTCATCGATCCATAATTCCCCATATGCGACTAATTGACCTTTATGTCGGCCAATGAAAGTGTGCGTCTCAGGATCATCATGCCAGATACGAAATTGCTCCAATTTGAGAGGAAAAACAGCATCTGCTCCTGCCCATGTCTTGAGTTCGTTGGTATCGCGAGGCCAGCTTGCAATTTCAACGGAATCATCTTCTGAAAAAGGTAAAAGTGTCAAACACATTGAACTGAACCAAACTTGAAAATGATCGCTGGACCCCTTCTCGTTATGAAAGATCTTTCATGAAAAAGTGCTTGTCATGTCCGTGCGAATCCCAATTGGGCAAACATCCTACTTCTCGGTATCCAAGTCGACGATAAAAATCGGGTGCCTGGTAAGACATGGTGTCTACATAGGAGGATCTGCATCCGCGATCAACGGCCATACGCTCAGCTTCCGTAACAAGGAGGCAACCTACGCCCATTGATCGATAATTGGACAATACCGCCATGACGTCTATTCTCAACCATTGATGTAGAAAGGAACCCTGCAAGCCTCCAATAACCTCGTCGTGAACGTCCCGTGCAGATAGAAACAAAGGAAGCTCTTGCCCTCGATCAAGTGATTCCATGAATTCACCATTCTGCTGATAATTGAAATCACGAAGCCATGTGAGAATAGCTTCCAGTTCACTGGCTCTAACCTCTGCAGTAACTTTAATTGAATTCACTGGCCTCACTATCATTAACAGTAAAACGTACGCGAAATCGTCGGCTTGTCGACCTACGCTGAGGTGATACCGTAGTATAATTTTCTCCCATTTCGGTACTCAACATTTCATCATCGACCACGTCGGAAAGCATTTCACCTGCACTTCTACTCTTAACAGAACTCGATTGAGGTTCCTCAATGATTGTTAAAACACCTGATAATTTCAGGCCTGCTTCTGATGCCAGAATGCTTGCTTTTTCTTTCGCCTCAGTAATGACCATTTTGAGTGAATGATCTACTACATTATCTTTGATTGAGAATTTTGGTTGAGGAGCACTTAATGATAGCGATTTCTTGATAGGTGAGAAAAAAGACTGTTTCGTTGTCGTATAGATTTTTTCAATCTTAGCCATTGCTTTAATCAAGGTTGAAATATCAGCATGACTGGCCTTTAATTGATGGCTTACTGATTTCCAATCTGTATTGTAGAACCAAGATCGGTCTCCTCCGCCTTCCTGTATATTTTCTTCAGTGATTCCTGCTTTTCTCAATGCAGCGATAACTTCATCACGCAGCTTCAATGAATCTTCAAGACAAGAATGCTGATTCTTTTTTCGATTAGATACAACAATTTCTATTTCCGTTTGATAAGATTCAACATGACGGACTACTTTTGAGTGAGCGATCACTTCTATGAAGCGGGTAGTGTCTGCCATTACTTCATTCCCTCTACAGATGCCCGACTTATTTGAACGTGCTGATCTAATTCCTCATCGTCACAAGAAACAGTAACTTAACAATATCAGACATCAAATTTGTACTCAAGAATGAAATTTTCTCGCGCCAAATTTTGTTAAACTCCAAAAACCTCTTCGAGTGCGGCGCGCATGACACGTGGGTCAGGGTCGACGCCGGTCCAAAGCTTGAAACCGATCACTCCCTGGTTGACAAGCATGCCCAGTCCATCGAGGGTAGGGCAGCCTGCTTTGGCGGCTTCGCGGAGCAGATGAGTCTGGGGTGGATTGGGAATCACATCTGAAACTATCATATTTGGTTTGAGAGAGGAATAATCGATGGGGAAAACGGCATCCACATCAGGAAACAAGCCGATGGATGTAGCGTTAATCACTACATCAACATCTTCTGGAACTGAGTAGTTTCCTTCCCATGGCACAAAGGTCACAGGTATGCCGGTTTTTTCTTTTAACAGCTCAGCGAGTTCTTCCCCTCGCTGTGTACTCCGATTCACGATCGTGATTTCAGCGGCTCCCGATAATGCCGTTTCGACGCCGATCGCGCGGGCCGCACCACCGGCGCCAAACATCAGAATTTTTTTGCCTTGCGGATCGGTGAGTTCTTTTAGCGATTGTACAAAACCTTTGCCATCCGTATTCTCGCCAATGAGTTGATCATCTTTTCGCACGATACAATTCACGGCTCCCATCATGGCGGCGGCATCACTCACACCATCCAGATATTGAATCACAGCGACTTTGTGCGGAATTGTTAAATTCGCACCGCGAAATCCCATCGCTCTTAAACCGCCGATAGCCTGCTCCAGATTTTCCGGTGCGACTTCAATGGTTTGATAACGCCACTCCAGACCACAGTCTTTGTAAGCTGCTTCCATCATACACTGCGATGGGTTTTCTGCTATGGGTTGCCCGAATACACAAGTCAGTTCTTGTTTGAAATTAAGCGGCTCACTCATGCTGTTCCTTATTTATCTACTTCTTGATTGAGTCTAACTTACTTGATAACAGTGTTGCTCTTATCGCTTGTGGAAACCGAGTGCCTCAAAAATACGTTTGCAGGCGGGTGATCGATTCAGAGCATAAAAATGAATTCCGGGCACGCCATCATCAATTAACTCCTGGCACTGTTTGATGGCGTATTCGACGCCGATTTCAAATTGTGCTGTAGCGTCGTCCTTTACAGACTCCAGCTTGCCCTTAAGTTCCACAGGTAACGTTGAATTGCACATCGCCGTGATACGCTGAATTCGTTTGAATTCCGTGATGGGCATGATACCGGGAATAATAGGACAGTGAATTCCCGCTTGTACACATCGTTCGCGAAAATCATGAAAACAGGAATTATTAAAAAAGAGCTGTGTATAAACGGCGTCTGCTCCCGCATCGACTTTTCGTTTCAAGTTTGCTAGATCCGTTTTCGCATCTACTGCATCGGGATGAACTTCCGGATAGCCGGCGACACCTATTCCCATCTTAGGAAAGTGCTCCCGAATCAAAGCAACGAGTTCATTTGCATAACGTAAGCCTCCGTCTGCGGGGATGAAGGTTTCCTGCCCCTCAGGCGGATCGCCACGTAAAGCCATGATGTTGTTGATACCGGCTTCAGAAGCATTTTTTAACCACTCAATTAGTTCTTCACGCGTAGAAACCACACAAGTAAAGTGTGCGGTGGCTGGGGTTTGGAAGCGATCTTGAATAATTTTACATAATTCTATGGTCCGCTTACTGGTTGATCCACCCGCACCATAAGTGCAAGAGACAAACGCTGGTTGATAGCCAATTAACTCTTCCAGCGTCTTGAAGAGATTAGCATCACCTTTTTCACTTTTGGGCGGAAAGATTTCCACAGACAGGTCGAATGTTCCTGACTGATATAATTCACTGATCCGAGTCATATTTTGTTTTCTTATTCATATTGAGAGTTTGAAATGAGCAAACCATGGCTGAATCATAGTGAAAGAGACAGACATAGTGTATAAATTATGCATTTTGCAGGTCAACAAATCTGGATTTTCTATTGCCAGTATGATTCGATTTACCTATCTTGCATTCAGCAGAGGTACCAGATTACTTGTCATAGGTAAAGCCTCTTGGCCTGAGGTATATTGCGAAGCAAATCAAAGACCCGCTGATAAACAGAGCTTGATACCATCATTGAGAGAGGCAAAAGCCTTAGGTTCGCTGTAAAACATCAGAGAAAACCAACTACAGGACTGAAAAGGCTTTCTGGGATATTTTGTAAATCCCATGGTATTTCTTGTGTCTCAATTTTGTCAGCCGATATAAATCAACTATAATACCAAGATTCAAGTCGTTTTCTGCTTGAATTAAATTCAACCCCCCTTTTCCAATTGAACAAAAAAAGGACTGAGAATGTCGACCGAAACTAACTCCCTACCGTATAAAGTAAAGGACTACAGCGAAGAGGAATTCCAAAAACTAGCTGCCTGGGGTCGTAAGGAAATTGAACTCGCAGAAACCGAAATGCCTGGTCTCATGGCGTTGCGGGAAAAATATGGCAAAGATCAACCACTCAAAGGCACTCGTATTGCCGGTTGTCTGCATATGACCATTCAGACTGCTGTATTGATCGAAACATTGACCGCCTTGGGAGCTGAAGTTCGCTGGTCAAGCTGTAACATCTTTTCCACACAAGACCATGCCGCCGCTGCAATTGCCGCAAGTGGTGTACCGGTTTTCGCCTGGAAGGGGATGAATGAAGAAGAGTTTGACTGGTGTATCGAGCAAACGCTCTTCTGGCCTAACGGCGAATCACTCAATATGATTCTCGACGATGGTGGTGACTTAACTGTCATGGTGCATGAGAAGTATCCCGAACTTCTTAAGAGCATTAAAGGCCTCACCGAAGAAACAACTACCGGTGTACATCGTCTGCATCAGATGCACGAAGCAGGGAAATTGGGTGTCCCCGCCATTAACGTCAATGACTCAGTCACTAAGAGCAAATTTGACAACCTGTATGGTTGCCGCGAATCTTTGGCAGACGGAATCAAACGTGCCACCGATATCATGATCGCCGGGAAAGTGGTTGTGGTCTGCGGCTATGGCGATGTCGGTAAAGGTTGTGCCGATGCGATGAAAGGTCTGGGTGCACGTGTTCTGGTAACAGAAATCGATCCTATCTGTGCTTTGCAAGCCGCGATGGAAGGTTTTGAAGTCACCACAATGGAAGAGGCGGCTGCCCGTGGCGATATCTTTGTTACCGCCACTGGTTGCTGTGATGTGATCTGTGGCGAACATCTGGATCAAATGAAAAACGAAGCCATCATTTGCAACATCGGGCACTTCGATTCGGAAATTCAAATCGCTTACCTCAAAGAGCGAAAAGATATCAAGCAGATTGAAATCAAACCACAAGTCGACAAGTTCGTTTATCCTGACGGCAAAGCATTAATCGTACTCGCAGAAGGTCGTCTGGTGAACTTGGGTTGTGCGACCGGCCATCCTTCATTTGTTATGTCAAACAGCTTCACCAATCAGGTGATCGGACAGATTGAACTCTGGAACGAATCAGATAAATATGAAGTCGGCGTTTACATGCTTCCCAAACAGTTGGATGAAGAGGTTGCCCGCTTGCACCTGGATAAACTGGGAGTAAAGCTGTCGAAACTCTCCGATCAACAAGCTGATTATCTCGGTATTCCCGTCGAAGGACCTTACAAACCAGAATACTATCGTTATTAAAAGCGAGTCTGTTTTGTAAGCTTTAGAATTGAATTTCCTCCGAATCGCCATCCTGGTAATTCGGAGGTTTTGTTTTTTTAATGCTTTCAGCACTTTGATTGTTTCCTGAAGATTGAGTTTTTATAATCCAAAATCTGTTTTGATGTGAGCATCTATCCTGCAATTCCATTAATCACAAAGAAAGATCCTTTTATGACTCCCTTTTCTTCTCGCCGCGACTTCCTCAAACAAACTACCGCATTTTCTGCTGGACTTGCGTTTTCCAGTTGGGCGGGTTCTGCCTTTGCTTCTACTTCACTGAATCAGCCGTTGTTCAAAATTTCTCTGGCGCAATGGTCTCTGCACCGCGCACTCAAAGGCGGCAAAATGGACAACCTGGAATTTGCGAAAGTTGCTAAAGAAGAGTTTGGAATTTCGGCTGTCGAGTATGTCAATCAGTTCTTCAAAGACAAGGCCAAAGACGCAAAGTATCTCGCCGAGATGAATCAGCGGGCCTCTGATGCAGGTGTGAAAAATTTACTAATCATGATCGATGGAGAAGGGGCACTCGGCGACCCTGATCCCCAAAAGCGAACGCAGGCAATTAAAAATCACCATCAATGGGTAAAAGCTGCTAAAACATTAGGTTGCCATTCGATTCGAGTGAATGCTCGTAGTAATGGCAGCTACAAAGAACAACAAAAACTGGCTGCCGACGGATTACGTCGCCTCACTAAATTTGCAACACAATATGATATTAATGTACTTGTGGAAAATCATGGTGGCCTGTCATCAAACGGTGCCTGGTTGGCGGGTGTCATGAAAATGGTCAATCTTCCCAACTGTGGAACACTGCCTGACTTTGGAAACTTTGTGATCAACCGCAAAACCGGTGAAGAATATGATCGCTATAAAGGGGTCAAAGAACTGATGCCTTATGCGAAAGCAGTCAGTGCCAAAACTCACGACTTTGACAAAGACGGTAATGAGATCAACACCGATTATGTGAAGATGATGAAAATCGTTCTCGACGCCGGTTATCATGGATATGTTGGCATTGAGTATGAAGGCAGGAAGCTCGACGAATACGCGGGAATCAGGGCCAGTAAAAAACTGTTGTTGAAAGTGCGCGATGAACTGACGCCGGTTGCTGAACCTTGTCCTCAACCTGTGCAGGAAGAATGTTGTGGTCGCACCAGACGTGGCCTGTTCCGCAATCGCCGTTTTAGAAGATAAGACAGCTCGATTTCGGACGTCTATAGAGAGAATTAAAAACGCCCCATACATTCTAATTCGTATGGGGCGTTTTGATTTGTCAAATATCAGACACACTCTTATGCCTGATGAGGCTTCGCGACATCGCGATCAGAAAGAATTTCTCTGGCTACGTCTGTCACAAAGTTATCTGCACCTAACCATTTCTCTTTTTTGGGAGCAGGAGCTCCCGCATTCATACCGACTCCCGGATTCCAGAGCGCGGGCAAGGTATGTCTAATGGCAGACATATAGGTTGTAAAGACAGGGTACTTTGTGTCAGGATTCTCATCCTGATAAGAGTCCATTTTCTCGACAAGCTTATTGTGAGCAATTTTGGGGTGTCGATGATGGGGACCATGTACGAAAATGTCGAAGTTGATATATGTGCAAACCCGAGTAATCAGATTAGAACCGATGACGGTTCGTGTTCCCAGCAAAGGATCGTAACTTTGCATTCCCAGGTGTTCTGTGAATTTACGGAATGTCTGAATGACGCTGGCAACCCAATGAGGAATGACCCAGGCAACGAGAAAAGGAACCCAGAGAGAGAACCAGGCAACCGTACCCAAGATCAACGCCCAGACTACAGCCATGGCAGTGTATTCCATCCGCATGGCTTTCATGATATCTGGCTTTTTCACCGGTGTGTTCTTACTGAAACATAGGCGACTGTAAACTAAAGGGGAAGTGATAAACCCAAACGGAAATTCCATCCAACAGAAGATACGACGGAAGTTCAGCGACGTGTTAGGGTCGGAATAAGGCCATAATTCCCAGTCACCTGGCTTATTCAAGTAAGCATGATGACGAATATGAGCTTCGCGATAAGCGGTATAGGAAACAAACAGCATGGTGCCAATGGCGCGACCTAACCAGATGCTAACCCAGGGTTTTCCACATATTCCCTGATGGGACGTTTCATGAAAACAGCTCGACCAGCAAAACATGCTATACGCGGCGATAAGCGTCCACCCTATCTGGAAATACCAGGCACTAGTGGGCCATTGAAAGGCCAATGCTAATATCGCTGCACTGCCAAACAAGGAATGTAAAAAACGGGGAGTCGTTGACTTCGTCTCGAGATCGCTGATCTCTTTGGCGGTGTAATGAGTAACAGACACGGCACGTACCTCCTGGTTGTGCTCAAACTTTCAAAACGATTCGTTAAAATACGTATCGGAAAGGGGAGCCTATGTTCCATCAGGGGAAATGCAACATTTTGCCTGGTTCACATTGAGTTTTACCAGACTTGAGTTTCTTCACTCAAACTTCCCGATACTACTAAAGTAAGTCGGTAAAGGAGTGATGCATAATTGAAACACTCAAACAAAACAGATAATTAATAGAGCGTGCAAAAAGATTGCCGATTATATCGATTTCAGTGATTAAAACACCGAAATGATGACATGACATTCTTCAGGTACGAAGGATTGATGCCATCCCGATGGTCATTACTTTTTGGATGGTAGGTACAGAGATGACTCGGGGAATAATTTTTTGGTCATCAGTATTGTTTTTGAATTGCCGCCATTCCAGATATCCCATTGAGGATTTGCGTATTTCGCAAAGAATTGATCCATTCTCTGTTTGAGTTCGTTGCGAGTCCTATTGAATTTAGAATTTATAATCAAATTTGTTCGTTCACCGGAGTCTTGCGTCAGATCATAAAGCTCGTTAGGACTCTCGCGAAAACGTTCGATGTATTTCCAGTCTTTCGTACGGATGGCACGCACATTTTCAAACTCATAAAAGACGACTTCAGACCAGGGAACCTGTTTACCTTTCAAAACCGGTGCAAAGTTTCGACCGGGAGTTACTGGTTGAGTGGGAATTTTGTCCTGCATTCCCAAATAGCTCAACAATGTGGGATAAACATCATAGTTGG
The DNA here is from genome assembly GCF_007748175.1 of Gimesia aquarii. Taxonomy (NCBI): domain Bacteria; kingdom Pseudomonadati; phylum Planctomycetota; class Planctomycetia; order Planctomycetales; family Planctomycetaceae; genus Gimesia; species Gimesia aquarii. The sequence continues at coordinate 7,183,641 of NZ_CP037422.1, forward strand.
CAACCATTATATCTTGTCGAGCTCCCGATACTATTTTGCCCGGATGAGAAAAAATGAGCGGGATACTGATTGTCCAGTCAAATGCTGTGAGCGGCCTGGTATGATCGCCCATACCCCAATAGCCACTATGACCGCCGGCTAAGCCCTGATCTGCAGTGAAAATGACCAACGTATTCTCACGCAATCCGAGGTCTTTTAGTGTTTGCATGATTTGGCCCACACCATCGTCAACCGCAGAAACCTCTGCAGCATATTTTCGAATGATGTTTAAATCACCAATCCAGTCACCATAGTTGAAATTCCAGGGCTGTGCTTTTTCTCGGGGAAAAGAGGGGAATATCTTTTTTTCGTATTCATCCTTAAACCGATTTTTAATCGGTTCCTTCATAGCAGACCCCAATCCATAAGGACCATTGTAGGTCAGAAATAAAAAGAACGGTTTATTCTGGTTTTGTTTGATGAATTTGATTCCATGCTGTGTCCACAGATCTGTCAGATAGGTCGGTTCATCACGAATTTTCTCGTGCTCGATTACTTTCTGGTTATAAAAACCCGAACTGGCACCATGCGGCTTCGTTATCCAGTATGAAAATCCTTCCTGAGGATAAAGATTATCACCTAGATGCCATTTTCCCGACAACCCACAAACATAGCCTGCATCATGTAATACCTGCGGAATCGATTGAAATTCTTCCAGTGTGTTAAATGCATCAGATCCGGTTTGTATGCGTGGTCTGAGATAACAGTGCACCCCATGCTGGCAGGGCATTAACCCGGTAAGAAATGTGGCTCGAGTGGGAGAACAGACGGCATTATTTGCGAAAGCTCCTGTAAATAAAGTTCCCTCTTTCGCAAGGCGATCGATATTCGGCGTTTTAATGTCGCGGTTTCCATAACAACCCAAAGTCCATTCACCGTGATTATCAGTCATGATAATTACAACATTCGGCTGCTTCTGTTCTGCAGCCGATAGCAAATTGATTCCAGAGAAGCAAAACAAAGAAAACAGGCAAACACGAAACATCAATGAAATCACCTGAGACATGAGTAAAATCCTTCCGGAATTCAGATTAGATATATGACAAACACCATCTAATAAGATGAAGCATCAGAACGGCTTTTTCAAGCTGTTCATTTCCGAGAACAGTAGATTTTTAAATGGTATTGGAATTAATAACGTGAGATTGATAAACCATCGTTGAAGGATATTAATCAGTAATGTGGTGGTTTTTCATGATAAGAATCAGGACCTTCTTCTTCTTCCTCCAGCATTCCAATGCGAAAATCCAATTGTTTCATCGACTTCGTAATGGCATCGACCACTCTGCCTTGTTGCAGGATTGCTTCATTTAACTGTTCGATATCGTGCTGGATATGCATTAACACGGACTCTAGTCCGTTAAGGCGAGATAATAATTCTTCCACCTTGGATGTATGATCATTCATTTTGGACTGTACCTTTCGCTTAAGCTTCTTTTTTGATGATGCATCTAGGTTGGTAATCATATAGAATTTTAGTTGACTTTTGATACTTATTTAAACAACTTGAGGCTAGACTCCCAATGATTCAACGATTTCGAATAAGCATGTCTACTTTTTATTCGGTGTTTCTCTTCTTTTTTTTGCTCTTCACGGAACTGCCTGCTTCCGAAAACGCATTTCAAGTTCGCTTTACCAAATCAATTCATCATCAACCCTTTACTGGTCGCGTTTATTTGATTTTTACACAATCCCATCGGGAACCTCGTTTGGGGCCATCCTGGTTTCAACCGGAATCATTTATTGCTCAAGACGTTGTCAACTGGAAGCCCGGGGAAATTCTCGAGTTCACACCCGATTCAAAAAATTTACTCTCGTTTCCAATACCATTTTCTGAAATGAATTTAGACAATTACCGTGCGCAAGCTGTGGTGCGTTTTAATTCGAATGAACCAAAAATCGGGACAGCACCCGGAAACGGATTCAGTCAAGTTATCGCCGTCCCCAAATATGCCGGTCTAAAAACACCCATTTTGACAATCAATAAACTCGTCGTTGAAAAAACATTTAAAGATACCCAATGGAGCAAACTCTTTAAAATTCGTTCTGCATTATTATCGAAATTTCATAGCCAGGACACCTATTTCGAAGCCACGGTTATTTTGCCCCAGAGTTACTATCAACAGAAACAGCGAAAGTACCCTGTCATTTTTTCGATTCCTGGTTTCGGTGGTGATCATTTTCGTGGATTAAGAAACACGCCTGTTTCCGAGCAGAATGAAGGTCATGTCGAATTTATTCGTGTTGTCTTGAATCCTCAATGTCGTTGGGGACACCATGTTTTCGCTGATTCAGCCAATAACGGCCCCGTGGGCGAAGCATTCACCACAGAATTTCTGCCGGAACTCGAAAAAGCTTATCGCGCGATTCCACACCAACGCGCACGGTTTTTAACTGGTCATTCCTCAGGGGGCTGGTCTTCCCTCTGGTTGCAAGTCACATATCCGGATGTCTTTGGTGGTACCTGGAGTACAGCACCCGACCCTGTCGATTTCCGTAACTTTCAACAAATTAATCTCTATGATTCTTCGAGTAACATGTACCGAGATGCAATGAATCAAGCCAGACCGATTGCCCGCAGAGGACAGACTCCGATTTTATGGTATGAGCCATTTTCTAAGATGGAATATGTACTCGGGCATGGTGGTCAACTACGGAGTTTTGAAGCTGTGTTTAGTCCCCGTGGAAAAGATGGCACACCACTGAAATTATATGATCGGGAAACCGGCAACATTAATCCCGAAGTAGTTGAAGCCTGGAAAGCCTATGACATTCGACTAATACTTGAAACAAACTGGAAAACTCTGTCTCCGAAACTGGCAGGAAAAATTCATGTTTTCATGGGAGAATTGGATACCTTCTATCTGGAAGGAGCAACCATTTTGCTCAAACAATCGCTGGCTCAATTAGATAATGAAGCCGTTGTTGAGATTCATCCTGGAAAAAGCCATTCCTCACTTTTGTCTAAAGAATTGATGTTACGAATTCGTAAAGAGATGGTCCAGGCATTCCTGGCTCATCAGGATGAAATCAAATAACTCGTAGAGGCCTACTCAAAAACAATTTCTTTTTACACTGACTCGCTTAACTGCCAATGTATCGGGCATAGATCGTCTTTGCTGTCGAGGGATCATCGGTACCTTTAATGATAGCACGTCCGTCTCGAAACAAGCTGATTTCATAATCCGGGTTTCTCAAATTCAGTCTGAGGAGATAGGGGTTGAATTCTACCTCTCCTGAATTCTGGAGCTTTTCTGCCAAATCTTCGAACGAGATGCGGCTCTTCTCAGCAGGAGAAATCTGGACGGCGTTTCTACCACACAATTGTGTCGTGCGTGAACCTTGTTCCCCTTTTAACCAGACTCGTTCTCCCTGATGACAGGCTTTGCAACCAGCTTTCTCTCTGAGGTCAGCAACACTCATCTGGCGAAATGAGCCATCCCATACATCCACAACGGTAAGGACCGGTTTGATCAGGTGAATGTTTCCTGAAAGGATTTTTATAGCATCGACGGCTTCGAGGGAAGCAATCACATTCACTGTGGGTCCTAAAATTCCCGCAGTATCACAGGTTTCGGTCGTACCTGGTTCGGGTGCCGAATCGATGAGACATCGCAAGCATGCTGTTTGACCAGGTAGAATCGTCATCGTCTGACCCGTACTTCCGATACACCCACAGTAAATCCAGGGAATGCTCAGTTCCAGTGATACATCATTGATCAGGTAGCGCACTTCAAAGTTATCCGTGCCATCCAGGATCAAATCGACACCCTCAGCTAGCGCTAGAATATTGGTATGATCAATGTCTTCTACAATAGGCTCGATCTCAACATCGCTGTTGATTTTTTTGAGCTTCTCAGTGGCGGCTATGGCTTTGGGAAGCTTGGCAGCGACATCAGTTTCATCAAACAAAACTTGTCTCTGCAAATTACTGATTTCAACAAAATCCCGATCAACGATCCTTAGATGACCAACGCCTGCCCTGACTAAGATATCCGCCAATACCGTTCCCAGCGCACCACAACCGCACAGCAAAACGCGGCTTTGCATCAAGGAGGTTTGACCTGTTTCGCCAAGCTCTGTGAAAAGTACTTGTCGAGAGTAACGTTCTAGTTCCGGTTTCATTTTGTTGATCGCCTGTTCCCGCTTCGTGATTCAGCTACCTCATCTATTTTAGCAACCAAGGATCGAGATAACAGAGATCAACACATAGAACCCAATAGATCCATCAAAGCAAAAAAGGCCCTGATGGTTTTACATCAGGGCCTTACTCAATATTCTCGCTGATTAAAATATATCGCTAATTAACGTTGACTTCCTGCAAAAGGGCGGAAAACTGTGGTTTAATCAACCGATGATTTGTATCTGTCCAGCCTTTCGATTTCACCTTGAATGTAATTTTTGGTTTCACCCAGGTTGCACGCTGTTTTGTTTTCACGAATGGTGCCGATTGTTTTAACGCTGGCAATTGTGTCTGCCATTCTTCCAGAACATGTTTAGGAACCTTTTTAGTACTGATCGTTCCTGCATAGACAAGTCGTTTGTTATAAGAAGATGCGATTAAAACCGAATCAATCTTTCCAGTTGAGAGTGTCGTATATCCTATCAGTAAACAATCAAATTCTGGTAGTTTGAGTGCCGGTTCAGCTTGTGAATCTGGAATTACCGCTTTCTTTGCTTCATCACTGCCGCCAGCAAAATCGTTCAGTGCACCTTCCAGGTTATTCGCTCCCCTATCCGCTTCTTTGGCTTGATCGACGATAGAAGCCACAAGGTTGACATCGGCAGATTTTCGCACACCCCAATCTTGGAACAGGGAATTAAACTCGAATCCGCCAACAATCGCGAAGGCACCAATCATCAATGTTAGTCCCCATACCGCCAGATCCAATTTCCAGGCTCCATAGGGGAAGCGATGGATAGTAGGTCGCCAAATTTTAAGTGGTGTCAGGATAATACTCATCAATCCAAACTCAACCGACTTGGAAACCGCGGTCAAATAAGCAAGGATATGCCCAAATAAAAACATAATCAGACCAACGCTTGCCTGCGTTAATGTCCAAAGGCACAATTCCGCTGAATCTTTGCAAAAGAATCGTCCACCAACGCTCAAACCAATCGCTGCAATCGTACCGATTGCCAGGACCCAACCCCACTCGGGAATTAATTCCCAGACCGTTTGCGGTTGGGGCTTAGTTTCCTCTTGCTCTTGTAACTCTGGTTGGCCGACACATTTTCCCAATGCAGGATAAAAGCCACATTGAGGGCACCATGAAGAAAGCCCCCAAGGTTCATAAGAACCGCATTCAGGGCAGGCCGGTTTAACCTGGGATCCATTCATTTCCTGTAATATTTGGTTGTTATTATGATTCATACCTGACATGGCCCAATTTCTTTGTACTAATTAACAGAGGAAAAAATACGGGGTGTTTTATGTAACTCTCTGTCTAGCTTAGCTCATAAAATAAAAGCTCTCTGATCTTTGAATCTTATTAATCATAAAATTGCGATGGAAAGCCTCCTGCTATAATCGGCAAAATCAGCGTGATCTGTATGGTACGTTCTGAGTGCCGCTCAACACTTTTCGAAGTCTACCTCACAGTACTTATCATCATAAATTCAAGAAAGGCGCATAAAAAAGGCCGACGCATGATCGTTGCGTCGGCCTGAGAAGTCGTTAATTTGAGTCTTTTAAACTAGTTTACCTTGAGCAGTTCGATATCAAAGATGAGAACTTCATTGGGTCCGATGTCAGGACCAGAGCCTCGTTGGCCATAGGCTAAGTCGCTGGGAATGAAGAGTTGCCACTTATCACCTTCTTTCATCAACTGTAATGCTTCCGTCCAGCCACTGATCACACCATTGACTGGAAATGTCGCTGGTTGATTTCGTTTGTAAGAACTATCGAACTCTTTTCCATTAATCAGAGTTCCTCGATAGTGAGTAGTCACCTTGTCTTTTAATCCAGGAGTTTTCCCCTTACCTTGTTTGATGACTTTATATTGTAGTCCACTTTTGGTGGTCTTTACGCCTTCCTTCTTGGCATTCGCTGCTAGAAACTGTTTTCCTTTCGCAATGTTCTCCGCTTGCGCTTTTTTCATCTTTGCTTCTTGCTTCGTACGTAATTCCTGCTGGAACGCGATCAGCGTTGAGCGAATTTCATCCTCAGTCATTTGAGGTTTCTGCTTGGTCATGGCATCCATAATGCCTTTTACCAAAATTTTTGGATCAAGATCTAATTGATCTTTCATCAGGTTTTGGCCCAAATTATAGCCAATTCCATAGCTGACTTTTTGTTTTTGATCCTTGAGAGAAGATTTGCCTGGATCTGCTTTTTCGGTCTGAGCGGTCGCCAATTGAGAAAATCCAAAAAACGCAATACACAAACAGGCAGTAATGTGCCATTTAGACATGGGAAGAACCTTTCGGTGAACAATGGAAACTAATTTGAGAAGGTGTGACCATACGGGTCGGCGAGACCCGGATGGCATAAACTGCCATCCGAATTAGCAGATGATGTATTGCATGGTGTCCTCTGTCACAGAGGATCTTTGACTAAAACAAGGAGCTAATTATAAGAGAGTCACCTGGGGAGTGTCCACATAAAGCATGACTGATATAGTATGATTGGCCTTGAAATCAGGGCCATTCTTTCAGCCGAATGGTTCACTTTCACTCACCTGATCAGCTCACGACGTTCTGGAATCGGGTCACCGCTTCGTTGATATTATCTCTGCTATTGAAAGCACTTAGACGAAAATACCCTTCTCCGGAAGCACCAAAACCACTACCAGGTGTGCCCACCAAATGTGCTTTTTGCAATAATTCATCGAAGAAGTCCCAACTTGTCGATTCGCCAGGAGTTTTGAGCCAGACATAGGGAGCATTCACGCCGCCATAAACAGTAATTCCCACCGATTCCAAACCTTCCCTTAACAGACGGGCATTTTCCAAGTAGAAGTTGATTAACTCCTTAATCTGTTGCTTGCCTTGTTCAGAATATGCGGCTTCTGTTCCCTTCTGTATGATGTAAGAAACACCATTGAATTTTGTGCAATGACGGCGATTCCACAGTGAATGGATTTCTGCTGTTTCTCCTGAAGCAGTTTTTCCGTTTAACTGTTTGGGAACGACAGTAAAGGCACAGCGAGTTCCGGTAAACCCGGCATTCTTACTAAAGCTGCGGAACTCAATGGCGACCTCTTTAGCACCATCAATTTCATAAATGGAATGAGGGATTTCCGGGTCTGTAATAAATGCTTCATAAGCAGCATCAAACAAAATGATCGATCCATTTGCTTTGGCATAATCGACCCACTGTTTTAGAGTATCTTTTGTGGCAACGGTGCCGGTTGGATTATTCGGATAACAGAGATAGATCAGGTCAACGGGCGATTCTGGTAAGGCGGGAACAAAATTGTTTTCTGCTGTGACAGGTAAGTATGTCAGGCCGGCATAGCGACCACTTTCGTCAGCGGCTCCCGTACGACCAGTCATGACATTAGTGTCGACATACACCGGATAGACAGGGTCGGTAACCGCGACCTTGTTATCAGCCCCAAAAATATCAAGAATGTTTCCGGTATCACATTTTGAACCATCTGAGACAAAAATTTCGTCTGCCGAAACATCGATGCCCCGCGATTGAAAATCATGCTTGGCGATCGCTTCACGCAAAAATGCATAACCCTGTTCGGGACCATATCCACGAAATGTCTCACGATTGCCCATTTCATCGACGGCCGCATGCATGGCTTCCCTGATCGCCGCCGGCAGTGGTTCGGTTACATCGCCGATTCCCAGTTTGATAACAGCAGCACTCGGGTTCTGTTCACAAAATGTATTGACACGGCGACCAATTTCAGGAAACAGGTAACCCGCTTTCAGCTTCAGGTAGTGGTCGTTAATTAAAGCCATTTTTCGCCTCAAATTATAAAATTAAAGAACTTACGTTGAGATATCCCAATAGATCGTATTTTCCAAAACCAGAAACGCCGTTTTATTTTGAATTAGGAAGAAATGCAACCGACGCGCACAAAGGAGACTACTTTTAATCGAAAAGGTTCGACTCTTCATCGATCTCAAATTGACGGGGCAGGGCGTTGAACCAGAAGCGGTTTGTAAGCTTTTCGACTTGTTTTAAGCCAGTATAATCATTCATTTTGCGTTTGCCCGTAAGTCGATTTGCGGCTCCTTCCAAGAGAAGCTTGATTTGTGGCAAATCGTTGCTTTTTTGTTTCTCATGCTCCAGAGTTCTCCCCACTGCAATCGCAACGCCTAATTGAAAGCGGGCTTGTGGATAAACGGGAACTCCTAACTCAGCCAGTGACCAACGATCAACGCGCACTCGGCACCAGCGACTGAATGGTTCGGGTGGACCTACAAAAGGTCGGAGGGAACTTGGCAGATCTAATTTGGCGTCTTCGTCAATCAGTAATGTCACACGATCATGGTGACTTGCATACAAACCCCAGGCAGGCCAATGATCATAATAGCCCGTTGGCTCGAATAGAGGTGCGAGCATCGCAAACCAGGCAATTACCATAACTGCTCGTTCCCATCCGACAACACTTTTGAACGAAATACTTTGATCAGTATTTATACTGTTTGAATCTGCCGGTCCCTTCTTTTTGAGTACAGGGACTCCGTTAAATCGCTTGTGAAATAGAAAACAGTCCTGCAAGATGAAATAAGCATTCCAAATAAGAACCCCCTGATGATGATCCAGCCCCCATGGCCCCACAGCAATGATAAGACAGACATGCATGGATACTGCTCCCCAGAACGCCCATTGTCGGGTGCGCGGAATTAATAATCCCAGCGCAATCAAGAATTCCGCAACCGGGAACGAAGCAGCAATCCAAGATAGAGTCTGATCTGACCAGTATTCCGTTGAAATACCAATCGCCAGAAATAGTCCCTCCACTAATTGCCGGCCTAAAGTCTGGACAAAACTGAGATCACATTTGGAGAACGCAGAATAAAAATAAATGCTGATCACAAAAAAACGAAATACACGAATAGCACGTGGTGGTTTGAGAAACATCAATATCAAAAATCCCAGTGCAAACTGATATGCCCAGGGTTGAATACGGTGTTGATCAAACGTGATCGAAATTAGGAACGCCCAAAAAAAGAGCCCGGAACAAACTCGTTGACATAATTGCCAAAGCTCCCGATTTTGAACTTGAAAGATTACCGAGCCAAGTACAATTCCTAACATACCAGCTGAAGATATCAGCATAAAGCCGAACGTCATCCAGTCAGACCAGGTGGGGAGGGCTAAAATCCATGAAAATAAAGGGACTTGTGGAAATAACGTTTGGGGAACCCAGAGTTCCCAAGTCGTCATCAAAAGTGCTAAAGAGAAAAATGCTAGATTAATCTTAAGAAAGCGTAATTGTAAATGAAGCATTTTGCTGGATGGAGATTGACTATTACTACTACTCATCGGCTCGCCGTTTTTCATTGATTATAATAGGCGTCGATGGCTTTCACTGCTCCCCAGTAAAAAAGATTGCAAAAACTCAAAGATCAGACTCATTAATCAAGAGATGTAAAAATGGTGCCTGGCACTTCCTGATGATCAGAAACAATCTGGACTACTGTGCCCGGCTCATTCGAATCACGGCGGACCATCGCCATCGCTACTGAAGGAAATTTTCCGAAAGATTGAGCGGAAGAAGTAATCGTACCGACTTCCATAAGTTTATCTGATTCTCCTGCCATTACTTTGGACCCCACAGGAGGAACCCACTTTTGTTCGATTCCGATTGCCCTTAACTCACGATTCACATGTCCCAAAGCATCAATGCGCGCTATTGGTTCCTGTCCTAAATAACAACCTTTTTTGAATGAGATTGCTTGCTCTGTTCGGTTGGCCTCTTGCGCCAGATTTTCTTCCGAAAGATCCACTCCATAAATGGGAAACAATGCTTCAATTCGTAAGGCGTCGAATATGTTCTGACCTGCCGGGCATGCGCCTGCATCAACCAGACTCTTCCAGAAATCCATTATTTTTACATACTGCAGACAACAAAGATATCCTGGCTTAAGCAACCAATCAACGCGCCGAACTGTAAGTTCAAAATCTGAACTCTTGCCTCGCAGTTGTTGGTTCACGGAAAGCGAATCGACGTCGAAGCCCAGTTGATTGAGTAGGTCCGAAGATTGGGGCCCAGACAGATACAAATTACCATACTCCGGAGTCCGTTGTTTGATATGAGCATCTTCCAGAATCATATAGCGATCCAGGTGATTAATAATTGACTCGCTCGTCCCGGGCGCCATATCAATCCAGAGCGAGTCTTCATGATGGAATGCAAAAATATGCCCTAAGATGCGGCTTTGCACATTCGTGATAAATGCTTCACAACCCTGATCGGGCTGTAAACCTTTGATATCATTCGTACAAAAATTGTGCAAGAACTTTTCACGATCTTTACCACTAAGTTCGATTTGGTCGCGATTACTTAGATCAAACAGTGCAGCTATTTCGTGAGCACTCTGATATTCTTTCTCTGGAGATCCAAAGTGAGAAACAACGGGGTACACCTGGTCGAGATCGGAAAAGACACCCCCCCAAGATTCCTGGAGTACTTGAAACTGACGTAATGGCATCCTATTTCCATGTATAAATAAGTTAGTATATGTGTAGAGATTGCGAGCGTGTTTACGATAGCAATGCTTTTTCTAAATAAGAACCACTTATTTAAGAAACATATCTTATCGTTGGAGGTTTATACCTTAATTCATTTTCCATCAAGTAGAAACGGGAATTCATTGGTTTTTAATGATTTCAGAGATGTGAATTTCACTGATGCGTATTTTAAGGCTCGTGACGTTTGTTTGAAAATCAAGGATTTTGGTCTTTAAATTCGGTTTTAGAAGTAGCTACTAGTTCGTCTGTTCAATTTTAAGGTTGTCTACTTTTAATACACCTGTTCCACCATTTAATCCTACCTGAATAATCGCTTCTCGAGTTTGGGGGGGCACGGAAATTTTTTTCGTTTCCAAATGCCAGTCACGACTTCCAACCCAAGGACCGATATAAGCTTGTCCGATATTACGGCGAATTTTGTCGTAGAAATGAATGATGAATCCTGGTTTTTGAATGCGTTTCACTCCTTGATTCGTATTGAGATAACTCACTTGAAGACTAATTTCGAGTGCGTTCACTTTTGATCCATCAAGGGCCATGCCTTGCAAAACTTGAGATAATCCTCCTGGTGAATCATTTTCGAACTGTAAAAAAGCAGACCTCGCCCTATCCCCCGTATTGACCCAAGTAACCCGGCGTTGATAATGCCAGTTATCAACTTTTTTATCTCCATTGGCATCCACTTCAAAATCACCATTAATGATTTGCGGATTGAGAGGGTCGGGTTTGATCTCGCGTTTTTCCTCAGAACGACCGGTCATTGGTACAAATAAAGTTGGGATCAGCCGTTTTTGCTTAAGTTTCCCATTCTCTTTCTGGAACAGATGGAAAACCTGTTGATAACGTTCTCCTAATGGGATGAGTAACATTCCCCCTTCTTTCAATTGATCAATCAACGGCTGAGGAACTTTTTCGGGTGAGCAAGTCACAATGATTTTGTCGAATGGCGCTTCTTCCGGCCAACCAAGATATCCATCGCCGATTCGAGTATGTACATTCTTATATTTCAATCGCTTCAAACGCGTTGCAGCCTGCTTTCCTAAGCCTTCTACAATCTCAATTGTGTAAACGTCCTTGACCAATGCTGAAAGAACTGCTGCCTGATAACCACTGCCGGTTCCAATTTCTAGAACTTTATCCTCTGGCTGTGGATTAATGGTCTCTGTCATGTAAGCCACAACAAAGGGAGGAGAAATGGTTTGTTTATAACCAATCGGTAATGCCAGGTCCTGATAAGCCAGATTTTTCATGTTGGAACTGACAAACTCATGGCGAGGAACCTGCTTCATTGAAGAGAGCACTCTTTGATTTTTGATTCCCTCCCCCTCGATATAACGAGATACCATCTCATTTCTTTGATTACGAAAGTAGGATCTACTTTGCGAACATGCTGGTTTTAATGAATACATTACCGGCACACAAAGAACGATATTCAATAACAAAAAATTCATGATCCGTTTCATGAAATACCCTCGCTGCAGATTTGTGTTAAGTCACAAGCCTTAAAAATAGAATACAAGCAAATTATAGCACTGCAGGCAGATCACCGTTAATGTTGATTTTTCAAGAAATCGCACGAATCAGGAGATTGGCTCCTACACCAGTATTCTCTATCCACATAGAAATGAGAATCCGCTATGATTTGGTAAAGACACCTGTTTTTTAAAGGATTTATGGAAGAATGGACTCAAGAAGCATGCAAGGCTTTAAAGAAACAAGCATTGTTTGTGCGTTTTATTGTGTGTGGATGTTTCAAGGATGCGGATCTTCTGACTCTACTTCAGATCGGGTTTCTGAGACTGCCCCCCATAATCAAAACGAGCAAACGGCCGTTGATCTGCAAGAAACCACAAAATCGTCTCAAGGCACAGCGATCACAAGTGTGGAACCTGTCGATCCTCAAATGGAAGTGAAGGCAGTCTTTCAAAAACTGGTAGCAATCCGTAATGAACCGGAACCTGATGAATGGCTAAAAGCAGATAAACAGTTGAGCGCTTTTGGAAAAACCGCTGTACCAACCCTGATCGCAGAATTAGGAAATCCTGAATTGTCCGCACGGGAACTGGCCAGTATGTATCTGGCAGGACTTGGACCAGAAGCGAAAGAGGCAGCCCCGGCGCTTGAAAAAGCGCTAAAGGAAGATTCTCCTTTTATCCAAGTCAATGCGGCTTCAACGCTCACTCACTTTCCTGAGTATCAAGGCAAGGCGGTCCCTGTTTTGATTACCTTATCAAAGCATGAAGATCCTCATACACGCCTTACCTCCATTTACGCATTAGGAAGTCTGAATCCCCATTCCGATGATCAACTCAAAGCCATCAAAGCGGCTCTGAACGATTCAGACGCTGATGTGCAACTTGCGGCAATCAAAGTTCTAGGGCAGATTGGTGACCCGGCAAAACAGACATTAAAGGATCTTCAAACGCTGATTGATGACTCTAATACCAATGAGCTATTGCGAGAGGCGGCGCTTTCCTCCAAATCACTCATTGAAAAATCCAAACAGTAAATGCTGAAATCAGTTTATTTCAGCCTCGCATTACTAAGGGTCTAAATGTGCCAATTGCAGTAATTCTTCTGATTATTCTATCTTCGAAGCACTGCGCTCCTTCCGAAATATATCGGAGAAAATCTATTTTCCAGAGATCTTTCCCAATTCCGTTTGACTAATGATCAACGTGACCTAGTTTTTGTTGACAGAGAGGTTCTGAAAAATCTCTCAACAAAACAATCAACTATTTTCCTCCGCCTCAAATCGGGGCGAGGATCTACAGTGCGGCAAGGAAAGCTGGGAGCTTTGAGGGGACCTTGCCGCACTTTTTTCTTTGAACCATCCTAACTTGATGGTGCTTGAAACATAGATGCTGCATGGTACGTTTGGAAAGGCTTCTAGCGCGATGCAGATAGGCACCCTCAAGCGGAATTAAAACTGGAACAGCTCATGGCAACCAGAAAACGATGGTTGCAGCGATCCCGCCGCACCGGATTTACTCTGATTGAATCTTTAGTCGCTGTGACAATTACAGCGATCGCCGGAGCTGCGCTGTTTTCAGCCATTGGCTCTTCTCTTGGATCTACTTACTCCGCCTTAAATAAAACGATTGGAGCGGGGCTGACAGACCAACTGCTGGATGAACTCGCCGCAGCGAGATTTCCCACCTCCAGTGATTCACGCCCTGCCAGAAGCAGTTCGCGAAAAGATTTTGATGATCTGGATGACTATCACAACTGGTCTGCTTCACCTCCGGTAAACAAAGACGGGTTCGCATTGGGTAACGAACCGATCACCATTTTGGAACGCTATCCCATTGCACGTCCCAGCATCCTGATTCCGGATACAGAATTCTTAAGCAGATTGACGCGAGAAGTGACCGTAGAACGAATCAGACCAGATAACATCATTGGCTGGATTGTTACTACAGATGATACAGACTTTCGCCGAGTTACGGTAAGAACCAAATTAGCGGCCAGTTCGAGTGCGCCGAGTCACACAATATCAGAAGCAACACGAATTTTTAGTTATGTACCACTCTCTCCCTGATAATTTGAACGCAGAATTGTGCGAGCATGCAAACAGCCCTCTCAAGATTGAGAAGGGCTCTGTGCATTCTTGCGCAGTCAGGTCGTGGTGCATTCGTAGTGGGTTAACACTCGCTGAGTTGCTCATGGCGATGGCGATCTCATCCATCCTGATCGTGGCTCTTGGAGGCATTGTGACAGCCACACAATCTGCCTGGAGCCATACAAAAGGTATTGAAGATTCTCAAGCACAGGTCACTGCGGCTTTTGATCGTATAAAAATGATGGTCTCGCAAGCAGGCGTTTATCAAATCAGTGGTCAGCCTCCTCAGGTAGGATTGGCAGTCGTCACCCACTCCTGGAACAGTATGGATATCGCAAACACGCTCGTAGTCTGGGCAGGCGGCCGCAATGGAGGTATCAACAATAATGGTATATTAGCACGTCTTCCCAACATCAATGAATTACTGATTTATACCATTGATCCAAATGATTCTCACAACTTGGTGGAGATTGCATTACCTGGTGTCAATTCCACAATTGATTTCAATAGCCCTTCATTCAACAGTACGATCCGATCTGTCATTCAATCAAACTCCGCAGAATCTGCTTTGTTGAGTAACCGTGTGAAAAAGACTCAATTTATGTTGTCGGGAAGCCCTTGGGGGCCATCTACTGGTAACATTCGATTTGAAATCATTAAAACTCCTTCTGACGCCAGTCTGAGCGGAGTGAACCCGGGAACCAGTGCATGGATGGAACTCCCCTGGCCACAGGGAACAGCGAGTGCCAACAGTGGTTTACGTCAGGTAACCATCAATTATGAAATGCAGTTTGAATCGACAGAACGCTCATCACTGAACGACATTAATTCGTCAACTGCACTTCCATTTTTTGGGTCAAGTTCGAGGTATTATGCGCATACACCATGAGCAAGTGACAGTGATCTCAAAATCGCTTGACGGTGTTAGAAAGCACGGTCTATCGTACAGACTGCGCGCGTCGCGGTCGGGTCTATCCCTGGTTTTGGTGATGTTTACTTTAAGTATGTCGTTGGTTTTGACTTACTCTTTTATTCAAACCCAAAGTATTCTCACACAAATCTCTGAAAATGGCTCAAAGCGTGATCTGGCGATGAATGCCGCTCGCGCTGGTATGACTGATGCACTTAACCGGATGAACTCGCTTGACTGGGCAGGAGTCCGTGATCAGTATCAACGTACTTTTCAATCTGATTCTGATGGAAGCAGCACTTATACCGTCTCGTTTGCTGCGTCTGGTAATACTCTCGATTCTGTTTTGGAACTTGAAGTTCATTCTCTGGGAGTGTGGACGTCTGCGACAAATAATAACATGCGGTCTGAATACCAAATCACAGCGAAAGTGAAACTGGTACCCCGATTGGCTGGAAGAACAATACTGCCGGGAGATTCTGCTGACGCGAACGATTCAATTCCGAATGCCGGCCACTTCGATCTCATTACACAATACGCTCTGTTTGCAGAACGCGGTTCGAATTCACTCATCCTCGATCCCTGTGATCGGATTGACGGGAATCTCTGGCTAGATGACCGATTGAATATGTATGACGATCCAGCATGGAGTTCGTCCATCCGTAGTACGTTCATGCAGGACCTGGGAAATCGGTTCGTGACATTTCCCGCTGGTTCAACAAATGTTTCTGATGCGACAGTTCATTATCCTCATCCCATCGCAGGAAATATTACGTTTTATGAAACACCCTCTTCTTCAGTTCGGAACGATCTTTCCAATCTCAAAGTAAGCTGGTCAACCACTGATCAAGCATTGACTATTCCCAGTCCGGACTATTCTCATTTTTCCACCTACCGACTCTATGCTGGTGGCCCGGAATATCAGGCTGTTGCACTTGGTTCCTCATTATATAACGTGACTTTAGGCCCCACTCCAGATAATCCGCTGGGAATCTTTTACCGGAGTGGCAGTCTCTATGTTTATGACAATGTCATTGTGCAGGGAACACTCGTCTCTACATCCAGAATCACTTTTTCTGGAAAAGGGATTTACATCACTGCCTTCAACTGGAAAGGTATGGATGGCACACCAATCATCGCAGACTCAGATCTCTGGCCTCGAATTCCTACACTGGTAGCTGACAAGATTGATTTTGAAAGAGAAACACAAACCACAATTGAAGGTGCCGTTGTCTGCCACGACGATTTAGATGGGGGCGGAGGTTCTGTCGCTTATCCGGATGCTTCTGATATTCAATTCACGGGAACTGCAACCGTAAGTTCGATAGAACAACCTCACAGTATTGTCTCACTTCGTGAAAATCAGTTCCTCGGAAATTTGACCGCTGATGGAAACTATGCCATCTGGCTAAGCACATCGGGGTCAGGAAATACGGGAACAACAGGTACATGGTACCCAATCGTCGGTATTGATAATCAAAATCAGCAATTAACGATTCGAGGTGAAATCAATCATGTGGCACCAACCGGTTATCGAATCAGGCTACATAAACAAGAACTTTCACAAATACGTGGCCCTGTCTGTGCAGAAAGGTTTAACTTTAGGCGCTTGAACGAATGGGTTTTGTCTTCTTCGCTTTGGAATAATAGAGCATATTTCTGGGACTTGGAAAATCAACTCAGAGTTATTTTAGGATATTCGCTGATTGGATTCAGCGAATGGCTCGAAATTCCGCTGAATTACCCTGGTTGGGATTCCTATTATCAACAGTACGGATTGAACCTCGAACCCACACTGCACATTCAACATCTGGTAGACCATGAATACCGATGGGAACCACCGTTATTTCAACCATATGACGGAGGAGAAGCTAATGCCGACTATTCCGGATACCGCTGGTCACTGATTGATTGGAGTGAATCTCCCTAGAACACTAAATAAAATCTTATGCAGAAGTTTCATCAGAATGAATATCAATGGCAGAAATACTCGCCTGCCTCAATGAGCAAAAGGCAGGCGAACTTGCTGCGCGCAAATCAATGTTATTCTTCAGAAAGAGCCGCCTTTACGCTGGTGGAACTACTAATCGTCATCATGTTGATCTCGATTCTTCTCTCTGTCGCTCTCGTTTCCACAGAAACCAGTCCGTCGCATTCACTGGAAACGACTGCCCGTGCAGTGGCCGCCGATTTGCGTCTGGCACGCAGTTATGCCATTAAATTTAACTCGGAATACACGGTCAGATTTAGTTTGGATTCACAATCATATGAAATCCAACATACGGGATCTGGTAATCTGCCTGTTCCGCAAGATCATCTGGCAGGTACAGCCGCTGCATCTGATAAATATATCAAACAATTTCAAATACAATCTATGAATCTGCCAGACCAGGTTTCTCTCAGACAAGTCCAACTAAAAACATCAGAAACTAATGTGAGTGACCTTGCATTTGGACCTCAGGGAGGCACAGGGCCAGGTCGAAATGAAGATACAGTTCTTATACTGTCAACAGTCAGAAATGGAACTACTTTTTATATTCCGATTACGATTTCCTGGATCACCGGGCAAGCATGGATTGAAGACATACAAATATAAACGAATTAATCGAGCCAAATTAACTCTGAGAAAATATCATGATCTCTATACAACGTTCACAACACAGTCCGATTGGCTTACAACTGGGCCCCAGTTCTGCCACTTTGGTTCAATTAGCGGGATCGCGCCAAAACCGTGTCGTCCATGCCATCGCTCAAGAACAATTCGAATTAGATGAAAAACAGTCGATCGAGGAGCGAGATGCAAACATTGCCGCCCAGATACGTCAGATTTTATCTGACCATCATTTTAAAGGGCGTCACGTGATCAGTTGCCTGGGGTCGCAGGAACTATTTATCCAAAACGTCAGACTGCCTCAATTACCTGTAGATGAAATTGCCAAAGTTGTGGCATGGGAAGCAGAGGAGCGACTGCCTTATCCGTTAGCAGAAGCAGAGTTGCGTCATTTGCCAGCCGGTCAAGTTCGACAAGAATCAAATACCAAACAGGAAGTCATTCTTCTAGCATGTCATACTGGAATCCTGAAACGACATCTGGACCTGTTAGAACAAGCCGGTTTGACAGCAGTCGCCATTGATGTAGAACCATCAGCAACACTCCGATGCTTTCATAATTCTTCAAACGACGTGCAAACGAATGCAACCAATTGTTATCTCAATTTTGGAGATGCCGCCACAACTGTGATTTTTGCGGATCAGCAAAACGTATTATTTCTGAAATACATTATGCAAGGCAGCAACCACCTCGACCATGCTGTTGCAGAAAATCTTGACCTGCCATTGAAAGAAGCAATTCGCCTTCGAAAGATCGTTACCAATTCACCAACATTAGATGCCAGCGATGAATTGCACCGCTCGGTTATCGACTCGATTCGTTCCATTTTGGAAACGATCAGTACGGAAGTTGAAAACTGCTTACGGTATTACAAAGTTACCTTCCGCGGGAAAAAACTGGATCAGCTTATTGTCACAGGAAATGAATCAAGTCCGTGGTTGATTGAATTCTTGTCGGATCGTTTAAGTACAGAATGCAAAATGGGCAATCCCTTTGAAAGTCTGAAATGTTGGCCGACATCAACTTCGATTTTGGAACGTCCTGGTAGATGGACTACGGCGATGGGATTGGCCATGAAAGAAAAAAGCAATTCATGATTTGACCAAATTGAAATAATGCATACCGAAATTAACTTTTTTACATAACACCGGACGAAACTGAGATATCCGGAATGAGCCCGCAAAGGGTAAAACCATGATACCTGAAATAGATTTTTTACCAGCAAGTTATCGCGAAGTACGAAGACGTCACCGGAATCGAATCTGGCGACGGACTATCGTTCTGATTTTCCTTGTCCTGGTGACTTTGGGAACGGTACGCCAAAGAGAAATTCAACATAATCTTCTTACACAAAAAAAAGATCTGGAAGAACGTGCGCGCCTTATGAACGCACAACTGGAAGACCCGGATCAACTCAATCAAAAAATCAAAATTACTGAGATACGAGCTAACTTGCTTGCCGCTCTTCACCTGGATGAATCACCGGCGCAGTTGTTGTCCATCATCAGCAATACGCTACCAGAGTTTGTTTCTTTAGACGAATTTCACTTCTCGTTTGAAAAAGTCTTTGTCAAAAAGAAATCAATACCGAATAAAGTTCCCGATAAAAACGTAACCGAAATGATACCTGCTCTGGTAGATCTGCAAAACTTGAAAGAGCAGCACGCACGAGAGAATTTAGTCATCAACGTACAGGGAATGTCTCCCGATCATCTTTCGATTTCGCATTATATGTCAAATCTGGATCAGCTGGGACTATTTCGAGAAATCGATCTTGTTCAATCAAATGAAATGGCTTTTGAAGGTCAACCTATGCGTGTATTCCGCCTTCGAATGGTCGTGAACGCACCAGGAATGTATGTTCCACAGGTCAATCACCGAAGTACTGCTGGATTGGACCTCTCAATCACAGGAGGATTCAAAAATGAATGAAAAATTACGTCGCGACAGCTTAATCACAATTATCAGCCTTGCTGTAGTAGTTGCTGTTTTTACTTTTGTTGTCTATCTACCAGGTTTGAAAAATAAACAACAACTGCAAAAAGAAATCACAGAGATTCAACAATCAATTAGTGAAATTCCTAAAAAGGTTAAACACCTGGAACAACTTCATCAGCAGTTAAATCAGCAGCAAGCATTTATTGACAGGCTCACAAAACGAATCCCGTCAGATAGAGATACACACGAAGTATTACAAAGGGTTGCGTTACTTGCCAAACAATCTTCCCTGACCGTTTCGGAATTAAACCCGGGAGAGTTTGTTGCACAAGAAACGTATCTAAGACAGCCTTTTGTGTTAAATGTTGAAGGCCCTTATAGCGGCCTGGTTCATTTTTTGAATGGGTTAGACCAAGAGCAACGTTTGTTTACTATTTCAGATGTTTCAATCTCAAAACAAAATGGGGCAAATGAAGGGTCTGTTAAAGGAATTGTAGAATTGTCGGTCTACGTATTACGCGATAACCAGACAGATTTTTCGGATTTTACCGAAAACAGGATTAGCAATGCGTTTCTTTCAGCCGATAACAGATAATGACACACTCCGATTCAAGTTCCATCAAATTTCATATCCAAGAAGAAATACGTTCCGAATTTGAAAGTATTTAACGCACTTTAGATCCTGCTAAGTTCATTTCTTTGAAGTAGTAATCAAACCGTGAAATCATTCAGTCAACAATTATTACATGACTTAAAAGTAAGCTGGCAGAAAACATTAGTGTTGTGCCTCTTATTTTTGGTTGGATTGTATTTCTGGATTCCACCTCTCTATCGTGCAGTCCGCGGGACTTCTGGTGCTGCCATTGTTCCTGAAAAAGTGAAATCTGTCGCCGTCCCACCGCGCCCTCCCGTCAAAACAGAAATGAGTTTCGCGCAAGATGAAACGGTAGAAGAAGTAAGGCATTCCTGGGAAAAGTTTGATTCATTGATGCAGTCAGATCCATTAGTTCAATCCCTTCAAATGGGAGCGGTTCAAAAAAATCCCTTCGCCGTCAATCGAGATCAATTTTCTCCACCTATCTTATTTGCGGAAGAACCTGTTAACGCTAAGAGCGATGCAAAACAACAAGTCAAAAAAGAAGTTTTGGTTCTGCCAAAAGATCTTGTACTAAAGACAACCATCATCGGAAAAAACCGACGAGCGGCGATTATCAATAACAAGATGCTCTACGAAGGCAAAACATTCGAGCATAAAAACGTGACATACGTACTAGAACGAGTAGCAGCCCGAAACGTGACTTTAAGACAAGGTGAGCAAAAATTTGAACTAAAAATTCAGAACGATCCTTCAGCATTTATCAAATTTGCACAATAAATAGTTCGTATCACTGGCCTAATAGTATTGATTCGAACGATCATGGATGATGGTCGAAACATGAAAAGACAATTTTTTATACCTGCATTTTGGGCAACACTGACTGGGCTATCGCTGCTATTGATTGCCGCGATGACTGATGTCAAAACCCCTCATGCTCTATTTATTTCACCTCAACATCAGGCGAAAACACAACGCGCTGAGATTGGGTTGGTTGTCAGCAAAAAGATGGCGTTGCCAGAAGCGGAACCGCAGACATCTGTTTCAAATCTGAATACGAGCACGAAAGCAATTCCACAGCAACAGACTCCGCAAACAGCAGCGACACTTCCAGAGACTCAAACGCAAACGGGTTCACTTCAAAAGAAAACACCCCGATCGCGGATTCTGGTTGAACCTGGAATCGAAATTTCCACTGCTCCTGAAACTGATGTAAAGCGAGTACGTTCTGTACAATTTAATGTGGCTTCCAATTCAGACCTGAAAACGCGTGAGTCAGAACCTTCCAAAATGGAACTGCGTTTGGCTAGTTTGACCAAACAAGTCGATCGGCTCGCGAATCTGCAACTCCAATCTCGTCAACAATCCAACATAGAATTAGCACAAAATACGGACCGGCTGGAACAGGCAACGAAACTACTTCAACAGATGCAGCAAATGAATCAGTTGCGTGATCTAGAACGCAAGCTGGACAGCATGCAGCAAAAGTCGGAAGCAAATTCAACTGATGCAGAGAAAAAAACAACTCCGCAGAGCACTGAAGCACCTCAAACGGAACAGTCCGAGGGCACTACTAAAAAAAAGAATCAGCCACTTCTCAAAGTGAGCCCTAACAATGATTCAAAGGAAACGTTTTCTTTACAAATTCAAGATGCAGAAATTATGCAGGTTCTGGATATGCTTGGGGAACTTTCCGAAACAAACATTCTAGCGGGGCAGGGCGTGACGGGTACGATTACCGCTAATTTAAAGAACGTCACTCCTGCACAAGCTCTGGATGCGATTTTGCGTTCGCGCGATTTAACTTCAGAAAAAGAGGGTGAGTTTATTTACGTGATGACACAGGCAGAAATGGAACAGAAAAAAAAGTCCAACCGCAAGGTGATCACGAAATTATATACTCCTTTCTATGTGAGCGCTAAAGAATTACAAAACCTGATTACACCTTTATTGACAGAAAATGTCGGGCTTGTTTCATTAACTACTCCCAGTGAAATTGGTATCTCGCCCGATGCAACGCAAGCTGGCGGTGACTCATTTGCACAGAATGACTCCATTGTTGTTCGCGATTATCCTGAAATCATAGAAGAAGTTGACCATTTACTGGAAAAAATGGACGTACCTCCAATGCAAGTCGTCATCGAAGCCATGATCATCAGTGTGCTGCTTACAGATGACATGCGATTCGGCGTGAACTTTGCGATGTTGGGAGATAATGGTCGAAGCTTGCTTGTAGATGGCAACGGTCAGACCTTAAACAACTCCAGTGGTTTTCCAGGCTCTGGTGCGAGTTCAATTGTTCCACCGACAGGACAGTTTATTGCAGACGTCGCTGGCCTGAAATACGGATTTTTGCGCGGTGATATTAGTGGATTCATCGAAGCCCTGGAAGACATTACCGAAACGAACCTGATCGCATCACCTCAGCTACGTGCTTTAAACAAACAGAAAGCCGAATTGATCATCGGCGATCGAATCAGTTATTCCACCATCACACAAAATGGAAATACCTCGATTCAGAATGTCAACTTTCTGGACTCGGGTATTGTTCTCAACATGCGTCCCTTTATTACCCCCGATGGACAAATTCGCATGGAAATTCATCCGGAACGAAGTACTGCTACAATCAGTGAGGTAACGGACCTGCCGGATTTACAAACAACAGAGGTTACTACCAATGTCATGGTTCGCGATGGCCATACCGTAGTCATCGGTGGTTTGATCGAAGAACGAGCCAATAATACAAAAAATCAGGTCCCTTTTTTAGGGGCGATTCCTGTGATTGGCAATGCATTTCGTCTTCAACGGGAAACACTCAGACGTACGGAA
Source organism: Gimesia aquarii (assembly GCF_007748175.1). NCBI lineage: Bacteria > Pseudomonadati > Planctomycetota > Planctomycetia > Planctomycetales > Planctomycetaceae > Gimesia > Gimesia aquarii. The sequence continues at coordinate 7,206,785 of NZ_CP037422.1, forward strand.
CTGATTATTCTGATTACTCCCCGCATCATACATGCTGAGGCAGCTCGGGCTGAGGGAGAAACACTAGAGTACGAGGCAGCAGAACGCATCGCAGCGTTTAAAGAAAACTTTCTGCCCATCAATCAGGTACGCATTGTTCAATCACACATCAAGCAAGCCAAAAAATATCTGAGAATCGGCAACTTGCCTAAAGCAAAGTTGCACATCAATACTGCAGTTCGCCTCGATAAGAACAATATCGAAGCGATTCAATTACAAAAATACATCAAAGAAGCATTGAAAAATCGAAATCGAAGCCTGATTGGTCTACCCCCTACACAAGCGACAGAAGTACATATTCCTTCGCTGGAAGGAGATCCTTAAACATGGCTTCCAATAACTGTTCCTACTTACGATCTCTGCTTCAACTGTTTTGCTTTGCTCCGCTTCTCTGCTGTGGTTGTCAGCTCGTTCCTTATTCCACTTCGTCTTCTGTAATGAATCAGGCACCGGAAACTAAGGACTCTCAGCAGGAAAATCTTAACGTAGAAAAAACGAGTGATTCTCCTTTCAATCTGAAGGCAAATGAGCTCGTCCAGCAGGCGCTTGGTCATTATTCGAATGGTGAATTAAAACAAGCAAAAATTCTTCTGGCATCAGCTCGAGAGATAGACCCCGGTCATATTGGTACATTCGAAATCGAAGCACAGCTTTCATATGACATGGGAGATCAAAACCAGTTTCTACAGTCATTGCGCGCGATTCGTGCAGCAAGCCCACATGATTCCGAAAAACAGAGTGCCATCGGAACTCTCTTTTTTCAGGCAGGACGAACCGAGGAAGGTATTTCCTGTCTGAAACGCGCTATTGAATTAAAACCATATAATGAAGATTATGCTCTCAAATTGGCGGCATTCTATGAACAAACGGGGATGACTGACGAAGCTCAGAATGTACTCTTACGGGCTTTACACACCACGCCGGGCAGTCGTCGGCTTCCCATTGCTCTAGGTCGCGTTTGTGAAGCAAACCAGCAGTGGGACCAGGCGAGAATCTATTATGCCATGGTTGTAAATCACTTCCCCAAAAATCATGTCTGGCGGAAGCATTTTGCTCGATGTCTGTACCACTCAGAACATTATTCCGAAGCATTTGAACAATTTTCTCTCTGTCAGAAAAACGATCCAGAATCACTTTCACTTTCGGAAATGATTGCGTTTGGAGATTCAGCGCTACGCATAGGGAACCTTGAGAAGGCCCAGCACCTTTTTGATCAGATATCCGCTAACCATAAAAGTCAATTACTCCACGTGGAAATATTACGAGGATTATGTGCGATAAACCGCGGTCAGAATATCAGTGCAAAAACCATTATCGATACAGCCCGTACAAAGTGGCCTACTGACCCCACTCTATTGCAAGTCGCATCCTTGCTGCCCGCTCAATAGGCGAGCCCCTTGCTTAATGCAAAACATGAACAAATCAGTACTTCTTGATTTGTTCATTCCATTCTCGATTACAGAATTGGACAACCTGCATTTTGTAACCTAGATTTAGGTAGTGAGATACCTCCCTCTCTCATCGCTAGAGGTCTGAAAAGTTATCTCTTGATCTGGAAGACGTTTATGTGTTCTTCGATTTCAGTAGAACGTAAAAACTACTGAGAAAGTAATCGGCAATGAAAAGCTATAGTAAATACTGGTTCCTCGTATTGCTGCTGTTAGTAGTGAGCTGCTTAGATAGCCTCTTGATATCTACACAGTTTATGAGCCCGTTATTTGCGCTCGTAATCTCGCTGATTGCATCGTTAGCCGGTTGGTTCTGGTTGGTCAAAACAATAGAACAAGACCGCGATCAAATCGCTTCCTATTTAAGAAATCCAGACTTAATACGCCCAGGCTTCCAGCATAAAAACTTTTTTGGAAATATTTTTGCAGAAGCAATTCAAAAAATCGAGGATTCTGATAACGATTTAGTTTCCACAAAACAAGTTAAAACGATGCTCAAGGCCCGTTTGAATACTTCTCTCAAAAAAGAACTTCTAATGGAATCCGTGATCAAACAACTGGATTATGGAATCCTGATTTTTGACGCGCAACATGAGCTTGAATTTTCAAATCCTGCCGCTGATCCATTTCTGATGGACCAGGATGAGCAAAACCAAAACTATTCAGACTCCAGCTTGTCACTCAGCAAAGCACTAATAAATAATGCCATTATTCCCGAGCTAGCCAAACTACTCACAAAGACGATTGAACGTAGAGACGCCACGCTTCGCAGACGAGCAGAATTCGAACTCGCATCCAATGATATTACCAGTTACTATCGAGCTGTTGCCACTAATCTCTGGGATGAAAATCAGTCAATACTGGGTACAATGATTGTCGTTGAAAATATTGGTGAAGAACAGAATGAAAAAACGAGACATGCTGAATTTGTGTCCTCAGTAGCGCATGAGTTAAAAACACCGATGTCGGGAATCAAAGCTTATGTCGAAATGCTTCTGGATGGTGACTGTGATGAACAGGAAGCACAAGAACTATACGGATTTATGAATGATCAGATTGATCGTCTCACGCGATTGGTAAACAGCATGCTCAATCTTGCGAGAATTGAAAGTGGCGTCATTGAAATCAAACGACACGATCATGAGTTAAACGATATTTTGAAAACCGCCGCAGATGTAATCGCCCCCAATGCAGCAGAAAAAGACATTACATTTATCACAGAATTAAGTGATCTTTATTTACCCGTGCATGTAGACAATGACATGTTAGGTCAGGCGATTATCAATCTTTTATCGAACGCAGTTAAATATACACCTAACGGACACGAAGTACGCCTGCGGAGTCGAATGGAAGATGCTTCTGCTGTGATTGAAATTCGCGATACAGGGATGGGTATACCGGAAAACTCCTTACCCCATATTTTTGATCGATTCTATAGAGTTCCCGAAAACAATAGTTCGGCAGCCGGGACTGGTTTGGGGCTGGCATTAGTCCACTTTATTGTTACTAATGTGCACAATGGTTCGATCTCAGTTCAGTCCAAGGTGAATGAAGGGACCTCTTTTAATATTACTATTCCGCTGGGTCACCAGGAAAAGAAAAAAGTAAGGCAGGTCGCCTCACCAGTGAATGTCTGAGGAACACAGCTCAAACAAGTTCCAAGTGAAAACAGTTATTTGACAAAGAAAGTAAAAAATGGTTCCTCTCATTTATGTTTGTGATGATGATTCACATATTGTTCGAGCAATTTCAATGAAGCTCAAGAAAGCAGGTTTTGAAGTCGAAGGCTTCCGTGACGGTTTCTGTTGTTGGGAAAAAGTTCAACAACAAGCCCCGGATATGATTATCACCGATTTACAAATGCCGCGTATGAATGGCTTGGAACTCTGTGGAAAAATTCGCACTTTTCCAAGTACACAAACCATTCCTGTTACGTTATTAACCGGTAAAGGTTTTGAATTCGATCATGATGAATATATGCAAACATTAAAAATAAATAACGTCATGGTGAAGCCCTTTAGCCCCAAAAAATTATTAACACAAGTCCAAGAAAGCCTCAACATCACTAATGATGTGATTGCTTAGACTCCCAACAATATAAACTTACTGAAAATATCTACCATGCGAAATTATTATGCTGCCATCCAGTTCTGGTCCTATGCACTGTTGGTAGTTTGCCTTTGTCCGCTCGCCGTTTTGCTGGGTACGTACATGGACTGGCCACTTGGTGCAGCTCCGTTGCTACTACTCACGCTACCCACGATTCTGGCAGCAGTGTCTTCACCTCGGATCTGTTACTGGACGATTACTGTACTAGCTGTTTGCGCCTGTTTTGCTGAAATCCTTTTCAGAACCGATCTCAGTGAAGTTAACACCACTTATCTCTTCAGCATCCTGAGCGCTGCTGTACTCGTAGGAATGACGTTATTGATTGATCTCTATATCGGCAAACTGCGAGGGACCATTTCTCAGTTTGATGCACAAAACGATGAATTGGTTCGTCGGCTCTATGAATCCCAGAAAGAATCCACATCTAGTTTCGATAACAAAGACTCAGTTTCTGAAACAGAATCAGATGAAACTTCTGATACGGACTCTGCAGAGAAGGATGTTAACTATCCGTTATTGTTATTGACACTGCAGGATATTGGCCGACGTATTTCTACCAACCAATCTAATGAGTCACTGATTCCTACCGTCATCAGCACTGCTAAAGCTTCTTTGCAATGTGAACATTGTCAGGTATATCTATGGGATAGCAAAGTACGTGCTCTGAAAAATCCGCTCCCTGCTCGATCGCGTGACAAACTGGATTACCGACCCGATTCAAATCAGGGAGTTGCTGCATGGGTGATCGAGAATCGTCAGATTGTGATGCGAAACGATGCAGATCAGGACTATCGACTGAAAAGGATCTTGGAAGAAGATCCTCATATGCCGGATGCCATTGCTCCTTTGACAGTTGGTTCAGAATTAATCGGTTTGCTGATAATCGACAAGGTCGATCTTGACTCTCCTACGATTGGAAGATTGATTTATATTCTTTCGAATATCTATGCCTTGGGTATTAAGAATTCTCAGTTATTCAAACGCATTGAAGAGATGGCGAGTCGCGATGGTTTAACGGGATTGTTTAATCACGCAACCTTCCAGGAAAAACTGCAACAACTGACAAAAACAGCGGATGCACAATCGACTACGCTCAGTATCATTATGAGTGACATCGATCATTTTAAATCATTCAATGACACGTTCGGTCATCAGGCAGGAGATTTTGTTTTAAAAGAAGTAGCCCGTATCTGGAAAACAGTGATGCCGGAAAATGCTATCGTTGCTCGCTATGGTGGTGAGGAATTTATCGGTGTGCTGATTGATCACGAGTATTCACAGGCAATGCAGATTGCTGAAGACTTACGAGAAACACTGGAAAATTGTCCTATCTTGTTTGAGGGACAACAACTTCAAGTAACAGCCAGCTTTGGAGTGACTGAATATAAACATCCTGCTTCCAATACCAACGAGTTCGTTCGAATTGCAGACGAATACTTATACAAGGCCAAAGAAAACGGCAGAAATCGAGTGGTAGGAATGGCTCCAAATTCGACAAGAAAACCTAGTTCATAGACTCAAATACCATGCAGATTACAACAGAAATTTTTGGAACTGTGTTGGTTGCTCATACACCAGACGAATTGACGGATGATACGTCCACAGAATTCGTGAATGCGCTTTCAGAAGCCATAAATGATCAACATTTTCAGGTTGTTCTGCAAATGGATCGTAGCGAATTGCTAGACAGTGCAGGTTTGACTGCACTACTGGATTTACAAGATTTGACTCGCGAACGAGGTGGAAATCTCAAAATTAGTGGTTTGGAAGATCCCGGTAAAAAAATTCTGGAAATGACAAGGCTTGATCAACGATTTGATCTTTTTGACTCAGTAATTGATGCGGTTTCCAGTTTTCAATAAATAAACTGTACCTCGATATGAATAAAAATTCCTTATTACAGCCTAAAATGCGACTCGGTGATCTACTCATCTATAGAGGGTATATTACTCTAGAACAGTTAGAGTCTGCGCTTGAGGAGCAAACAAATGGCGATGGAAGTCAGTTATTAGGTGAATTGCTGGTCAATAATGATTATTGCACCGAGGAACAGGTTTTAGAATGTTTGGCCCTGGAGTTTCGGATTCCTTATGTCCAACTCGATAGCCGGATGTTCGACTCTAAAGTCTTTGATGAACTTCCACGCGAATTTGTGGAAAAACACACGGTACTCCCGCTCTTTAAAGTACGAAATGTTCTAACTGTTGCCGTTGCAGAACCAACGAATGTCTTTTTAGTTGATCAACTACGAGATTTAACAAAAGCAGAAATTCAAATTGTCGCTGCAAGCGCCAAAGAGATTCGACGTATGGTGCAAACCTATATGCCGAATACGAATGTGTTTGTGATCGATGATATCATCGATGATGCGAATGGCACCAATGTCGAACTGATTGAAGAATCTATTGATGATATCGGTTTTGATGTTGAATTTGCCGGCCAAAGTCCGATTATCAAACTGGTAAACTACATCGTTTACAATGCTGTTCGCGAAGGCGCCAGTGATATTCACATCGAGCCTACTGAGCAGCAATTACGTGTGCGGTATCGAGTGGATGGTGTTCTGCAACAGGCGCTTGAACCACCAGTGCATTTAGCTCCCGCTGTTTCTTCTCGTATCAAAATCATGGCCAGTCTCGACATCAGTGAACGTCGTCTACCACAAGATGGTAGAATTCATGTACTCATGGAGGGACGTCCAATAGACTTACGTGTCAGTACGTTACCAATGCCCAATGGTGAAAAAGTCGTTATCCGAATTCTCGACAATCGGAGTGTCAACATTTCGTTGGAACAATTGGGATTCAGCTCAGAAGTATTAGAAAACTTCACCGAACAATTGGAAAAACCAAATGGGATTATTTTGGTAACGGGTCCTACAGGAAGTGGAAAAAGCACCACGTTATATGCTGCTTTAAACGCTGTCAGTTCTATCGAAAAGAATGTATGTACTGTCGAAGATCCAATCGAATATCAGCTTCCTGTTATCAATCAATTTCAAGTCAACGAAAAAATCGGGCTTTCATTTGCATCCATTCTGCGGAGCCTGTTACGCCAAGATCCTGATGTGCTCATGGTTGGTGAAATTCGAGATCAGGAAACGGGCAAAATTGCCATTCAGGCAGCGCTGACCGGTCACTTGGTGTTCAGCACGCTACATACCAACGATGCCATCTCAGCAATCACGCGCTTAATTAACATGGGTGTTGATGATTATCTAATTGGAGCAGCGGTAAACATGGTTCTTGCACAACGACTTTGTCGGAAAATTTGCCCCAAATGTAAAACACCATATGAATTACCAAAGTCAATGCAACTTGCTGTTGAGCGTGCCGGACTCGACCAGGGTGAATTTTACAAAGGTAGTGGCTGCAAACGTTGCCGAAACACAGGATTTTCAGGCAGAATCGGAGTTCATGAACTACTGACGATTGATGATCAACTACGTGAATTAATCACAACAGATCCTACGGTGGCTACCGTGAAAGAGTATGCAAAAAACAGCGGCATGATCCCCCTGAGATACGATGCGCTCCGCAAGGCACAAGAAGGACTGACTACGATTGAGGAAGCACTTAAGGTGAGTGACGAAGCATGGGCTCCTCAAAATTCGTTGATAAATCAATAAAAACACTTTTTCTATACGACTGAAACCAAATACTTTAAGGTCTGAGAAAGCGACTCAAACATGGAAATAAATGACCTTTTACACGCCGCTGTTGACAGTGATGCCTCAGATATCTTGTTGGTTACTGATGCGCCTCCTATTTTTCGTATTGATGGAAAGCTGGAAACCACTGCATTGGAACCGCTTGATCCTGAAACGATCCGGGATCTTTGCGATCAGATATTGAAAGACAAACAGAAAGAGACACTCGAAAAGCAACAAGATGTCGATTTTGCTATTACGGTTCCACGCTTAGGCCGGTTTCGTTTTAACATTCACGTACAACGTGGTTCATTAGCGGCAGCCATTCGTCGTTTCTCGAATGAAGTATGTAATTTGAGTAATTTGGAATTACCACCAATCGTCGAAGAGTTAACCCGCTTAAAATCTGGTTTGATTCTGGTGACAGGCCAAACAGGTTCCGGCAAATCCACAACTCTGGCTGGAATGATTCAAGCCATTAATGAACGGGATTCAAAACATATCATTACGCTGGAAGACCCGATCGAATATCAATTTCAGCATAGCAAGTCGCTCATTGAGCAACGCGAAATTGGAGAGGATTGTCCCAATTTTTCTTCTGGACTGAAACATATTCTAAGACAAGATCCTGATGTGATTCTGATTGGCGAGTTGCGAGACTTAGATACGATTCGAGTTGCCCTTCAAGCTGCAGAAACCGGACACCTGGTCTTGGCATCGCTCCACGTTTCCAGTGCCGCTGGAGTTGTTGATCGACTCGTGGAAGTCTTTCCACCGGAAGAACAATCGCAGATTCGCAGTCACCTTGCGGAATCATTACGAGCGGTGATTACTCAACAACTGTTACCCGCGGCTTTCTCCAAAGGACGGGTTGCCGCAGCAGAAATTATGGTCATTAACCGTGCGATTCAAACGAGCATTCGCGAATCAACGACTCATCTGATTCCAGGTGTGATTTCCACGAATCGACGTATGGGAATGCAAACCATGGAACAGGCCTTAAAAGATCTGTTATTAAATGGAAGAGTAGATCCAGAAATCATTGATGAACATTTGCAAGAACTACGTGGTGAATCAATCAAAGAACAATCCCAGGGGTTACTGACTTAAAGTAGCGATCTATTAAAGGCTGAATCATGCAATTCACTTATATAGCACGAAGCTCAAACGGCCAGAATCAGACTGGTGAATTGGTAGCTGATTCCCGAGATGAAGCAGTGATCAAGTTACGCCAGGAAGGTCTCTTTCTGCTCTCTTTAGAAGAATCGGATGAACTTTCCAAAGAAGGCCTTTCAAGTTCGATCAAAAAACGTGTTACACGGAAAGAAATCATTTATTTTACCAATCAGTTGGCCATCATGGTCGATGCTGGTGTTCCTGTTGCTATGGCACTGGAGGGAATCTCCAAACAGGTCGAAAATCCGACACTAGGCACTATACTGGAAGAGATCCAGAAAAATGTAGAAGCTGGTAGCGATCTTTCTTCTGCATTAGCTGATTTTCCTCGATACTTTGACCAAACATACGTCAATCTGATCAAGGCCAGCGAAGCCAGTGGAACAATGCCTCAAATGTTGAGCCGTATTGCCACTCAAGCCGAAGAAGAACAGGAAACTATACAACAAGTCAAAGGTGCCCTGATCTATCCGGCCATCATGTTGTTGATGTGTATTGGTGTTTGTATTTTTCTATTAACTTATGTTTTTCCCAAGTTGATGCCCATGTTTGCGGCACGTGGAGCAGCAGTACCTGCTCCAACAAAAGTCATGATGTTTGTCTCAACTATGATTACCTCTTATTGGTATTTGTTAATACTATTTTTGGTACTTTTAGGAGTGGCCGCATATTACATTCGGTCAAAAGATTGGGGTAAATCTGCAATTGATTGGACCATTATCCGGTTGCCTGTGTTTGGTACGATGTTAAAAAAACTGGCAATTAGTCGCAGCATTCGGACTTTAGCAACCACTATTAATGCAGGAGTTCCCATGCTCGAAGCCATCGAATTGAGCGCGGGAGTCACGGATAACACTCATTTCAAACAGAGTTGGGCAGATATCGGCGAACAAGTCACAACGGGCAAGCAAATTCATGAAGCACTGGAAGGAAAAACGTTATTTCCTCCCACCATGCAGCAAATGATTGCCTCTGGGGAATCGACGGGGCGATTGGGGATGGTGTTAAATAAACTAAGCGATTACTTTGATCGAGAAGTAAAGATTGCCATTAAATCAGCTACTACATTGATTGAACCGGTCATGGTGGTTTGTATGGGTTCAATTATTGGATTTATTGCCTTGGCGATGTTACTTCCTATTTTCACGCTAAGCACAAGTCACTAAGAAGTTGGCTTGTCTTTGTTTTCAGCCGGGGGATCCACTGGTTTCTCAGAAGCTGGTTCTTTCGATGTTTCTTCTGGACGATCGTCTTTTTGAGTAGACTGCGATTTGTTCTCCGTTGGTTTTTCTCCTTGCACAGCCTCCAACAGTTCCTGATTTTGAAATTTTTCCTGCGAAAACGCCTTCAATTCAGTATTGAATATCTGAACCAATGCATGAAGACAGGAAGCAACGATCGGACCGATAAACACCCCCCAGAGTCCCATCATTTGCAAGCCACCTAACACACTGACGAAGGCCAAAAGCGGGTGCAATTTGGCATCGCTCTGCAGAACATAAGTACGGATGATATTATCCATCGTTCCCACAACGAGTGTTCCCACGGCCGTCAGAAAAATGGCAGAACCCCAATGACCTTGATACACGAGCCAGCCAGCACAAGGAACCCAAACTAACCAGGATCCCGCTAAGGGAACCAATGAAGTAATTGTTGCTAATATCAGGAAGATAATAAAATGGTCAAAACCAACCACATACAATGCGAGCGCAGTTGTCAGACCTTGTCCTAATGCCGCGAGAAATGTGGCTAGCACAACAGCACGAACAACTTTTTGAAATTGATCGATCAATTTCTTTTGATAATCAACATGTACGGGAATCAATGACTGAGTCGATTCAATCAGAGAGTAACCATCTGCGAGAAAATAATAGAGGGCAATGATAAACATCACCCAGGCAATCAAAGCAGAGATCAGACTTCCTAACAGACCCACCGTTGATGCAGCAAAACCCAAAGATCGCTTGGCAATGGGTAGTAATGTTGCTTGTAAGTTTTTACGAACAAATTCGTCCACTTTTTCAGTACTAGTTTGATTATTTCCCTGTTCTGTAGGGTCGATTTCTTTCACTAAATACTGATCGGCCCAATCAACAAGCTGATGGAATTTGACATTACTGATCTCCACTTTCTCACGGACGTTCTGTACGGTTTTGTTCCAGTTAGCCTCGTCCAATGTGTTCACAACAGTAGTAAAAAGTTGGACTGAACCAAGAAAAATTCCCACACACATCGGAACAAAAATCGCTGACACAATAATTGCTGTGGTTATGCCTGCAGCAATTCTGACATGACCTTTTGTTCGTTTCACAAAATAGTTGAGTAGCGGCTGGCTAATCATGGCAACAACAGCGGCCAGAAAGAGCGGCAATAGAAAAGGCATGATCACTCTGAAAAACGTAATTCCTAAAAAAAGAATTAAACAGAGTATCACGGAAAGAGAGACAAGTCGTACCATTAATCATTTCCATTCGAATTAGTTCAGGCAGCATGATTTGATTGGTCAGATGATCGGAACCATTGATATTTAACAACTTACAGCAATATTGTTTTAAATGAAAGCTTTAAGAACCAACTTCGATTCCAAGCGATTAAGATGGTATGTAGATAATTTTTGTTTACATATCGCTTTTTTGAAGTCCGATTCGCTACAATGCTGGTTTACTGATATAACAGGCAAACTTGTGTGGCGTAATTCGTTTATACATCGACAGAACCGGAGTCTGATATGAAACGCTATATAATCTCTTTACTATCCGCAAATCGTGTCGGAATCATGGCAGCTGTGACAACCGCCATGGACGAATTGGGCGCAAATCTTCATGAAGCCAGCATTGCTATGATTCAGAACTTTTTCTCAATTGTGATCGCTGCCGATTTTCCTGAACAGCGTGATCCCACTTTGATTCAAGAACATATCGAAGGAATCTGTAATGCCTTTCATGTAGATGTGTGTGTCAAGGATCCGGATGTGGAAATTCCCACTATTCTTTCGCCGAGAGAGTGTGACAAGTATTTGCTCGCTATTTCTGGAAGTAATCGTTCAGGCATTCTCAGAATTATCTCTTCACAACTCGGGCAAGATGGCGTTGATATTCTGGACCTCTCGGCAACCAGCTCTGAAGATGGACAAACCTTTGAAATGATGATCAAGATTGCTGTCCCAAAATCTTTAGACATCATGAATCTGCAAATCGCACTGGAAAATATCTGCAGTAATTTGAACATTTCCGTTGATTTCATCAGTGAATCAGACTCAGCCATTATTAGCTCACAAAGTCAAACCCGTATGTTCAAACTTTGATTTACAGTGAATGACAAGAATTCTTTGAGACG